>CAYZCV010000064.1:0-18787 GCA_964476965.1 uncultured Opitutus sp. | reverse complement strand
GGCGGCGAACTACCGAGGTGACCCGTACACCTTGCGCGCGCCGGTCACGGCGGCGGATATCGCGCTGTTCGAGCGCACCTACGCCACGGCACCCCAGTCCGCTTGGGTGGCCCCGCTTGGAGCCTGGATCGGCACGATCTCCGAGTCCATC
Organism: uncultured Opitutus sp.; assembly: GCA_964476965.1. GTDB lineage: Bacteria > Verrucomicrobiota > Verrucomicrobiia > Opitutales > Opitutaceae > CAMAXB01. The sequence goes on along the minus strand of CAYZCV010000064.1, from coordinate 18,636 downwards.
AATGGAACGGGGGGCAACTTCACCAGTGGCATCGACTACAGCGTCAGCTACAGCCTGCCCAATACACCGGTCGGCCAGTTCCGGCTCTCGACCGAGTGGTCGCAGTTTCTTGACAAGTACACCCAGCGGACGCCGACGTCGCCGATCAACGACGATATCGTTTCCATGACCACAGCGGAGTGGAAGAGCACGACGACGCTCCAGTGGCGCAAGGGAGCGTGGAATGGATCCCTGAGCGCGACCTGGGGCAGCGACGTCCGCACGGGCGCCACGACCACGGCCGCCGTCTGGGAATCGCTCGGGCGGCCGGACTACATCCGGCAGATCACCAACAATGGCTCGACGTCCTATGTCGAGGAGGGCGAGGGCCAGATCCAGATCAATGCGGGCCTGGGCTATCGCTGGGGTGGGGAGGCCAACCCCTGGATCCGCAACACCGCCCTGCGCGTCGGGATCAACAATGTCCTCGACGAGGAGCCCAGTCCGACCAGCGGTGCGTCCGGCTACAGCGGCTCCACGGGATCGAGCCTTTGGGTCGGTCGGGCGTATTCGTTCACGTTCACCCGCACGTTCTGATCGCCCGCCGGGTTGATCCGTCCGCAGAGTTTCGCGCCCCCGGGTTGATCCCGGGGGCGCTTTTTTTTCGCCCGGGCGCCGGAGCGCCCCCGTGGTCGGCCCCCTGATGGGTGACCGCGGGTTGCGCGAAAGTGCGCACGGCGCGGAGCGCATCCTGCCGCCATCGCCGCCTTTTGGCGGTCAGCGGCGCGTTCTGCCTGACATCTCGGTCAGGTGCGAGGGTCCAGATTGACACCGGATTGTCGCGTATGCACCGAAGTAATACATGGCAGATGTTTCCCAATTCACTGGGCCCTGCGATTTTGGAGATCGAGCGGCGCGGAGAGTCCGGGTGGCTCGCGCCAGGATGTATCCAAAAATCGGAGTCGGGGCGCGGGTGAGAGGAGGATGCGTTGGACCGATTTCTGCAAGGACGGGCGAATCCGGCCCTCCCTCCACGCGGCCGGAGCTTCTTTCACTGCTTCAATTTTCAGCCGGGCGAACCCTGTGCGGAGGTCGCCGGGCTCTGGATCCGGGAGGCGGCCCTGCCGCGTCCCTTTGTTGGAACCCATACCCTCGCCGGTGCCGCACCATCGGATGCACGCACGTAAACCAGTAGTCACAAACCGAAGATTGTCATGAATCCTACCAACGAACCTAACCCCCGTTCCGGGTGGATGCGGGGGTTACCCGCTTGCCTGGTCGCCAGCCTCGCCGCCTCGCTGCCGGCCTTCGCCCAAACGGCCGGCACCCCATCCTCCGCCGCTCCTGGCGCCGCGGAGGAGTCCGTGATCACGATGGAGGCCTTTTCCGTGACGGGCTCGAACATCCGCCGCACGGACCAGGAAAAGGTCCTCCCGGTCACCGTGATGAACTTTGAAGCGATCCAGGCCCGCGACGCCGCGACGCCGGCCGACATGCTGGTGGCGCTTCCCCAGATCACGAACATTCCGAACAATGAGACCTCCGTGAACGCCGTGGCTGCACGCGGTGGCGTGGTGACGGTCGCGCTCCGTGGCCTCGGCGCCGGCAATACGCTGGTGCTGCTCAATGGTCGGCGCTCGCCGTTTCACCCGTTCAACACCCAGAGTGTGAACGTCAACACGATGCCCAGCTTCGGCGTCCAGCAGGTCGAGGTGCTGCGCGACGGCGCTTCGGCCATCTACGGATCCGATGCGGTTGCGGGAGTGGTCAACTACATCACCAAAAAGGACCCGACCGGGACGGAAGTCAGCGTTCGCTTCGGCGTCACCGAGCACGGCGGCGGGGCGGATTACTCCTTCAATCTGGGCCATGGCATGACGTTTGCGGACGGGAAGGGGAGCCTCCTGCTGGGCTTCACGGCCTATGACCGTGACTACATCTGGTGGCGCGAGCGCGACGTGTCAGCGACCGGGGACAAGTCAGGGTCCGCGCGGGCGCCCTGGAATGTCCTCGGCAGTCCGTATGACCGGCTGACGCAGACGAGCCAGTGGGTACAGTTCCGCGTGGGTGAGGATGCGCTCACCGGTACGATCAACCGTGTGTACCCGATCAACGGCACGCCCACGCTGACGACCGCGGCCCTCCCCCGGCAGTACTTCGCGGACTACAATGAGTACACGGTGGGGCAGCCCCGAAGCCGGCGCTACAATCTGTTCAACCGGATGGAGTACCAGTTGACCGACAGTATCCGGGCCTTCGGAGAGCTTGGCTTCTACTACGCGTATTCGAGCACGCATCGCCAGCCCATTACCCTGAGCTCCTCCGACTCACGGGTCAGTCTTTCGGCTGACAATCCGTTCAACCCCCGCGGTTCGCGCTTCTACAGCCCGACGGGTGCCAACAACGCGGACGGCACCCGCCGTCTCGTGGGCACGCCGACGCCGATCACCATCACGGCAATGACGCTGGATGACGGCGGGATCGAGGACGTGTTTGCGCGCGACAATGTCTGGCGCGGGGTGGCCGGCCTGAGTGGGAGCTTCGGTGCGTCCACCTGGACGTGGGAATCGGCGCTGATGTACGGGTTCGTCAATACCAAGGACTACGTGTTCAATGGGGTTCGCGATTCCAAGCTCGACGATGCCGCCCACCGCACGGACGCGACGGCGTGGAATCCCTTCGGCATGACCTTCAAGGTCGAGGGCGACTCGGTGGTCTACAACGCGCCGTACACGAATCCCAAGCAGGTTCGCGATTCCTACACCGAGACGCTGACTCGTTTCGGCAAGAGCTCGATCTTCAGCGCCGATTTCCGGGCAAACGGGGAGATTGCGGAGATCTGGGCCGGCAAGATCTCGGCCTCCACCGGGATTGAGTTCCGCCGTGAGTACCGCGAGGACTTCCGCCCCCCGTACCACAACTTCATCCCCGCCGGGGCAGTGAACGCCCGTGGCGAGGCCCTGGACCCGAACAACACCGACTTCCTGGTGACCTCGCCCAAGGGCGACCTCTTTGCCTCCCGCGAGATCTCCAGCGCCTATGCCGAGACCGTGGTTCCGCTTGTCTCCACCGAGAGCAACTTCCCCCTGGTGTACTCCCTCGAGGCGAACGCCTCGGTGCGTTACGAGGACTACTCCGACTTCGGCGAAACCACCAAGCCCAAGTTCGGCCTGAATTACAAGCCGACGTCGTGGTCCATGCTTCGTGCGTCGCTGAACCAGGGCTTCTCCGCTCCCCAGCTCGACGCCCTCTACCAGCCGGCATCGTTTTCGGTCGCCTCGCCTCCCGGAGTGCGCGACACGGTCCGCAACGATCACTTCCAGAGCGCGGGCCGTCCCCTTGATTCGCAGGTGCTCATCCGCACGTACAACCTCGCCAATTCCGATCTTCAGCCCGAAGAATCCGATGGCCTGAGCGTTGGCATCGCGGTGGACGTGCCCTTCGTCCGGGGTCTGTCCTTCACGGTGGACTACTGGGAGATTGAGCAGAAGAACCTGATCCAGGCTCAGGGTCGCGACACCGCACTCGACGAGCAGCTGGTCCGCGCCTACACGCAGCAGCAGTTGGCCAAAGGGATCCCGATCGACCAGATCAACACCGGGTTCCACTTGGATCCGACGAGCCCCAACACCTATGTGGGTGACGGGAATACGCTGCGTTACGCCGTGACGGATCAGGACCGTGCACTGTTCGCGGCGGCGAACGCACTCCTCCCCGCCAGCGAGCAGATGGCGGCGGTCGGGGTGTACGCGGGCATTGTCAGCCAGCAGGTCAACCGGACGGGAAAGAACTTCACGAACGGCATCGACTACAACCTGAGCTACAGCCTGCCGGACACCGCCTTCGGTCAGTTCCGGGTTTCGACGGAGTGGTCGCAGTTCCTAAACAAGTTCACCAAGACCACGCCCACCTCGCAGAAGAACGACGACATCATCTCGATGTCGACCAACGAGTGGAAGTCCAACACGACGATCCAGTGGCGGAAGAACGATTGGTCGGGCTCGATCAGCGCGGTCTGGACCAGCGACATCCGGACGGGCGCGACCACGACGGCCGCCCTTTACAACTCGCTCGGCCGTCCGGACTACATCCGGCCGGTGTTCAACAACGGCACGACGACCTATTATGAAGAGGGCTATGATGCGCTCCAGGTGAATGTCGGTCTTTCCTACCGGTTCCAGAACGATGCCAACAAGTGGGTCGCGGGCACGACGATTCGCCTGGGCATCAATAACATCCTCGACGAGGAGCCCTCGGAGGCGGCCACGGCCTCAGGTTACAACCCGACCACGGGCGGCAGCCTTTGGATTGGCCGGGCCTATTCCCTGACCTTTACCCGCGCGTTCTGAAGAACGGGTGAAGTTACGGTGAGATTCGAGCGCCCCCGGCTGGTTACCGGGGGCGCTTTTTCGTGGGATTGACGCTGGCCCGGGAGAAGGGTGACCATGGTCGGGTTGGCCGCCCCAACGTCTTTCAGTCGGCGCCTCCCTCCACTCCCACCCATGAAGCCCCTTCCGTTTATCCGAACCGCCTTGCTCGCCCTCGCCGTCGTGTGTGCGGCCCGTGCCCAGACGACCAAGGATCAAGTCCTGCAGCGCATCGATCAAAACCGCGCCACTTACGAGGACATGGCGCTCAAGATCTGGCAGTGGGCGGAGGTCGGCTACCAGGAAACGAAGAGCTCGAGCCTGCTCCAGGAGCAACTGGCCAAGGCGGGCTTCAAGATTGAAACCGGCGTCGCCGGAATCCCCACCGCCTTCGTCGCCACCTATGGCAGTGGTTCCCCGGTCATCGGCATCATGGCCGAAATGGACGCCCTCCCCGGCACCGCCCAGGAAGCGGTCGCGGAGCGTAAGGAGATCGTCGGCCAGGTCGCCGGTCATGCCTGCGGGCACAATCTTTTCGGCGCGGGCTCGGTGGCCTCGGCCGTTGCCATCAAGGAGTGGCTGGCGGCCACGGGCCAGCCGGGCACGATCCGTCTCTACGGCACGCCGGCGGAAGAGGGTGGCTCGGGCAAGGTCTACATGGTGCGCGCGGGGCTGTTCAACGATGTCGATGTGGTCCTGCACTGGCATCCCGGCAGCGCCAACAGTGCGAACCCGGCCTCGTCCCTGGCCAACAAGTCCGCCAAGTTCCGCTTCAAGGGCATCGCCTCCCACGCCGCCGCCGCTCCCGAGCGCGGGCGCTCGGCGCTCGATGGGGTGGAGGCCATGAATCACATGGCCAATCTCATGCGTGAGCATGTGCCCGACTCCACGCGTATTCACTATGTCATCACCCGTGGCGGAGAGGCCCCGAACGTTGTCCCGGCCGCGGCCGAGGTTTTTTACTATGTCCGTAGCCCCAGCCGTGAAGTTGTTGCCGATGTCTGGTCCCGGCTCGAGGCCGCCGCCCAGGGCGCGGCCATGGGTACCGGCACCTCGGTCGAGTGGGAGGTCATTCACGGCAACTACGAACTCCTGCCCAACGAGACGCTGGCGCGAGTGATGCACCAGAACCTCAGCGCGGTCGGCGGCGTCCAGTACACCGAGGAGGAGAAAGTCTTCGCGACGGCCATCGGGCGGACGTTCCCCGGTGGGCGCGCAGGCGCCCTCGAACTCGCGTCCCAAGTGGCTCCGTTCAACCCCACGCCTGACCCCGGTTCCGCCTCGACGGACGTGGGTGACGTCAGCTGGGCCGTACCGACCGTCGGCCTCAGTGCGGCGACCTACGCTCCCGGAACGCCGGGCCACAGCTGGCAGGCGGTGGCCCAAGGTGGCACCTCCATTGGCATGAAGGGGATGATGGTCGCGGCCAAGACGCTCGCGACCACCGCCATCGACCTTTTCCAGAATCCCGCAACCATTGCCAAGGCCAAGGAGGAGTTTAGCGGCCGCCGGGGAGCCGGCTTCCGCTATGTTCCCCTCCTTGGGGACCGTCTCCCTCCGCTCGACTATCGCAAATAACTGATCCTCTGCGATTCCGGGGCTTATTCCGACCGGACGGCCCGGGAATAGCGCCTTGCTGACTTGCCTCTCACGCCTGGCTACGTTCTGTTTTCCTAACTCTCTTACTTCCCATGACGCTTCGCTCCCTCGTCGGTTTGCTCCTCCTCAGCGCCGGCCTCGGTCTGTCCCTCCTTCAGGGGCAGACGGTGGTCAAGGACGGCTATACCAAGGTTGGCTTTGATCGGCTCTCCGGATTCCAGTTCGTCCCGCCGTACGTCGAGCCCGGTGCGGATGCCAAGGCTCCCGTCCCGACCGGGGAGGAACAGATCCCCGAGGCCATCAAGGCGCTGACCGGCTCCAAGGTCGTCGTGGGTGGCTTCATGCTCCCCGTGAAGGTTGAGAATGGTCTCGTGACCGAACTTCTCCTCATGCGCGACGCGTCGGCCTGCTGCTACGGCACGGTGCCCAACATGAACGAGTGGATCATCGTTCGCATGGGCAAGAACGGCATCAAGGCGGTCATGGATACGCCCGTTTATTTCTATGGCACCCTCAAGGTCGGTGCCGTCGTCGAGGAAGGTTACCTCGCGGGCATCTACGTGCTCGAGGGTGACAAGATGGATCAGGAAGGCTGATCCCCTCGCGCCCCGCCTTTCGCGGCCGCGCAACGACTTCCGGCCCGCCCGCTTTGGGCGGGCCTTTTTCGTGCACTCGCTTCACCTTTCGCCCGTGCTTCCCGATCCTGCCGCCGCCCCGACTGATTCCGTGGATTTCCCCATCCGCGCCTGCGCGTGGCCGCGGCGCCTCAAGCAGGGGCCGGTCCGCATGATCGACCCGTCCGAGCCGCCCGCGTGGGTGGTGCACGAGGACGAGCGCCTGTTCGTGGTGAACAAGCCGGGTGATGTGGTCTGTCATCCGTCCAAGGCCGGGCCTTGGTCGAGCCTGGTCGGCGCCGTCCGCGAACACACCGGATTGCCCACCGTGCACCTCGTCTTCCGGCTGGATCGGGAAACCAGCGGTATCGTGGTGATGGCCAAGGACGCCCGCATGGCGAGTCGCCTTCAGACCGCCATGCAGGAAAGGCGCGTCAACAAACGCTACCTCGTCATCCTGACCGGTGTGCTCAGCGAAACCGTGACCGTTGATCAGCCGCTGGGCGATGACACGGCCAGCCCGGTCTTCATGAAGTCCGCGGTTTGTCCGGGCGGGAAGGCCGCCGTCACGCGCTTCGAGCCCTTGGCGACGGCGGGTGGCTTCACGCTGGCGCGGGTCCACCTGGAGACCGGACGCAAGCACCAGATCCGCGCGCACGCCCAGTGGCTGGGGCGACCCGTGGTGGGGGACAAGATCTACGGGCCGGACGCGCGCCTGTACCTCGACTTCATCGATCGGGGTTGGAACGACGATCTCGCCGCCAAGCTCCTGCTGCCCCGGCAGGCCCTGCATTGCGCCGAGATTGATCTGGGCCCGGCGGGCATCGCGCCCGTTTTTCGCGCGCCGTTGCCCCCGGATCTCCGGGCGTTCTGCGACGCCCATGGCTTGCCGACCACCGGACTCTAGCCCAGGGCCGTTACGGCCGCGGTCACGGCGGCGGCGAGGGTGGCGATGCGTTGCGCCACCGGCTGGGTGGAGGCGGTCTCAAACGTGTAGCCGAGGCGTGCGTGGTGAGCGCGCAGGTAGATGGCCTCAGGCCAGTCCTCGCGCAGCAGCGGATCGTTGACCGGGCGAATGATGCCGGGCGCGTCTGCGGCCCGTCCGTCAATCACGGCCGCATCCTCGATGCGGCTGTGGGCCCGGGCCCCCTCGAGAATGCGATCCGCAAGGGTGGGGCGCCCCTCGGGATTCAATTCGTAGAGATAGAAGCCGGTGGCCTCCCAGTCCTCATGCAGGCACAGGACCAGATCGAACCGGGGCTGCCGCACCAGCCAACGGACGTGGGCCGCCACCTCGGTTGTCCGCTGATCCTTGTAATCCCGGTTCAGATCCTCCCCGGCCGCATTCTCCCGCGTCCCGCGATGAAACCCGCTGGGATTCAGCATGGGGACCAGAAACCAGTTGGCGCGTGCGTCGAAGACCCCGCTGGCCAAAAGTTGGGCCAGCGCCTGAGGGGGAGCAGGCTCGTCCCCGTGGACGCCGGTTGACACGTAGATCCGCGGCCGCGGCCCGGGCGTCCGCCGCGTCAGCGCGACGAGGGGGCAGCCCGCGACCTCACCGAATCGCTCCACGCGGAAACGCTGCGCGGCCGCGTGTTTCTCGCACTGAGCCACGAGCGCGGCGGGGTCGAATGCGGAGGCTTTGACAGGGGGCACGCCATGCTTCTAGCTGCCGGTTTTCACCCGTCACAAGCCCAAGATTTTCGCCATGTCCCGAGTCCGCGTCCGCTTTGCACCCAGTCCCACCGGCTTCTTCCACATCGGCAGTGCCCGCACCGCCCTGTTCAACTGGCTGTACGCGCGTCACACCGATGGCGTCTTTGTGCTGCGGATTGAGGACACGGACAAGGAGCGGAACAGCGAGGAGTACCTGAACCTCATTTACGATAGTCTGTCCTGGCTGGGCCTGAATTGGGACGAGGGTCCGCGGGTCGGGGGGAACTTCGGCCCGTACCGCCAAAGCGAGCGTGCCGCGATCTACGCCGAGTACCTGGAGAAGCTCAAGGCGGCGGGCCGGACCTACGAGAAGGACGGGGCCATCTACTTCAAACTCGAGGGCGAGCGCTACGAGGTGTACGACGAGCACCGGAAGAAGACGGTGACCAAGGTGAAGGTGGCGCCAACGGTGATCGATGACCAGATCCGCGGCCGCGTTGAGCGGGTAGAGGACGAGGATTTTGTGATCGTGCGCTCCGATGGGAATCCCGTGTTCCACTTCGTGAACGTCGTTGACGACATTGCAATGGAGATCACCCACGTCATCCGCGGCGAGGATCATCTCTCCAACGCGTCCAAGCATGTTGAACTGTTCAAGGCCTTCGGCGCCCCGGTCCCGGCCTACGCCCACATTCCTCTCATTCTGAAGCAGAACGGTCCGGGCAAGATGTCGAAGCGCGACCAGGGGGCCCTGATCGAGGAGTACCAGCGCCGCGGCTATCTCCCGGAGGCCCTCGTGAACTTCCTGTGTCTGCTGGGCTGGAATCCGGGTGGCGATCGCGAGAAGATGCCGATCGGCGACGTGATTCGCCTCTTTGACCTCCCGCAGGTGAATCAGAGCAATGCGCGCTTCGACGACAAGAAGCTCGCGCACATGAACATGGCCTACCTCCTGGAGGTACCAGCGGATCGCTTCGTCGCCCTCGCACGCACCTACCTCGAGCGCCAGGGCGCGGCCGCGGCGCTCGCGGCGGATCCCGGCTATTTCCGGGAGGTCATGCTGCTTTGCCAGCCCAAGATCAAGGGGCTGGAGGAGCTTCCGGCCTACACGGCCTATTTCTTCGGCGAGGACTATGCCATCGACGCGAAGGTCCGCGACAAGGTCATGGGCAAGGGCGATCCCGCGGCGCGTCTGCGCGAACTGGTGGCCGCGCTGCCGACATTCAACTTCTCCAGCGACACCGCGATCGAGGAAGCGATCAAGGCACTCGCGGCCACCCAAAGCCTCGGCTTCGGCGACTACCAGCCCATCGCTCGTCTCGCCACCACGGGCACCAATGTGGGCCCGAGCATCACCGGACTCTTCCGCGTGCTCGGCCGCGACCGCGTGCTCGCGCGCCTGCAGCGCTTTGCTGCCGGCCTGTCAGCATAAGTCCCATCCGTACCAGGGGTCCCCTCGGTCCCATGTTCCTGCCTATCACCGCTTGGTGTTGTTCTCCTCCATCGCGTCGAGAAATTCGACGGGGGAGAAGTCATCCGTCATGACCTTGGCGCGGGCCACGCGGGCCGTTGGCCAGGGAATGACCTCCGCTCGGATCGCCGCCAGATCGAGCCGGCCCTGGAGCGGCGGACTCAGTTCGGCGGTCGACGGCCAGTTGGCGGGATTGGTCATGTCGGGACTGGCGTACTTGACCGCAAATGCGATCACGTTGCCGCGATTCTTGGTCTGAAACAGGACCACCTGCGGGAAGACCGTGCGAAGGGTCTTGAGGTCGGCGTAGTAGAGCTCCGTGCCGGAATGAAGGTTGGTGATGAACACCCCCCGGTCGCTCATCCGGGCCGCGCACTCCTCGTAGAATTCCTTCGTCTTGAGGTGCGGAGGCACGAAGCCGCCGCGGAAGGCGTCGAGAATGAGCCAGTCCCACGTGTCACGGGATCGCTTCACGAACTGGCGGCCATCGACCGTCGCGATGGGCGAGTTGGCCGTCGGGGTGAAGTACATGCGCTCCCGGGTGAGCTCGACCACCTTGGGATCAAGCTCGACCGACTGCAGCAGAACCTGCGGGTAGGCCGCCATGAACAGGCGATGGAATCCGGCCCCCCCGAGTCCGATCATGAGGACCTTCTCAGGCTTGGGCTGGAAGAACAGCCCGCCGTAGAGCGAACGCGTGTAGGGCACGACGAGGTTGAGGGGATCGGCGAGATCCACCGCCGATTCGAGGTACTCGCCCTCCCGCGACTTGGCCCGGAGTTCCACCTGCGTGCCGCGGCGCTCAATTGTCAGACTGTTGTAAAGGGTGTCGTAGCGCTCGACGTAGTCGGCCCCGCGCAGCGCGGACGCTGTGGCGAGCACCAGGAGGGAGCGGACGATAAAGGCGCGCAGCGTCATGGGGTGGGAGGGGTGACCTCCGGAGGGAGCCGGAGGATGAGAATCAGGCACGCGGAGCTGAAGATCGCGACGGACAGCCAGAGTTGGAGGAGGGTCGAGACCGGAAGGTTGGGGATCAGCAGGAAGGCCGTGATCATGACCCCGGCAATATTGCCGATCGTGCTGACGCCGTAGATCAGACCCGAGGCCGAGCCCGGGGCGGCGCCGCGGGAGGCGAGAAACTGGACGCACTGCGGACCGAAGGAGGAGAAGACGGCCACCGGCACAAAGAAGAGACCGAAGCAGGCGACGAGCAGGCCGAGGCTGATGTTTTCAAACTGGAGTTCAATCCAGCCAAGGGCCGATCGGCCGAGGAAGGACGTGAAGGCGAGGGCGATCACGCCGACGAGCGTGACCGCAACCTGCGTACGGCCGCGGCGCTCAGTCGGCAGCCCACTGATCCAGCCGCCCAGAATCGAGCCGGCGCTGAAGGCAGCGAGGAAGGTGGAGATGAGCCAGGCCCACACGATGATGGAGGAACCGAAGTGGGGATTGAGCAGGCGTGATCCCAGCAACTGAAAGCCCATGCTCAAGATCCCGAGCAGGCCGACGAAGAGGTAAAAGACAGCGTTGATCACGGAGGACGCAGTGTTGGGAGAAATCGGCGGAATTCAAACCGCGTTTCTGCAGGAATTTACCTCGGCGAAACGCAGGCGCAAGAAACGGGCTGGGCAAGACAGGCCGGCGGGTTAGGTTTGGGCCATGCCACCGACCTTTTTTTGCCGGCTCATCGTGCTCGCGATGCTGACCGGAATTTCCTGCCTGACGGCAGCGGAGCGGACGCGAATCACCTTCCTTTCCACCACCGACCTGCACGGCAACATCTACCCGATCGACTACTTTACGAACCAGCCGGCCCATCTCGGCTTGGCGAAGGTCGCGACGCTAATCCAGCAGGTACGGCGGGAGGAACCGGAGCTGCTCCTGCTCGATTCCGGCGACACCATCCAGGGAACGCCGCTGGCCTACTATCACAATCGCCGGAACAACGCGCCGCCGAGCCCGATGATGCTCGTGATGAACACGCTGAAGTATGACGCGCTGGCGATTGGGAATCACGAGTACAACTTCGGTCTGGGGGTGCTGAACAAGGCGCGGCGGGAAGCGTCGTTCCCTTGGCTTTCCGGCAACACTTACCGGGCCGGAACGGAGGAAACCGCCTTCGATCCCTACGTGGTGAAGGAAGTGAAGGGCGTGCGCGTGGGCATCCTCGGCCTGACCACGCCAGGGGTGCCGAGCTGGGACAATCCGGGCAATTACGAGGGGCTCGAGTTTCGCGATCCCGTGGTCGCCGCGCGGAAGTGGGTGCAGGTGCTGCGCGAGCGCGAGCGGGTCGACATTGTGGCGATCGCGATGCACATGGGGGTCGAGCTTGATCTGGCCTCCGGCCGCCTGAACCCCGGCCAGGTGCCGCAGGAGAATGCGGCGGTGGCGATCGCCCGTGAGGTTCCCGGCATTGACGTGATCTTCATGGGGCACACGCATCGCGACGTGCCCGCGCTCCTGGTGAATGGCGTGCTGCTCTCCCAGGCCAACCGGTGGGGCGACCGCGTCGTCCGGGCCGACCTCTATGTCGAAAAGAATGCCACTTCCGGTCGCTGGGAGGTTGCCGCCAAGGGCGCGGTCTCGCTGCCCGTGACGGCAACCGTGCCGGCCGACCCCGCGATTTTGGCTCTCGCCGAACCGTATCATCGGGAGACCCAGGCCTGGCTGGGCACCGTGATTGGCGAGGCGTCCACCGAGCTCACGGCGACCGAGGGCTACTTCGAGGACAACGCCCTCATCGACCTGATCCAGCGGGTGCAACTGGAGGCCGGACAGGCCGATGTGTCGCTGGCGGCCAATTTCAACCTGCGCGCGCGCATCGCTGCTGGGCCAGTCACGGTCCGGGATATCGCCGGGCTTTACATTTATGAAAATACGCTGGTCGTGATCGAAGCCAACGGTGCCATGGTGAAGGCCGCCCTGGAGCACTCGGCGCGCTTTTTCCGGGAGACGGATCCGGAGAAGTCGCCGCGCGAGCGGGTTGATCCCCGCGTGCCGGGCTATAATTTCGATCTGGCGGAGGGCGTTGAGTATGAGATCGATCTCCGCCGACCCTTCGGCGACCGGATCCGCAATCTACGATTCGGCGGCGAGCCTCTCGCCCCGGATCGCGTCCTGCGGCTCGCGATCAACAACTACCGCCTCAACGGCGGCGGGGGGTACACCATGTACAAGGACGCCAAGGTCCTCCACCGCTCAAGCGAGGAGATCCGCGACCTGATCATCACCTGGATGGAGCGCAATCGCCAGGTGCCCGTAACGCCCAATCACAACTGGCGGATCGTGCCGTAGCCACTGACCGATTTCGGATTTTGGATCTCGGATTTCGGATCGCGGATTGCAGACGGGACGGAGGCGGGTGCCCGGGGGCATGATCCCCAGACCGCACTCCGCATTCCGTAATTAACATGCCGCGCTGGCGCCCAGCGCCTACGCCTTGCCCGGAGCCTTGGACCAGTTGTCCTTGAGGCTGATCGTGCGGTTGAAGACGAGCCGCCCCGGTGCGCTATCCTTGGGATCGAGGGAGAAGTAGCCCAGGCGCTCAAATTGGAACCGATCATCCACGGTGGCCGCGGCGAGTGAGGCCTCGAGGCGGGCGGACACGACCTCCATCGAGTGCGGATTGAGGTGCTTCATGAAGTCCCCGTCGGCGTCCGGGTCGGCGACGCTGAAGAGCCGGTCATAGATTCGCACTTCGGCCGGAATGGAGTGCGTGGCGCTGACCCAGTGAATCGTGCCCTTGACCTTCTTGTCGGCGTTGGGGCCGCCGCTGCGGGTGCTGAGGTCGGCGGTGCAGCGAAGCTCGACCACCGTGCCGGCCGCGTCCTTGACGACCTCCTGGCACGTGATGATGCAGGCGTACTTCAGGCGAACCTCGCCGCCCGGCTTGAGGCGGAAGTATTTTGGCGGGGGCACCTCGGCAAAATCGTCGGACTCGATGAAGACCTCGCGCGTGAGCGCCACCTTACGGGTGGTGGGCTGCTCGTCCTGGGGATTATTGGTGGCATCGACCTCGATCACCTCGCCCTCGGCGAGATTGGTCAGGACGATTTTGACCGGCTTGAGCACCCCGAGGCGGCGCAGGGCCCGGGTATTGAGATCCTCGCGGATGACGTGTTCCAGAACCGCGATGTCGGTGACCGCATCGGCGCGGGTGACGCCGGTGCCGATCACGAAACGGCGGATGGAAGCGGCCGGCACGCCGCGACGGCGCAGGCCGGAGATCGTGGGCATGCGCGGATCGTCCCAGCCGGACACCGCCTTCTGCTGCACCAACTGCAGCAGCTTACGCTTGCTGACGATGATGTAGCCGATCTTAAGGGGCGAAAATTCGTACTGGTGGGGCAGGGGGCGCGGCAGGTCGAGCTGCTCCAGCAGCCAGTCGTAGAGGGGACGGTGCGGGATGTACTCGACCGTGCAGAAGCTGTGGGTGACGCCCTCCAGGTAGTCGCTCAGGCAATGAGCGAAATCGTACAGCGGATAGATGCACCACCGGGCGCCGACATGGTGGTGGGCGATGTGGCGAATCCGGTAGAGGAGGGGGTCGCGCAGCCACACGTTGGGCGCAGCCATGTCGATCTTGGCCCGCAGGGAACACGCCCCATTGGGGAACTCACCGGCCCGCATGCGGGCGAAAAGGGCCAGGTTCTCCTCCACCGTGCGATTGCGCCACGGGCTGTCCTTGCCGGGCTTGTCGGGGGCACCGCGGTACAGATCGGTATCCTCGGGGCTCAGATCGCACACGTAGGCCTTGCCCTTCTTGATCAGGGCGACGGCGAAGTCGTGGAGCTGGTCAAAGTAGTCCGATGCAAAAAAGGGCTCGATCTCGGTCGCGCCGGGGGCGGCGGGTGCACGGTAGAAATCCGGCTTTCCGTCGATCACCTGGGCGACCGGCGTGGATCCCTTGGGCTTGAATCCGAGAATGTGGTCGGCCCAGCCGGCCACCAGCCACTTCAGGTCGGCGGTGATGGAGTCGACGTATTCGACGTCTTCCTTGACCGGATTGGTATCGTCAAAACGCAGGTTGCAGCGCCCGCCGTTTTCCAGCGCGATCCCGAAGTCGATGCAGATGGCCTTGGCGTGGCCGATGTGGATGTAACCGTTGGGCTCCGGCGGGAAGCGCGTGACGATCTGCGGATAGCGGCGCTCCGCCACATGCTGGGCGACGATGTCGCGAATGAAGTCGCTGGGGGTCGCGGGGGCCGCTGGATCGTTCTGCTCTGCGCTCATAAAGGGAGCACGTTGCCCGGTGGGGGGGCGCGAGGCAACGCCGCAATTCGGACCTGTCTGGTCGGTTCAGCTCCGGCCGTGGGCGGTCCGGAGCGCGGTCGCGACGTTGGGTGGCACGAAGTGCGAGACGTCGCCGCCGTACTTGGCTACCTGCTTGACCAGCGAGGAGCTGCAGTAGCTGTAAGCCTCGTTGGGCATGACGAAGATCGTCTCCACGGCCGGCTGGAGATGCCGGTTCATCAGGGCCATGTTGAATTCGAATTCGAAGTCGGACAGCGCGCGCAGCCCGCGGATGATCGCATCGGCCTTCAGGCTCAGGGCGAAATCAACCAGGAGGCCGCCGAAGATGACCACGTCGACATTGGCATGCCGGGTCACGTTGGCGCGAATGAGCTCGAGCCTCTGCTCCGGACTGAAGAGCGGACCCTTGCCGGGATTCTCCGCGACCGCAACCGTCACGCGGCTGAACAGCCGGGTGGCTCGCTCCAGGACGTCGAGGTGTCCGTAGGTGATCGGGTCGAAGGTCCCGGGATAGATGCAGTGGCGCATGGCAGCTCTTTGCCGCGGGCAGCGCGGCGCAGGAGTGACGCATGGCTTCGCGCCGGGCGCAAGCGCGCGTTGGTCATCTCCGCCCTTGCCATCCTGCGGGGTGCGCGGTGTTGTCACGAAAATCCGGCGATGAATCTCCCCAACCTCATCACGCTCTCGCGCATCCCGACGATGTTCCTGATCGCCTGGCTGATGTACCAGACCTGGTTTGGTGCTGCGACCCTGGCGTTTTGGATCTTCATTGCCGCGGCCGTGGGGGACTGGCTGGACGGCTATCTCGCGCGTAAGCAGAACCTGGTTTCGACCTTCGGCAAGCTGATGGATGCGCTGACGGACAAGATCATGGTGCTGGGGCTGATGATCGTCTTCGTGGATCAGGCGACCATTCCCGTCGTCTGGGTGCTGCTGACGATGTGCCGGGAGTTTCTGGTGACCGGCATGCGGATGGTCGCCGCATCCAAGGGGGTGATCGTCTCGGCGGACAAGGGCGGCAAGACCAAGACCCTGACACAACTCATCGCGATCGGCTTCCTTCTCTTCGTGCCGATGCTGACGACCGATCTGGCCTATTTCTTCAACTTCGAACTCAGCGCCTACACAGAGATCATCCACAAGACCGGGCTGGGGATCTTCATCCTAGGCACGGCGTTTGCCGTCAGTTCCGGAGCGGCCTACATCTGGCGCTTCAAGGACGTGGTGTTCGAGGACGCGAACAAATGAGACTTCGGCAGCCGCTCTGGCCGCGTTTCCTGCCAACGCCGATGGTGGTGGGGTTTGCCACGCTGGGCCCGGTGGGCCGGATGCGTCAGGCGCCGGGAACCTGGGGCTCGGTCGCCGGGCTGCTGTACTTCACCCTCTTTTTTTACGGGCTGGGTCCATTCGGGACCCTGTTTTTCAGCGCGATCGGCTGCTACTTCGCGGTGGCGATGTGCGGTGAAGCGGAGTTCCGGCTCGGCCAGCGCGATCCCGGGTCGATCGTACTCGATGAGTTCGTGGCCATGCCGCTCTGCTTTCTCGGCTGGACGTCCCTGCTCTCGATTGCGCCCCCCTGGGCGATCTTCCTCTCCGGCTTTGGGCTGTTCCGGCTTTTTGACATCCTGAAGCCCTTGGGGATCTCCCGCCTCCAGCACCTGCCGGACGGCTGGGGCGTGGTCGCGGATGATGTGGCGGCGGCGTTGGCCGCGTGTGCGACCCTGCACGTTGGCGCTTGGCTCTGGGTGATGCGCTGAGCGAGGGTGCTGCGCTCGGCGTGCTGCCCGCCCCAGCGGACTCAGGGTAGCGGCCGCAGGTTCTCGAGCGGAATGCGGACCAGCAGGCCCTGTTGCAGCACGTCAACCGAGAGGACAATGCCCTGGGGGTCGGCGGGATTGTCGACCACGCCCTCCAGGCCCTGGAGCGGTCCGCCGATCACCCGGACCCGGGTGCCGCGGTGGATCAGCGGGTGCAGGCTGAGTTCAAGCCCGGAGGCCACGATGGTGCGCACATCGTCAAGCTGGCGCAGAAATCCGGCCTCGTTATCGATCGGGATGAGCCGGGCCAGGAGGTCCTGCTGAAACACCCGGGCTCGGCGTTCGAGGGGGATCCGCACGAACACGTAGCCGGCGAACAAGGGCTTGGTGAACCGCTTGGTCTGGCGGCCGTACTTGCGCACGCTGGTGATCAGCGGGAGATAGTGCGCCATCTGCTCGGCACGAAGCAGATCGGCGAACTTCTTTTCGCAGCGGGGACGGGTGTGCCCGACGTGCCACTGCTCGCCGTCCGCCCGGGCAAACGGGAGGGCCGGTTCGATCATCGCGCTCAACGCTTGAGAAGAAAGCGCACGGCGGCGAAGTAGCCCTCGAGCCCCAGTCCCGTGATCACCGCGATGCAGGCCGGCGCCGTCAGAGAAGTGTGGCGGAATTCCTCGCGCTTGTAGATGTTCGAGATGTGCACCTCGATCGTGGGCAGATGGGCACCGAGCAGGGCATCCCGCAGCGCCACGCTGGTGTGCGTGAAGGCACCGCCGTTGATCACCACGCCGTCAAACTTGCGGTCCGCCAGGCTGGCGATGCGGTCGATCAGGGCGCCCTCGTGGTTGGACTGGAAGAACTCCAGCTCAACCCCGGTCGAGAATTCCTGGCGCAACGAGGCCTCGAGATCGGCCAGCGTGGCGCTGCCGTAGATCTCGGGCTCGCGCTTGCCGAGCCGGTCCAGATTGGGGCCGTTGAGGATCGCGATTTTTTTCATGGTGGGCGAAAGGGTGGGAAAGGGGACTACAGCGGATTCTCCGTGGCGATGAATTTCCACGGGAGGCCGAACCGAGCCGAGAGCTCGGCGGCGAGCGCACGGACCCCGTGCACCTCGGTCGCATAGTGTCCGCAAAGGTAGAGGTTGAGCCGATTCTCCTGGGCGTAGTTGAACCATTCCTCGCGCAGCTCGCCGGTCACGAGCGTGTCGACCCCCGCGGGGAGCAGCGCGGGGACCGCGCTGTTGCCGCTGCCACTGCAGAAGGCGACCGCCTTGGGGGCGGGCGAGCCGTACTCCAGGGCCACCACCCGTTTATAGTGCTTGGCCAACCGGGCGCGCAGGCTGGCGCGGCGGCCGGCGTGGCGGGCGATCCAGCCGACGGGAAGCCCCTCGTTCACCAGAAAGGGCGTCTCCGGCTTCAGCCCAAGCTGGCGGGCGAGCAGGGCGTTGTTGCCCAGCTCGGGGTGCCCGTCGAGCGGCAGGTGGCTCGAGTAGACGGCGCAGTTGCCCTCGACCAACGTCCTGACGCGAAGATGGGCCGGGCCGGTCAGGGGCCGGTGCGCATCCCAGAACAGGCCATGGTGCACGATCAGGAAATCCACGCCGGCCGCGACCGCCTGGCGGAACGGGACCACGCCCGCGTCCACCGCCGCTCCGATCCGCGTGACCCGGCCATCGTTGGCAAACTGGAGTCCGTTCCAGGCGCCGGGCGCGTCCTTCCACGCCTCGCGGCGCGTGCGCTGGTCGCAGTAGGTCACGAGTTCGGAGAGCGTGGGCATGTCTCTAGCGGGTGGCAGAAAGCGCCCCGGCTTTCGAGGTGGATTTTTCGGCCGCGACCGCTACCGAGGAGTCATGTCCGGGTCCTCGTCCCTTCCTCCGGTTGCGCCGGCTGCCTCGCCGGTCGATCTGATCGCCGATGCCGCCTCCCGCTTCGGGTCGCGTC
>CAYZCV010000063.1:0-18831 GCA_964476965.1 uncultured Opitutus sp. | reverse complement strand
CCACGAGCGTCCCCATTCGTCATGATCTCGATGTAGGCTCGATTGATCATGTCCATCTCCACCTGAAGGTCGCCATAGGTGAAGGGTTGATCCTCACCTGCGATTGCCGGAACCTGTTCACGCAAGTCCTCGGGACAAGTCCAGTCGAAGGTGAGGTTGGTGAAGGGTGTCTGCGTGCCCCAACGCGAGGGCACGTTGAGGTTATAGATCAGCTCCTGAATGCACTGTCGCACCTCCTCGTAGGACATCCGATCCTTGCGGACGTACGGCGCCATGTAGGTGTCAAATGACGAGAACGCTTGGGCACCCGCCCACTCGTTCTGGAGCGTACCGAGGAAATTGACGATCTGCCCCACCGCCGAGTGCATGTGCCGAGGTGGCGAGGCCTCGACCTTTCCCGGGACACCGTTGAGGCCCTCGCGCAGCAGCGTGCGCAGCGACCAGCCCGCGCAATAGCCGCAGAGCATATCGAGGTCGTGGATGTGAATATCACCGTTGCGGTGGGCCGCGCCAACCTCTGGCGGGTAGATGTGATTGAGCCAGTAATTGGCCGTGACTTTGCCCGAGACGTTGAGAATCAGGCCGCCTAGGCTGTAGCCTTGGTTCGCGTTCGCCGAGACACGCCAGTCCTGGCGCGTGAGGTATTCCTCGACCGATTTTTCGACATCGATCGTCGTGCGCTGATCGGCCCGCGCCGCTTTGCGCTTCTCGCGGTAGGCGATGTAGGCTCGCGCGGTGACGAGATAGCCGGCGCGCAGAAGGGCACTTTCGACCTCATCCTGAATCGTTTCGATTCCCACCATTTCGTTCGTCAGGCGTTCGAGCAGGCGGGCGGTAACATCGGCGGCAAGTCGGGCCGCAACGATTTCATTGAAAGTGAGAGTGGCGAGGCCGGCCCGCAGAAGAGCCTGCTGGATTTTTCTTTCGTCGAAGGAGACCAGACGACCATCGCGTTTGACGACAGTCGGTCCGGTTAACCCTTCCGTATCGATTCCATCAACGGAATGGGGTGTCATGGACCCAACACCACAACCGGTAGTGGTCTTGCGTCGAGTTCACGCAGCATCCGGCTTGATCTAGATCAAGCCGGATGCGAATTTCCACCCCGGACAGAGGCCGCCAACACGTGGCTCTAGTAGCTGAAGTCGACCTTGAGCCAACTCGTCCGGCCCGGTTCGTTGACTCTCACACTCGGGGGCGGGAATCCCGCCACCATCGCGCCACCACGGCTGAGATGCTCCGCGTAGGAGCGGTCGAGCACGTTATCGACCCCGATGGATACTTGGAGCCAGACCATCGGCTTCCATGCCGCATTGAGCGACCAGACGGCGAACCCGGGGGATCGTCCAAGATCCTGGCCCACGATACTGCCCTGTTGGAGCGCGAAACGGTTCTGCGCGGCAACGCCGCGGAGCAGCGAGCCAACTGACCAGCGAACCGTGGCATAGGAAAGCCCCAGGCGGCCTTCCAGCGGCGGTTGCTGGGCGAGCGGACGGGCGTCCGTGCGGTTATTGCCGCGTACGGCGGCAACGCTTGCATCGACCGACCATCCCGGGAGCGGGGTCCAGGTCATGCTCGCCTCACCGCCGATGGACTCCGCATCCACATTACGAACGATCGTGGCGAGGCGCGAGCCGCTCATGACGCCGGCCTTAGCGAACCCGCTTTCCACCAGGATGAAATCATCGATCCGATTGGCAAAGAGCGAGGCACCGACAATCAAGGCACCACGGCGGAAGTGGAGCCCGAGATCGGCCTGCGTGGTTCGCTCGGCCCGGGTCGCAAACGCGCTCAGACTGCTCGCAGACTCCTTGCCGAAGAGTTCCCAGTAGTCGGGAAACCGCTGCACATGACCGGCGCCGGCGAACACCGTCAGCCCTGAGGCCGCCTCGCGCTCGATCCGGAGGAAGGCCTGCGGCAGCACGGTCGACCGTCGGGCACCCAGCGTAGGGTTAACAACGGAACTCATTCCGACCAACACCGAGCGGCGGTGATCGGCAGATTCCCAGGCGTCCGCCCGAGCACCGGCCACAATCCGAGTGCGATCCGAGAGGTGCATCCTCGCCTCGGCCATCAGGCCGGTAACGGAAAAATCGGCGTCGCGAACACGCATCTCCGCCGCGTAAGGACGAAGCTCCTCGTTCGATGTGCTCCGCACACGATGCCGATTGGCTTGGTGATCCACGCCCGCGGTCAGTTCACCGTGTTCGCTTAAAGCGAACTCCGCCGCAAAGCGGGCGCCGTAGGTCCGGCGATCCGGATTCGAAGCCGACCGGCCGGGCATCATCATCGTCGGGACGAAGGTTCGGAGTGAGTAGTTGTCCATCACATGGTCGACCTCGTTGACATATGCATTTCCCTCCAGCGCCCGGAGCGCGCCAGCGTCGAGGCTCCGACGGAACCGAAGACCCGCGTTGCGGCGCGCAAAGCTTGCACCGTCCATCGCGCGATCCGAGTACGCCGCCTCACCGTCGCTCACGATCCCGGTCGCCTCGACCCAGGTATCGGCATCGGGCGTCCAGCCGAGCGCCATGCGAACGCTCCAGCGCTCATAGGCCGAGGCCACCCTACGGCCGTCGCCATCCACGTAGTCATCCGCGGTAGTGCGGGTCACTCCCGCCTCAGCGTAGCCTTCGGGCCGACCGCCGCGCACCTGAAGCCACTGATCGTTGCGTCCGGCACTTCCAAAGGTCAGTGCGCCTTCGGCTTGCACCGTAGCCTGCGTAACCCGGACCGGCGTGCGCTCAAACAGCACCACTCCCGCCGAGTTGCCCGGCCCGTGGAGCACGGACTGCGGCCCCTTGAGTACGGTCACGGCATCGTAGGATGCTGGGAATACATAGGCGGTGGGCGGATCCATGCGGTTGCCGCAGCCGCCGAGGATGTTTTCGCCATCGAGGAGCAGGCCCAGGCGAGAACCTGCCATGCCACGAAAAACCGGATCCCCATCAGTCCCGCCCTTGCGGATGACATTGAATCCCGCGATTGCCCGCAGGGCCTCGGCGCCGTCCTGCGCAGGAATCGGTTGAGCCGGAGCCTTGGGATCGGTTCGGACCGCAAGCGGTTCTTCGCTTGGTCGGGCGGTGACCACAATCCGATCAAGGTGAACCACCTCGGTCGCGGCAGGTTCAGTCGCGCGGGACGCGAGGAGGAAGACCGGGACAATACTGACCCGGCGGAAGGAATGTAAAAGAGATCGAGTGCGCGAGTTCATAGGGATGGCCGTAGCCGGTTGCGCAGGGTGGACCGACGACAGGTCGGAGCCGCTGCAGAGTGAACCAAGGGGCGGTCACGGCTCGAAGCCGCGCCGTTCACAGACGTCGCTCAGACCTGCCGGCTGCGCGGTGGCGGCTCGGGCGGCGGCTCGCGTGTCAGCCCCTCAAGCCGGGTGGACCAGACGCGGGGATGCGTCTCGGAACTCATGATCAAACTCGGAATATCTACCTCCGCCCAAGCCAGCAGCACTGGCCGCCCGAGGTGGCGAAGCACAGCGTCGGCCGCAAGGTCGCCAGCCGTACGGCCTTCTTCGGCCGCTACGCACATGCGGCAAGTCGCACCTAGAGCGAACGTCGCCTCCAGCGCAACAGCGAGCGATTCGGTCTGCGCCGCCCGGTACCACATGCTAGTCCACGCTGCCACTTGGACTAGATCCCAGTGTGTCCCCGTGGCGCACAGCCAGGCCAACAACAGGATCAGGCTTCGTAGCGGACGAAGCCCAGACGCACGGCGGACGGTACCGTGGCCAATCGCATTCATGACGGCACCGGCTCGGTCGAATTTATTTCCGCATCGGCCGTCAACGTGTGAGCCGGATGCGGGAAGGCGGAATCCTCCAAGATGGCCGTCAAGACTGTGTCAGCCTCAACTCGCGAGAAATCGACATGCAAGAGCTTCTTCACGCCATACCGCCGCAACATGTAGTGGGCGGCCGGTGTCACGTCATGCCGTTTCAGAATCTGCAGCGTGCAGTGGAGTGCGCAGCCATCGAGGGCGACGATCGGCCGGCCCGACTTTGCCACCCGGACAAGCGAGGGCACGTCGCCCCCCACACCCGCGATGCACGACATCTCTGCGTCGCCCCGGCGATCCATCCGGACCGCGAGGTGGTTCGCCATCTGGGCGGCGCTGGAGCAGCCGGAGCAGGCGTACACGATCGGGAGTTCCGATACCGGGTTCATGCTCCCAAGAAACCCGTTGTCCGACCGCCCCTCAAGACGTCACGGGCAATCCGTTGATCCAGATCAAGGATCCGATCAAAGATAGTACATCCCCTTCGCCAAAAGAACGATTCCGAGCATCAAGGCAGCCACCACCCGGTGAGTGTAGCGGAACCGGCAAGGATCCATTGTCCCCTTCATGGACGCCCGGATCGCTCCGACAAACACGCCGAGCACGATGAACGTGAGGGAAACTTTGGCGGTAAGGAGAAATCCGAAACGGGTCTGGAAGAAATCGGGGCGACTCGAAAATTGGATCCAGAACATCGCTCCGCCGGTGAGAAAAAGTATCGCGACCACAACGGGCATGAACGTACGAACCCGCGCCGGGATCGCACTCGCGAGCCGCCGACTTTCGTCGGCCGGCAGAATCTTCTCCAAAGGCTCAATCACGAGTACTTCAAAAAAGACTGCGCCGACAAACGTGATGGCGCACAGCAGATGCAGGGTCACGAACAGGCCGTAGTAAGCGATCATGTCGGCAGTGGGA
The DNA here is from genome assembly GCA_964476965.1 of uncultured Opitutus sp. Taxonomy (GTDB): domain Bacteria; phylum Verrucomicrobiota; class Verrucomicrobiia; order Opitutales; family Opitutaceae; genus CAMAXB01. The sequence continues at coordinate 14,124 of CAYZCV010000063.1, read as the reverse complement.
ACCGCTCAACGGCTGAATTCCACCTGTAGCCATATTTTTTCGATCTTCGGGTAGCTGGTCCCCGCCGCCGGGGTGAACCGGGCGTACTTCGCCGTCGCCGTCACGCCTCCACCCAACGCGCGCGACACCTGCGCATCCCATTCGCGGCCATAGATCGCACCATGCCGGCGGGCCTCAAACCAGTGGTGACGAACTGTCGCCTTCACCGCAGCGGGAAGATTAGCCGTACCCTTGACGTAGAGGTCCTGCAGTCCGTTTGCCGGCGTCGTCGTAAAGACATCCGCCCATCCGTTGAAAGCGTGCAGCGTTGCTAGCGGGGTGCGAAACGCGATTCTGTCATCGCTTCCCAGCCATTCGCCACCCACAGCCAGCGTTCCGGGGTTAACCGTCACTCCGAATTCTGCACCGACGTAATCCGTCGCATAGGAGAGAGGACTGTCCCCGAAATCGGTCTGCTGCGCATATTCGGTGCGGTAGGTAAAGGTTGCGCCGTCGCTGAACTTCGCTGCGCCAGCCAGCGTCAACCCGTACGTCGCGTTTCCTTGGGCGGCGGCATTCGAGAAATCCAGGAGATAGGCGTACGTCGTGGCCTTGATTCCGCCGGGGAGGCCTGACCACGCACCGTGAACGACGAAAGACGTCGAATCCCAATTGCCTTGCGGATGCCGATCACCGAGCACGCGGTTGACGCGCCCGAGATAAGCCGCGGTGAGCGCGAGAGCGGTGTGCGGTCGGCCTGACCACACTGCGGCATCAAAGGTTTGCGCATTTTGTCGCCAACCGACGTCGCCGATAAAACGGGCCTGATCGAGCACCAGCCGCTGGCGACCAAGAGTGAGCACGGACCCACCTGTGGTATAGCGGACATAGGCTTGATTGACCTCCGTACCCTCGGGATCCGCAACGATGACGCGGCCGGCTCCTCCAGGATTGAGTCCGGACTGACTGTAGCGATCTCCGTTGGGCGAAGCAATGTGCTCGGCTTCGAGCCCAGCCTGCCAACCGCGCCAACCGGAGGTGACCACTCCGAGGCGGGCCCGGAAAGTCAGGGCATCAGCGTCGCGCAGGCCGCTTTGTTCGGCGTGCTCATGGCGCGCTCGAAGATCCAGTGTCACGCGCTCGATCAAAGTCGGAGACGCGTCGGCTGCCCAGGCCCGGGCTCCAAGCGCACAGGCCAGCAGCCACCCTGCCGGGGGCGTTTTCATAACGAAAATGGGATCGGAGCGCTTAGCGGGCGACGCGGGCGAGCGCGGCCGTGGCGTCTTCCAGGCCACCCTTTAGGCCGGCACGCTGGTGGACCACTTCGCCTTCGGCGTTGAGAATCGAGATGATGTTCGAATGCGCAAACTGGCCATCGGCCTCCTGCTTGAACTTCACCCCGAGCAGGGCCGCGAGTTCGCGGACCGCGCCATCATCGCCACGGAGCAGGGTCCACTGCTTGTTCAACCCGCGGTCCTTGCGGTAGCGCTGCAGGGCCTCCGGGGTGTCCCGCTTGGTGTCGAAGGACACGAGCACCAGCGCCGCGCGATCGCGCAGGTCGGCCGGCAGGCCGTCCCGGATCCGCGTCATGTCGGCGACGATCATCGGGCAGGCGTAAGTGCAGGAGGCAAAGAACATCGCGAGCACCACCGGACGGCCGCGGAGCGATCCGAGCGCGACGGGGCGACCGTCGTCCCCTGTGTACGTCGCCTCAAGTTGGTAGAGAGAACCGGCACTGAAGCCATCGCCCGCAAGTTCCTGATGATGGGCGTGCGCACTGGCCGACGCCTTCGGAGCCGCCGGCTCGGCGTGGTGGCCGGCGTGCTGCGCTGGCAGGAGGCTGGCGGCGAGTAAGAGCGCGGGAATGATGAGACAGCGAGAGTTCATGAAGAAAAGGTGAATCAGGGTTGGACGGGTAGATCCTCGACACAGCGGAAGCCGAGCGAGGTCGTGGTGTTGTTGCCCTTGAGGGAACTGCGCAGGGCCTGACGCATGAAGGCAGCGTAGTCGGACGTGTCCTTGGAGCCGACGGCTCCGGCACCGCAGAACAAGTCGCGATCCAAACCGCTGTCAGCACGGGATTCGCCCGTCACCATCGCGGTGCTGAAATCGTCGACCCATTCCCAAACAAGTCCGTGCAGCCCTCGCACCCCGTAGAAATTAGGGCGCATGGAGTCAGCCGACGGCAGGACTTTCGGCACCGGCTTGGCCAGCCACGCATAGAGATCGGTCGTGAAGGCGGGTTCGTCTCGTGCATCGGGTGTCGCGTAGCCAGCGGCAGCGGCGTGCTCCCACTCGGCCGTGGTGGGCAACCGCTTGCCCACCCAGCGGGCGTAAGCCCGTGCCACGAACCAGGAGACATGGACGACGGGGGCGTCGGCGGGGGCCGCCGCGCCCAATTCGAGATCTCCGGTCCAGTGCCGTAAGTAGGACTGGTCTGCAAAAAGTGGACTTACGCGTGAGCGCCGCCACTTCGGGTTCGCGGTGACGAAGGCGAGAAATTCGGCGTTCGTCACCGGCCGGACATCGATTCGGAACGCCGGCACCGGCACCTCCGCGGCATCAAGGACGGAACGCGACAGCGGCACATACACACCCGCCGGGATTGTCACCATCGCGCCACGCGGCGCCGGGTTCGTCCCGGCAAAAGCCGGGACGACCAGGAGAAGGAGCAGCGTGAGCAGGCGGGACATGGCGGGAGCGATGGAGGAGGAGGCGCTGAAGCGATCAGCGGCTTTCGGTCAGTGCCCGGCGAACCTCGTCGACCGTAAACGGTTCACCAGAGTTGCCCCAATCATTGAAGGCGTAGGTGAGGACGTCCGCGATCTGCTCCTCGGTGAGTCCGGTCGGCGGCATCGCACTGTCGTATGTCTGGCCGTTGACCGTGACCGGGCCGGTCATGCCCTTGAGGGCGACGCGGATGGCGCGGGCGCGATCGCCCAGCATGTAGTCGGAAGCGGCCAGCGGAGGGAACACGCTCGGCAGACCCTTGCCGTCAGGCATGTGACAAGCGAAGCAGAGCTGCATGTAGACCTGCTTGCCACGTTCGAACTGCATCTCCTTGGACAGGCCCGCGATCGTTGGATTGGCGCGAATCTCCGCTGCAATCTGTTCGCGCAGCTCAGCCTCGCGCTTGACGGACTCGGAGCCCTCGGCGGCCTGCGAGCCGAGGTAGACGGCATCCACTTCCTTGCCGGAGTAGATGACGCGGTCCTCGGGGCCGGAAACCTTGAGCATGCCGAGCGCGCCCTTGTTGAAAGCGCGGCTGAGCGAGTGATCGACCAGCACAAAGGTGCCGGGGACATCGACCTTGAAGTCGACGATGGTGCTGCCGCCTGCGGGGACCATCGTGGTCTGCACATTCTCCTGGGCGATCCGCGTGCCGCCCTCAAGCCAGACCCGGTCGAAGATTTCGCCAATGACGTGGAAGGAGGAAGTGAGGTTCGGGCCGCCAACTCCGAAATACAGGCGGACGGTCTCGCCTACGTTGGCTGTGAGAGCATTGTCACCGACAAGAGCCCCGACGGATCCGTTGAAGAGGACGTAGGTGGGGTGCTCATCGATGGACTTTGCCATATCGAAAGCCTGCAGACCGGGATCGCCGTAGCGCCCTTGAGTATAGAAATCACCCTGCATGACGTAGTACTCACGGTCCGCAGGTGGCAGCCCCTCCGGCGGTTCGACGAGGATCAGTCCGTACATGCCGTTGCCGATGTGCATCGGCACGGGCGCAGTCGCACAGTGGTAGACATACAAACCCGGATTCAGAGCGCGGAACGTGAACTGCGAGCTGTGACCCGGTGCCGTAAAGGTAGACGAAGCGCCACCGCCGGAACCTGTGACGGCATGGAGGTCGATATTGTGCGGCAGCTTGGAGGATGGGTGGTTGTTGAGATGAAATTCGATCACATCACCCGTACGCACCCGGATGAAAGAGCCCGGCACCGTGCCGCCGAAGGTCCAGAACGTATAATCGGTGCCATCCGCGATGCGCGCGACAACCTCCTTGACCTCCAAGTTGACAACCACACGGGCCGGACTGCGACGCGCGATCGGGGGCGGAACCAGCGGAGGAGAGGTTAATATTGCCTGCTCGACCGGCAGCGCCTGAATCTCGGGCGGCAATGCGACCGGTCCCTTAGCGGCCGTCGGGCCTTCTGAAGCCCAACCGGGAGTGGCGGCAATAAGCACCGCAGCCATGATCTGGCTGCCGTAATTCAAGAGCGAGAAGTCGGGTGAGGTCTTCATGGTGTGGAGGGTGAGCAACGACGATTGGGATGTCTTTGTTGAAGAGTGTAATCGAATGCTCCCAAGACGCCTTGACCTGTATCAAGTCCCGAGCGTTTCGATCCGTGATAGTTACGCCCTTAAGCATCAACCTGCGGAGCGTCCCAGCCAAGCTGGATCCGCGCCTCTGCAGACAATCGATCCGGGGTCCACATGGGTTCCCACACAAGCGTTACCTCCGCCGTCGAAACTCCCGCAACCGATTCCGCAGCTGCCTTGATACCCGCAAGAATTACTTCGCCAGCCGGACAATACCGTGACGTCAGCGTCATCACTATCTTCACGCTGCCGTAGGCGTCCACGGTCACGTCGTAGATGAGACCCAAGTCAGCCACGCTGATCCCAAATTCAGGATCATAAACTTGCCCCAAAATCGATCGTATCGAGGCAATCGTCGGAAGCGCACTCGGGGAGTTCATTGCGTTGAGTACCCAGCACGGGGAAAGGACCGCTCGGACTGACGATTCGTGGGCTGTCCCAATTTTCCCAAGTGCCGGGTCACACTTGCTGCGTTGGCCAGGTAGCACGCCGTTCCCATCGCAAGCAGGACTCCACCGACACTAACAACGGCGGCCCGCGTCATGCCAAACCCAGGTATCAGGGTCCCCATGCCAGCCAGATGCAGAATTAGCCACGCTCGTTCGAGCGCAGGCGAGCCGAGTGCCTTGGCCAATGGCACGTCTTCACGTCCGACACGTGGGCCGTAGACCTTCATCCACACAAGGAATGGAAGAATTTTGCAGCCCATACCTAAAATCGGGAGGCCCAGCCCGCCCGCAATCAGGAGCAGACCGTAAACCGAAGTGCCCGCGAGACTCTGCTCATCGCTTAACTCGTGACGCGCCAGCCACAGACCAACGAGGGTTGCGAGTATCAGACAAGCGGTTCCTGCAACGAAGGCCGTCAATCCAGGGTCGAGCTGACGTGTCCGGCGAGTGCGCAATGTAGCCCCTAACGATACGCCCGAGCAGCAAAGGCCCGCGACGAGCAGGGCGATCGCCATCCACCGTGCGCTCGACCAGTCCCACGCGAGGCTGGGAGCAAGCAACAGAAGTCCGGTCTGTGTTCCTACGAGACCCAGCCACACGCCATGGGGACGTCGCACGGTCGCCATCGTGAACATGGGGAGAAGCTGGAAAGTCACGCCTTGGAGCAAGGTGAGAAAGTAGCCAACTAGCCCCAGATGGGCGTGCGCTCGCAGCAGACTCATGGCGGCAAGCGGAACAAAGGGATCACGCCGGTTCAGCGCGAGTACGAGGCCTGCGAGAACCGTGGCAAAGAGCCAAGCTGCAGCCAGGGGAAAACTCCACGCCACCGCATCACGCCGTGCACTGGCGGAGAACGTTAGAAACGTCACCACCAGCAATCCGGCAACTCCGACGCCAATTGCCAAGCCACCTGCGGCTGCCAGGCCGTAACGCCCCAATGCGAGTCCTGAAACCAATGATCCTACACCTGATCCGTGAAGTAGCAGATGAGACCAGAGCCAGCGGGGCCGCGCGTACAGCGCCGAGCCCAACACCACCGGCATGAGCTGATACGAAGCACCAATGCACACGCTAAGTAGAAAGCCCGGCAGCCACAAATGGACGAGGGCGACCACCCGCGGGTGAAAAAAGGGAGGCCAGCCACGCCAAGTTTCAACCAGCAGCCAAGCCGACCCAAGAGCGAAGGCGACAAGTCCCAGCCCGATGAAGGCAAGAGGAAGCCGGGCTCCCTCCACCAGCGGGAGCATACCGCCAGCGCCTGCACGGCCAGGCTCGGGGACTGTGTTGCGAGGGGAACCGGAGTTCATGCGGCGCTACGTGGTCGGCGCAGGCGTTGTGTCCCTGATGGAGCCACGGCAGCCCGAGACCGAACTCAGGGTTGGTTCGCAGGTACGCTCTCTGCGGCCAGCATCAGGAGCATCGAAAATCCACCGCTAATCGCGCGGACCGCATGAGCGTGGCCGGGAGGAAGATGCAGGAGCGTTCCTGCCTTGAGCGTTTGCCACGCCTCATTGAAGAGAAACTCGCACTCCCCGGTAAGGATCTGGATCACCGCGCGCCGCTTGCTGCTGTGGCCAGTCAGTTCCTGCCCTTCGCCAAACGAAAAGAGAACGACCCGTATTCCCGGCGCATCGAGCACCGTTCGACTAACAATACCGGCGGGAGCAGAGAGGGCGGAAGTCGCAAGATCCAGGCTTCCGGCCTCGGCTGATTGCAGCAATGTACGGGGATTCATACCCTAGCCTAGCTTAACCAGGACGCCGCCGCCTTGACCTGCATCAAGGCGGCGGCGCATTGCATCTATTGCTGCTGTACTATGAGTGAGAATCTCACATGCATGGCCGTAATCTCCTACTGCGGGGTTGCCCTAAGCTAACCGCATTTAAGCCGATCCCTCAATCACAAGATCCTCGCGCACTCCGACAACCCAGACGTATCGCCAAAACGGTGGTCTGAGAAAGCGAATTGCTCCAACCGCCATGAATCTCTCCCCTGATGCCCACGCTGCGCCGACTGGATCCCTGAATCTGGATCTAGTCCGCAAGTATTCGATTCCCGGACCACGTTATACTTCGTATCCGCCCGCAACGAAGTTCACGCCCGAATTGGAGTCACTTGCGCTGGAGGATGCGATCGCGGATGACAATCGTCCCGGCGCAGGACCTATCTCGCTCTATTTTCATCTCCCTTTTTGCGAAACGCGGTGCTGGTTCTGTGGATGCAACACGGTCATCACCCGCCGCCGTGGATCAGCGGCCGAGTATCTCGACGATCTGGCGAGAGAGGTTGCGCTAACCGCGGAGCGGATGGACCGCACCCGCGTCGTGACGCAGATTCATCTCGGAGGCGGCACGCCAACCTTTTTCCCTCCGGAAGAACTCCGCCGATTGGGCGCCTTGCTCTGGGCGACCTTTCCTCAGCGCACACCTGACTGCGAGTTCAGCGTCGAGATCGATCCGCGGCGCCTCACAGCAGACCACGTCGTTGCTTTACGCGAAATCGGTGCGACACGTGCCTCCCTGGGTGTTCAGGACACAAATCCCAGGGTACAACTGGCTGTTCATCGCATCCAACCGCAAGCGGTGAACGAACAGGCATTCACCTGGCTGCGCGAAAACGACTTCCGCTCGATCAATGTGGATTTGATCTACGGCCTGCCCTTGCAGACGCCGGCCTCATTCGCCCGGACGATTGATGACGTACTTTCGCTCGGTCCGGACCGCCTGTCGGTCTTCAGCTACGCCCACGTTCCCTGGATCAAGCCGGCTCAGAAAATCTTCGATGACCGCGAGCAGTTGCCGGATGCCGAGCAGAAGCTCGCAATGTTTGCCGTCGCACACGAGAAGCTTACCGCGGCCGGCTACGTCGACATTGGACTCGATCACTTTGCCCGGCCCGAGGACGAACTCGCGATTGCCCTTCGCGAAGGAACCCTGCACCGGAACTTCCAAGGGTACAGCACGCGTGGCGGAGCCTCGTTGTATTCGTTTGGCATGTCGTCCATTTCGTCGACACCAGATACCTACCGGCAGAACTTCAAGACTCTGCCGGAGTGGAAGGCCGCCTTGGATGCCGGACGACTACCCACTGAGCGCGGACTGCGACTCACACCGGAGGACCTACGGCGCCGTACAATCATCATGCGGCTGATGTGCGACCGGCGTTTGAACTTCGCCGCGCTTTCGCAGGCACTCGGGATAAATTTCGCGGAGACGTATGCCCGCGAACTTTCGTCACTAGCCGATTTGGAGAAGGATGGAATCGTGAACCGCACGGAGGCCTCGCTCGAAGTCACTCCGGTCGGTGCGCCTTTACTGCGCGTGGTGGCTATGCGGTTCGACCCACTTTTGAGTGACAGTGGAGCGCGGCACTCTCGCACCATTTAAGGAGCGCTGGGACGCTCGCAGTCCGCGTGAACGAACTTTGTTACCGAATTCGCGAGGCGCTGTCCCGACTCGATGCAGTTCGTGAGAGAAATCCCGTCGCGGCAATTCCCGCCGACGAAAAATCCCGGAACTGATGTTTCAACAGCGTTGATTGCGTCTTTGTACCTCTGGTAACCAAGAGCGTACTGAGGGATGGCACGCGGCCAGATTTTCACGTGGGTGAAGGCCGGCACGCCACGCGCTCCAACCAATTTAGAGAGCTCTGAGTGCACGATCTGTACAAGCTTGGATTCGTCCAAGCCGACCAGCTCGGGTTGGCGCGCTCCACCGACAAAGCTGGTCAGTCCCACATACCCTTGCGGTGCGCGGTCGGGAAACATTGTGCTCGAAAACAGGGTGCCAAGGATTGAACGGTGCTCAACCTGCGGCATGAGCATTCCAAACCCGTCCAGAGGGTGCTGAACTTGGCCACGCTTATATCCCGTAAAAACCGACGCAACCGGCGGATGGTCGATCTCGCGCAATGTCGCGAGTCGGTGCGCTTCAGGCACTCCCTCGACAACAAGCGCTGCGAGAGCGTCCGCGGGGAGCGCGCACACAACGGCGGCAAATTCCTTTGTCAGCGACAACCCGCCGCTCTCGCAAACGATCTCCCACCCGCGCGCCGCACGACGAACGACCTTCACCTGGGTGCATAAGTGGACCGCGTCGCCGAGTGAATTCGCGAGCGCGCTCGGAAGCTCGCCCAAGCCATTCTTAAAGGAAAAGATCCGGCCTTTTGGTCCACCGCTCGTGTTCCGCCGCTTCATTGCACCGCGGATCAGGGACCCGTGTTCCTGCTCCAGCGCGTGCAACTTTGGAAATGCGTGTCGGACTGAAAGTCGTGACGGATCGCCGGCATAGACACCACCGACGAACGGATTAATGGCGTAGTCGAGGAACTCACGGCCTAGCCGGCGCACCACAAAGTCAGCGACACTTTCCTCGCCGTCAGCCGCCCCCGGGCGACGCCATGGCTCGCCAATCAAGCCGAGCTTCGCACGCCAGGAAAACAGTTTTGTCCCGACGAATTCGACTGGCGACATTGGCATCGCGACCAAGCATCCGGCGCGAACGATGTAGCGCTTCTTCGCAGCCGCTGTCGCATAACAGCGGCGATCGGCTAACCCAAGCTGATCGATAAACGCCGTGACCTTCGAAGAGTTTTCAAGAAGCGAGTTTGGTCCGAGTTCGGACAACCATCCATCGCTCGTAGTGGTGCCGATTGCGCCGCCTAACCGGAACGATTTCTCAAAGACTGTCGGGGAGAAACCAGCGCGTTGCAGATGCCAAGCGGCTGTGAGCCCCGTAATGCCAGCACCTAGTACGGCAACACGAGGAGAAAGCGTATGAGAGGGCATGGTATAAAGTCGCAGGCAAAGCCTACTCCCAATACTTCGAGGCCGCTTCGCATCGTTTGGCGCACCCAACGCATCCGTTGAAGCTTCAGCAACGTCGCACTGTTGTAGAAAGGGTCTAAATCAAGCTAGCGAAAAGGGCCCAAGATTGAGGAGCCATGGGCAATCATGGCACGTGGAGTGGGCACATAGGCCAACGGATTTGCCGAGAAAGAGCCCGAGGTCGCAAGCGCCAAGCGGGCAGCCCGGCGTTTGCTCCACAGCAAGCCCGCCTCGGCCAAGATGTCGAGAATCTCGCGAGGAAGCTGAGTCAGATGTGAATAGGCCCACCGGCCCGTTGCAGCGTGAAGGTTCACTTAACGGCGAATCTGCCCGGAACAGGTTCAAATCCCCTGCCTTCTCCTGTCTCCTCGTAGGTCACTCCGTCGCGGATGTGGTAGATCCGCTTGAAGGTAGGGATGATCTTCTCGTCATGGGTCACAACGATGACCGCGGTCTCGAAGCGGCGGGCCATGTCATTTAGGATACGGATCACTGTCATCGCCCGCTCGCTGTCGAGGGGGGCGGTCGGCTCATCGGCGAGGATCACTGGAGGCCGGTTGACGAGCGCCCGGGCGATGGACACGCGCTGTTGCTCGCCGCCGGAGAGTTGCGACGGCATGGCTTTGGCTCGATGCGCAACATCGAGCGCTTCGAGCAGTTCCATGGCCCGCTTTCGGGCTTCCTCATTTGGTACGCCTGCCAGCATGGGCAGAAGGGCGACGTTGTCGGTAACATCGAGGAAAGGGATCAGATAGGGTGCCTGAAACACGAAGCCAATCTTGTCCCGACGCAGTTCCCGCAGATCGGATATCTTCCAACCTTGGTCGTAGATCACGTCTTCGCCCAGCGACATGCGCCCGGCGGTCGGCTCGATGACCGCCCCAAGACACTTGAGTAGGGTGGTTTTGCCGGAGCCCGAAGGGCCGACCAGCCCGACGACCTCGCCCGGAGCGACTCGCATGTTCACGCCCTTGAGCGCATTGACCGCGGTATCGCCCTCGCCGTAGCGCTTGCGCAAACCCTCAATCGTGATGCCTTGCCTGCGCATATTAGGCTCCAATCGCCTCCGCCGGATCCACTTTGAGGGCAGCCCTGATGGCCAGCACACTGGCCAGCACACAGATCACCATCAGCGCAAAGAAACCCCGGGCCGCATCGACCGGTTCGAGCAGGACATACTTTGGGAAAAACGGTGCCCAGACAGTGGCCGCTATTTTACCCACCACGAATCCTATCATTCCGAGACCTACCGCCTGCTGCATGATCATCCCGGCAATGGTGCGGTTTTTGGTGCCGATCAATTTTAGCACGGCAATCTCGCGAATTTTTCCTAGGGTCAGCGTATAGATGATGAAGGCGACAATCGCGGCGCTGACGATGGCCAGAATCACCAGAAACATGCCGATTTGCTTGGCCGAGGTTGCGATCAGCTTGCGGATCAGAAGATCCTCCATCTGCGCACGGGTATAGACCTGAAGCCGTTTCCAGCGGCGAATGGGCTCGGCCACTTCCTCCGGGGTAAAGCCCGGGAGGATTTGCACCAGCACCGCGTTGACGGACGTATTTATGCTTTGTGACGCGATCACCGAATTGAGCAAGCCGGGCACGCCGGGCCGATTATAGACAGGATTGACGGACGTGCGGCGGCGCTGATGAACGATGGCGTCATTGTCCTTGAGAAACTGCGCCGCCTGGGCGTCTTTCAGCGCGATAAAGACCATCGGATCGCCGCTGGATGAAACCATGCGGCGGGTCAGCCCGACCACCGTGTAGATGTTGCGACGAATCTGGATGGGTTCGCCGAGTTGAAACTTGGTCGCCACGTCGGCCACCGCTTCGTAGTGCCCGCGGGTGATTTGTCTCCCAGCGATCAAGTATCCAGGTTGACCCGGCTCCCCAGGTCCACCCGGTACAATGCCAACAACCATAGAGCGCACGTCCCTTTCCTCGTGCCGCACCTGCATGGTAAGATAGGTCACGTTGGACGCCCGAGCGACACCGGGCATGCCCAGGATACCGCGATACACATCGTCATACAGGCTGGATGACTCGGCATAGGGCCCGAGTGTATCCTTTTGCACCACCCACAGGTCTGCCCCGCTGTTGTCGAGTAGGGCCTTCCCATCGTCCACCATGCCCCGATAAACGCCCGCCATGGTCAGCGTGACGCCAATCAACAGGCCCAGCCCCACACCGGTGAAGACAAACTTGCCCCACGAGTGCAGAATGTCGCGTCCGGCCAGACTGATCATGGGGATACTCCGGGCAGACGCTCAACCAGTTTCACCCGGGCATGGGCGCCAAGCGAGCGCACACTATAGACGACCACCCGCGCGCCCGGCTCAAGTCCCTCAAGAATCTGCACCCGGCCATCAAGGTCAGTCGCCCCCATCTCGATGGGGGCAAACTGGAGGGAATTGCCCTTAATCAGCCAAACGCCAAGACGCCCGCCGACTCTCTGCACGCTAGCATTGGGCACCACGGGTGCAACCGGCAGGGCAGGGAGGGCAACGGTCACTTCCACCAATTCACCGACTGGCGGCAACGGGTCCGGTATCGTGTCAAAAACCACCTTGGCGAGGGTCTCTTCGGTCACAGTATCAGCGACCGGCTCAACGCGCAGCAATTGCCCGGCAATCGTGCGACCCGCTTGCGAGCGCAGCACGATTCGGGCAGGTAGGTCCGGGCGCAGGCCCGTGGCGCGGAGTTGCTCGAAACGCACGTTGACCCACAGGCTAGCCGGATCGATCAGTTCCACTACCGGTTGTCCCGCCACAACCGTCGTACCCGGATCGACGTTTCTCACGGTCACCAATCCGGCGGCAGGCGCCAGCAGACGCAGATTGGCCTTTTGCTTGATCAACACCTCGCGCTCGGCGCCAACTCGCACCAACTCCTGCCGGGCGACCTCCAGATTTGCTCGTGCGGTGGCAAGGTTAGCTGTGACCACTTGAAGTTCCTGGGTCTTCGCCTCGACCGTTTCATCACTGGCTGAGCCCACCCGCAGGAGACTCTCGTAACGGCGGGCCTGAGATTCGGCGTAGTCCTTGCGGGCCGCGACCTCTTGAACCAGTGCCTCCGCCGCCCGCACCCCGGCGGCCGAACGCTCTTGCGTGGCCTTTTGGGCGGCAATGCGCTCCTCGAAATCCACCGAATCCATCTCACCCAACAATTGTCCGGCCGTCACCCAGTCACCGACTTGGACATAAACCCCTTTGACCCGCCCGGCGGTGGTCGGTCCAATCTTGTGGGAGTAGCGGGCCTCCACCGTGCCAATACCGTATAAGGCTGGGGTGATGGACAGTTGTTCTACCATGGTTGAGGTTACGGGAACGGGGGCCAGCGGTCCCGAACGCAGGGCGACATAAATGAATAACCCAAGCATGGGTAAGAGCACACCCAGTAGAGCAATTGTCCGCCGATTCATGTGCGGTAGCTTCACGGCGACCTCCTGATCCCTCGGGCAATAATCGCAAAAGCACCCGGAGCATCGGATCGAATGCGCCGCACATTTCCGGCCAGGAGCGACTGCATGACCAAGCCCTGGATCGATCCGATGAACAGGGTGGAGGCAGCTTTCGTATCCACATCCAATGCCAGTTCACCTTGCGCTTTTCCCTGTTCGATGACGGCGTGCAAACGAGCTCCGTATTGGGCGATCAAGGTCTGCGCCATGCGTTTGGTCGGTGTGGCCTCCGCCCTTTGAAGTTCCCCAAAAAGCATGCGCGGCACTCCGGGGTGCTTGGCCACAAAATCAACATGGGCCATGAACATCGCCTCCAAGGCGACCAAGGGGGAAGTGGCTTTTTGCGCCGCTTGGTCGACTCGCGCCAACAAGCGCTCAGCCACCCATTCCATCACGGCCTGCCAGATGGACTCCTTGGTGGGGAAATGCCGGAAGAGCGCTCCTTGGGTCAGGTTCATCCGATGGGCAATCGCGCTGGTGGTGATTTCACTCGGGTTCTGCTCGGCGGCTAGTTCTATCACCGTCGCCACGGTGATGGATTTACGCTCGTCCGCCGAAAGATATTTGGAACGAGGATCTGTAGGGTTGCTACTCAAAGTAAGTAACTACTTACTTACTAAACACTGAATGTCAACCGCCGCGTTGAAGGCGGCCTAGACCTGAACGACAGGGAATCCTCAGCGACGAGCCCACAGCTCTGAGGGTCGTACACAACCAATTCTTCGGCGATCCGCTGCCGACATCCGGATGATCCGCAGCCCACGTGAAGCCGCGAGTCGATCAACATCGAACTCACGGAATGCGTCATCATGGCGACGCGAAGGAGAATCATCACTGCGTCAGTCGCCATCCCTTCCGCACGGCGGGTCGTGTGTTTGGTCCGCACCATTTTAGCCAATGGTTTTCCCACAAGGGCCAGCCGTCCCGGAAGCAACCTCGGGGCGATATTTTTTCCCGCCCACCGCACTACGGATGCTATCCGCACCGCTCCAAAATTGTCTCCGCGTCATCGCTGCACATCAGCGCGCCTTGACGAATCTATTCTTACTGGCATTCTTACTTCACGGTCGCCGAAAATT
>CAYZCV010000062.1:0-18856 GCA_964476965.1 uncultured Opitutus sp. | reverse complement strand
GAGGTGACCGGAAACCAGCTTGGTCATCTCGAACATGCTGACGGACTTCTTGCCGTTGAAGACAACCTTCAACTTGTCGTCGGCGTCGATCTGGGTCTTCACCTTCTTGTTTTGAAGACCGTTCTTCTTGATATAATCCCAGAGCTTTTTGGTCAGCTCCGTGCGGGGGAGAGGCTTCGCCCCAACAACGGCCGCGAGGGCGTCGTCAGGCGTAACCGGCTTCATGAATGCTGCGTTGGGTTTGCGTTTTGCCATAACAGAACTTGGGTTTAGAGGTGGTCGGGTCGAACGCAACACGATTTTCAGAGGGAGAATCGCGTTTTTCAGAGGAGAAATTTCACGCTTGCGCCCGCGGACCGCTCCGTCTGTCACGTCCGGTCATCCACCTGGACGAACTGCCGGTGCAGCGCGGCGTAGTGCCCGCGCAATGACAGGAGCTCCGCATGCGTGCCGCGTTCGACGACGCGGCCGCGATCGAGCACGAGCACGAGGTCCGCGTGGCGGATGGTGCTGAGGCGGTGCGCCACGACAAAACTCGTGCGGCCGGCCACCAGCCGGGTCAGAGCCTGCTGCAGCCGCGCCTCGGTGATCGCGTCGATCGCGCTGGTCGCCTCATCCAGGATGAGCAGCCGCGGATCCGCCAGCAGCGCGCGCGCAAAGCACACGAGCTGGCGCTGGCCGGCGGAGATCGCGGCGCCGCGCTCCCCCACCTCAGTGAGGAAACCCTGCGGCAGCGCCTCGATCAGATCGCGGCAGCCGAGATGCTCCGTAACCGCCCGCACTTCCTCATCCGTCGCGGAGGGCCGGCTCTGCCGGATGTTCTCCAGCACGGTTCCGCCAAAAAGATAATTCTGCTGCGGCACGATCCCCATCTGCCGGTGGAGCGAGCCACCCGTGATCTGCGCGAGGTCGACGCCGTCGATCAGCACCCGGCCCGCCGTGGGCAGGTAGAACTTCGTCACGAGGTTGATGATCGAGCTCTTGCCGCTGCCGGTGTGGCCCACGAGGGCGATCGTCGCGCCCGGCGGGGCGGTGAAGCTGACATCGTGCAGGACCGGCTGGGCCGGATCATAGCCGAAGGTGACGCCCTCGAACTCAACCCGCAAACCGCGCGCGGCCGCGCCGCCCGCCGGGCGCGGATCGGGCAGATCCCGCGCCGCGGGATCGTCCTCCCAGTCAGGCTTCGCATCGAGCAGGCGGAACACGCGCTCGGTGCCGGCCATGGCGATGAGCGCCTGGTTGTACTGGTTGCCGATGATCTGGATCGGCGCGAAAAACATGTTCGCGAGGAAGAAGAACTGGATCAGCTCCCCGATCTCCATGTAGCCGTTAAAGGTCCGCCAGCCGCCGAGCATCAGCAGGATCGCGATGAAGAACTGGCTGTTGAGCTCGAGCAGCGGCATGAGGATCGCCGACGTGCGGGCCAGTGCGATGTTGTAGCGCGAGTGGTCATTGAGGAGGCTGCGGAAGAGTCCTGCGTTCGTCTCCTGCCGCACGAAGCCCTGCGTGACCCGCATGCCGTTGACCGACTCGGCCAAGGTGGCGGTCACGCGGCTGAAGCTCTCCTGCGCGGCCCGCGAGTCGCGGCTGAGGCGGCCCCGGAAGTGGCGATTGAGCGACCAGAGAATCGGCGCCATCAGCGCCACCACGAGGAACATGACCGGGTCGCACCAAAGCATCACCGCGGCGGAGAAGGCCATCTGGCCGATCTGCACGGTGCTGACGAAGAACACGTCCTGGATCCCGGTGCGTAGCGATTCCACGTCGGACGTCACGCGACCGAGGATGCGGCCGAGCTTGATCCGGTGGAAGAAGGCCATGGGCATGCGCTGCACGTGGACAAAGATGTCATTGCGCAGCGCACTGACCACGACCTCGCCGATCTCCTGGGCGTAGCGCTGCCGGAAGTGGAACAATCCGTCGGTGAGCAGCGCGAGCACGCCAAAGCCCGCGATGTACCACGGCAGCGCCGCCGTGTCGTGGCGCGCGATCGGTCCCGAGATGATCAGGCCGATCATCCAGGCGAGGGCGGGCAGCTGGATCGAACGCACGAGGGTGAGCGCAATCAGCACATTGAGCTTCGCCTGCACCGGCCGGGTGTAGCCAAAGAGGCGGCGGATCAGCGACCACTCCAGCGGCTTGAATTGCGGCTCGTCGTCCTCCTCGTCCCGGAGACGCTGGACCAGCACGGCTTGAGCGGGGGGCTTCATGACAGGCCCTCCGCCCGCAGCTTGAGCTCGGCCAGCTCGCGGCTGTCGACCAATTGGAGATTGGCCACATGCAGGTACGGTCCCGGGACCTTGATCAGCTCCTCGTGTGTCCCGCGCTGCACAATGCGGCCTCCCTCCATCACGAGGATGAAGTCGGCCCGGCGGAGCGTGCTCAGCCGGTGGGCCACGATGAAGGTGGTGCGGCCGGCGATGGCACGGTCGAGCGCATCGAAGATTTCCTGCTCCGTCTCGCTATCGATCGCCGCCGTCGGGTCGTCGAGGAGCAGGATGGCGGGCTCGAGCAGCACCGCCCGGGCGATGGCGAGGCGCTGGCGCTGGCCGCCGGACAGGCTGCTGCCGCTCTCCCCCAGGACGGTGTCGTAGCCAAGCGGCAGCCGTTCGATAAACTCGTGCGCCGCGGCAATCTTCGCCGCCTTGACGATCTGCTCGCGCGTCGCCCCGGGGTGACCGAAGGCGATGTTGGCCGCGATGGTGTTCGAGAAGAGGAAGCTCTCCTGGAAGACGATGCCGATGTTTCGCCGCAGGTCGTCGAGGTGAAGGGTGCGGGCATCAAAGCCATCGATCAGGAGGCGGCCGCTGTCCGGATCATGGAAGCGGGGGATCAGGCCCATGAGCACGCTCTTGCCTGCCCCGGTCGCGCCGAGAATCGCCACGCACTGGCCGGGCTTCACGTCGAGATTGATGTCGTGCAGCACCGGTGAATCGACGCCGGCCCCGCGGTAGCCGAAGCGGACCTCCTCAAAGCGAACCGCGCCGTCGAATCGCGGCCGTCGAATCGCATCCGGCGCACTGGTCACCTCCACCTTGGCGTCGAGGATCTCGAAGACCCGCCGGGCCCCCACCAGCGACTGCTGGATGCTGCTGGTGATGGTCGCGATCTGGTTGATCTGACCCGAGAACTGCTCCAGCAGGCCCGCGAAAACGACCAGGCCCGCTCCCAGCGGCAGGTCGCCGTGGACCACCAGCCAGCCCCCGTAGCCAAGCAGGACCATCATGTTCACCCGCGTCAGGAAGCCCACCGCCGGGGAAAACAGGCTGACGCGCCAGAAGATGCCGCGCTGCTGCTCAAAGACTTCCCGGTTGCGCGCCTGGAACGCCGCCCGGTCCTCGGCCTCGCGGCCGAAGCCCTTGATCACCTGAATGCCCTGAATGCTCTCGGCGAAGTGCTGGACGAGTTGGTCGACCAGATCACGGTTTCGCCGGTAGCGCGGCTGGATGATGCGCGAGAACCACGCCGTCATCCACGCCAGGACCGGCGTCGTGGCCAGGCAGGCCACCGTCAGGCCGGGACTGAGGCTCAGCATGTAAACCAAGTAGACGGTGAGCGAGACCCCCATGATCACGCTCTGGATCAGCACCTGGTCGACGAACATGCGCACCGCCTGCACATCGCCCGTCACCCGCGTGATGATCGATCCGGTCGTATTGGCGTCAAAGAAGCGAAAGCTGAGCCGCTGCAGCTTGTCGTAGATCTCCGCCCGCAGATCGATGACGAGGTTCTGCTGCACCAGCCGGTTGACCGAGATGGTGTAGGCGTAATTGAGGAAGGCGCGGACGAGCGCCAGCAGCAGGATGCAGCCGGCAATGACGGCAATCACCTGGGTCCCCGACCAGCCATCCGGCAGGTGCAGGCCAAAGATGCCGTTGGGCCGCGCCACCACCTCGCCCACGCCGCGCGTGCCGAGTTCGTGGCGGATGTAGTCGATGCCGATGCCGGTCAGGCTGAGGCCGCTCAGGCCGAGCGTAAGCAGAACCAGCTGCAATCCAAGCACCTGCAGACACCGACGCCGGTAACGCCACGCCAGCCCGGTCAGACGCACGATCAACCGCCCATTGCCGAGCTCGGCTGCGGGAGGAGGGGGCGTGGGGGCGGTCGACATGGAACGACCGACCCTAAGAACGGGCCCGGGTGGCGCACGACTTTTCGCGGGGCGCTTCCGCCGGGCTGCTCCGGCCCGCCTAGCGGGGAGCCGGGGTGGCCGACGGCGTGCCGTTCTGGGTCGCGTTGCGCAGCGCGCGACGCCGGGCGACTTCCGCCGCCACATTCTCCAGCCGCTTCGCCTCCTCCGGTGTCAGTTCCCTCGCCTGCCCCGGGGTGGCCTCCGCATTGTCCGGTCGCCGGGGGCGGTTGTTCACCACCGACGGGGCCGGGGCCGCGGCGAGTGCGAGCGGGGTGATCTTCGACTCGGGCAGGCGCAGGCTGAGGGATCGGCCCGCGTAATCGATGGTCACCGTGTCCGATGCCTCGTCGTGGACCTTCACCGTGAAGCTGCTGCCCGGTTCGTTCAGGCCCACCCAGCGGCTCTGCTTGGTCGTGGGGTCAAAGATGTTGAAGAGGCGGTTGGCGCCCGTGCCCACGATGCCGCGCAACTCAAGCGGGGCGTTCTCCGTGACCACCCCGGCCACGGCTCCGGCACCCGGGAGGAAGGGGGAACTGGCCGCCAATTCCTGCGCCCCGCCCCGCCCGCCGGACGCGAGGGTCAGCAGGGAGCCCAGCACAAGGATGCGCGCGGAGTTCATGACAACGATCAGGCTATGACGCCCCGCGGGGCGGTCAAGTAACCGCCTTCGGCGCGTTTCCGCCTCCCGCGAGCCGGCGGGCCACCTCGCCCTCCAGGTAGAGGGTCTGCGACGGGAAGGCGAAGGAGAGGCCGCGGGACTGCACGGCCCGCATCAGCGCCAGATTGATTCGCTGGCGTAGGCGCATATGAGCCTGAAAATCGGGATCACGGGTCAGGTAGACCACCCAGATGTCGAGCGAGGACGCACTGTAGTCGCGGAAATACACCATGACGGAGGTAGGATCGATCTCCGGTTCGGCGAGAATGATCTGCCGGAAGTCCTCGACGATGGCCTCCATCTGGTCGGCGCGCGTGTCGTAAGTCAGGCCGATGACCTGCTCGACACGCCGCTGGGTGAAGCGGGAAAGATTCGTGATCGCCTCCGATGCCACCGTCTTGTTCGGCAGGGTGATCAGGGACTTGGCCAACGTGCGGAGCTTGGTGGAACGCAGACCAATGTCCTCGACCAAACCCAAGTGCGAACCGATCTGCACGGTCTCACCGACCTTGAATGGCTGGTCGATCGCGACCACGACGGAGCCAAATAGATTCGCGATGGTATCCTGCGCCGCGAGCGCGAAGGCCAAGCCGCCGATGCCGAGACCGGCCAGAAAGGCCTTCACGTCGGCCCCCATGCTCTGCGCGATCATCAGGACGCCGAAGACCACGAACATGACCACCAGGGTCTTCTTGATCCACGGCATGAAGGCCGCGACGCCGAGCTGGCGCTCACGGGTGAGCTCATGCAGGTGGTCCAGGACCGTGTTGAAGGCCCGCAGGAACAGCCAGAAGAGGGCGCAGGAGAAGGCCACCGTCGCCGAATGGGCGAGGACCACATCCACCTGCGGGGAGAGCTTGAGGACCTTCACCGCGGCGTAGGCACCCAACAGGGCGATCAACGCCTTGACCGGATCCTCCAGCGCCGGGAACAGCTTGTCGTCGAGGGTGCTCTTGGTCTTGGCGGCCAGTTTCTTGAAGAACGCGAAGAGGATCGTCGCACCGACGCGGCGCAGGAGGAACGAGCCCACCAGGATCAGCGCGGCGATCCCATAGTGCTGCCAGGTGTTCCCGCTGCCCCGCACATCGAAGAGCGCCAGCAGGGCATCGACCAGATGTTCGAGGAAGTCGGGCACATAGGCCTCGGCCTGCCCCGTCGCGACCGCCGCTGCGGCCGCCGTGGTGTTGGCCGCGTCGGCCGTCGCCGCGGGGGAGGCCTCCTGCGCTGACGCCGCCACCGCCAGCGCGGTGACGACCGTCCAAAGTCTGAGGATTCGAAACGCCATGATGCCCTCTTATTGCGTTGTCGGGTCACCCCCTGTCAACCCGCACGCACCGCGGGCTTGCTCCCACCGGTCCGGCTTGCGCACACTGCGCCTCGATTTTCCATTCATGAACGCTCTGCCGCTTTGGGCCTGGGGTGCCTTTTTCCTCTTCATCGTCGCGATGCTCGCGCTCGATCTCGGTGTCTTCCACCGGAAGTCGCACGACATCAAGATGAAGGAGGCGCTCGGCTGGTGCGGCGTCTGGTTCACGCTCGCGATGATCTTCAATGGCATCGTGTGGCAGTGGCTGGGGCCCAAGTCCGCGCTGGAGTTCTTCACCGGCTATCTGATCGAGATCTGCCTGAGCGTGGACAATGTCTTCGTCTTCATCGTGGTGTTCACCTACTTCAAGGTCCCGCCGCGCCACCAGCATCGCGTGCTGTTCTGGGGCATCGTCGGCGCCGCCCTGATGCGCCTGATCTTCATCTTCGCCGGCATCAGCCTGCTGGAACGCTTCCACTGGCTGATCTACGTCTTCGGCGCCTTCCTCGTCATCACCGGAATCAAGATGGCCCTGCCCAAGAAGGAGGAGCTCGATCCCGAGAAGAACATCGCCGTCCGGCTGTTCCGGAAATTTTTCCCGGTCACCCCGACCTACGTTGAGGGACGCTTCTTCTCGGTCCACAACGGCAAGAAGATGGCCACGCCCCTGTTCATCGTGCTGCTCGTGATCGAGACCACCGATGTGGCCTTCGCGCTCGACTCCATCCCGGCCGTGCTCGCGATCACGAGCGATCCCTTCATTGTCTTCACCTCGAATATTTTCGCGATCCTCGGGCTGCGCTCCCTCTACTTCGCTCTCAGCGGCGTGATGGGGCTCTTCCGCTACCTCGGGCTCGGGCTCTCCTTCATCTTGGCCTTCATCGGCGTGAAGATGCTCATCTCCTCGATCTACCATGTCTCGATCGGTGTCTCGCTTGGCGTGATTGCCCTGACACTCGCCGTGTCGATCGGCGCGTCGCTGCTGATTCCCGAGAAGAAGGCCTAGGCCCGCCGCTTTCGGGCCGCCTAGGGCAGGAAGCGCGCGGCCCACTCCGGCCGCGCGAGGGGTCGCGGACGCCAAACGCCAAACAGACGGTAGCGAATCCGCGCCACCCCCTTGTAGGCCGCGTCCCGCCAGGCGCGGGGAACCACCGCCAGCCACGCCAGCGGGGCGGCCAGACCGCCGACCACGCGGAGCGCCGCCACGACCCCGTCGGTTCGCATCTGATGCGCGGCGAGATCGCGGCGCGACCAGTCCGGAACAAAGATGAGGCTGTCGAAATCCTCTGTCGGCAACCCGTGCGTCCGCAGATAAGCCTGCGCCGAGGGCCCCTGCAGCGGTGCGTAGTGGAGACGCCCCGGCCCATCCAGCCGGATGAGGATCCGCACCAGCCCGTTGCACAGGCCGCACTCCCCGTCAAAAAACAGCACCGCGCGAACGCCCGGAGCCTCCCCCGACATCCCCGAACCGGCACTCGCCTGACTCGCCCTCATCGCGCGCCTTTCGCCCAGACTTCGGCCACGTCAGCGAGGTCGCAGGCCAGTTCCACCACCCCCGCCAGACGCGCGCACTGGGCTTCCTGGTGGAAGGTCCCCTGCTCCTTGTACATCACCACGCCGTCCTTGAGCACCAGGCCGCCCCGGAGCTGGCCCTGCGCGTGGAGTGCGGTGAGTTTCGCCTGCAGCTCGGGCAGAAAGGCTGCACGGAAAAAGTCCGGCTGATTCGTCTGGATGAACCACGCCGCATCAAAGGCAGGCTCACCCACCTGGATTTCCTTCGCTCCGAACAGCTCCCCGAGACGGGTGAGGATCCCTTGCCGGTCGATCGCAAAGGTCAGGCCCCCGGCGTCCGCCGGGGCGATCGTGATCGCCGCCCACGTCACGCGCGATTTCCCCGATCCGGTCGCAAACGAGAAAAAGGCCGCGCGCTTGCCACGAATGATTCCACTGGCTCTCGGCGACGGGTAGAAGCGTCCGAACTTCGGCTGCGCGGGCTCGAGGGTGAGCCCCAGCCGGTCGGCCAGCGCCTGACCATTCCGCCAGGCCTTGGCCGAAGCCCGCGCGGCCGCCCAGGCGATCAGCACCGGAATCCCCGCCGCGAGGGTCAGCACGATCAGCAGGGGGCCGGGGTTGTCCATGATTCGGATGCTGGGAATCCCGCCGCCGAATCCCAAGAAAAAAGCCGGACCCGCTTGGGTCCGGCTGGAGGGGCGGCACACCCGCGCGCACCGCGGATCGCTCCGGGATCAGGCGACCGCGATTTTGCGCGGCTTGATCGCCTCCGTCTTCGGCAGCGAGACCCGCAGCACGCCGTCCTTCAGCTCCGCGTGCACGCGCTCGAGCGCCACGGCGTGGTCGTGGCCCAGCACCAGCTCATACGGGGCATCCGTGCTCTCGCGGTAGAGCGGCGTCCAGCCGTCCGGACGCTTCCAGCCGCGCCGGCCGACGATGCGAAGCACGTCGTCCTCGGCGGTGATCTCAAGGTCCTCCTTGGCCACGCCCGGGAGTTGGACGACCAGACCGAAGGCATCGGCGGTCTCCTTGATCTCATATAGCGGACGCACCGAGGGAACCGACTCAAGGTTGGCGGTGCCCGCCGCCGGAGCGGACGAAGCACGCGCGAAGGGCGAAACGAGGGATTGGAACAGGCTCATGGGAATTTTTCCTGGATGAAGGGTGATGAGGAAATCGGACTTCACTTGACGGCAACGGTCACCTTGCGCGGCTTGCTCTCCTCACGCTTCGGCAGCGTGACGGTGAGAACGCCGTTCTCATAGGCGGCCGTGATCTTATCCACCTGCACCGCCGCATCCGGCACGGTGACCGAGCGGTTCAAGGTATAGGTCTGCGCCGGCTGATCGCCCGCGGCGGGCGTCTTGCGCTGCGCCGTCAGGTTGAGCTGGCCGTCGACCAGCTCGACGCCGATGTCGTCGCGGTTCACGCCCGGCAGCTCGGCGCGGACATAGGTGTTGTCCTTGTCTTCGTAGAGATCGACCGGGAACCGGCCCGCGGTCGGGGCCGCGAGGCCGCTCAAGGCCGAGTCAAACAGCCGGTCGAGCTCGCTCTCCAAGCCAGTCCAAGGACTGCGGGCAAGCGCGCCGTAAACCGGACTCAGGGTGCGGGTGGTCGGGTAGGTATAACGTACGAGTCTCATGATGGGAGTGGGTTAATGGGTTGAATCAGACGATGACCCGCTTCTGCAGGTCCGATGCCCGTCCAAACACCTGCGTAACTGGCTCATTCCCAAATGTCGCCGTGACCCGGATCCAACTGAGTGGGAAAGAATGTCCGAGGGTGTGACGTCACACCCGGGAAAAACCGTCGCGGTCGCGCGCGGGCGGGGGCAGCCTGCAACAAATCCTGTCCTTTCGCGGCGACCTCCGTACAACCAAACCCATGACTCCGTTCGATTTTGACACCGTTCCCGTGCGTCTCGGGACCGACTCCCAGAAGTGGCAGAAGTACGCCGGCAAGGACATCCTGCCGATGTGGGTCGCCGACATGGATTTTCGGTCCTCGCCCGCGATCCTCGACGCGCTGCACGCGCGCGTGGACCAGGGGATTTTCGGCTACGCCCGGCCGGTCAAGTCGACGGTGGACGCCGTGGTCAACGCCCTCGCCTCGCGCTACGGGTGGACGATTGATCCTTCCTGGATCGTCTGGCTGCCCGGCTTGGTCTGCGGCCTCAACGTCACCGCCCAGGCCTTCGCCGAGGCGGGCGAGGAGGCTCTGACGCTCACGCCCGTCTACCCGCCCTTCATGAGCGCGCCCAAGAACAGTCGGCGCCACTCCGTGCAGGTGCCCTTTGTGCTCACGCCCGGCTCCGATGTCCGCGGCACGGATGGCCGCTGGGAGATCGACTGGGAGGCGCTCGAGCGCGCCGTCACGCCCCGCACGCGCCTGTTCATCCTCTGCAATCCGCACAACCCCCTCGCCCGCGTCTGGCGTCGCGAGGAGCTCGTCCGGCTCGGGGATTTCTGCGCCCGCCACCAGCTCGTGCTCTGCTCGGACGAGATCCATTGCGATCTCATCCTCGATCCGGCGCTGCCCCACGTGCCCGCCGCCAGCCTGTCACCCGAGCTCGCAGCCCGCACCGTCACGCTGATGGCCCCGAGCAAGACCTACAACGTCCCCGGGCTCGGAACCTCCTTCGCCATCATTGCGGACCCAGCGCTGCGCCAACGCTTCACCAAGGCCGGCGCCGGCATCGTGGCCGAGGTCACCACGCTCGGCTTCACCGCCTGCGAGGCGGCGTACCGTGACAGCGAGCCGTGGCGCCAGGCCCTGCTCGCCTACCTGCGGAGCAACCGGGACTTCCTCCTCGATCTCATCGCCCGCGAATTGCCCGGCGTGCGCGTCGAGGCCCCGATCGAGGCGACCTACCTCGCCTGGCTCAACGTTTCCGCGCTCAAGCTCACCGATCCGATCGCCCACTTCGAAGCGCATGGCGTCGGCCTGAGCGAGGGCACGTTTTTCGGCGCCAAGCCCGGCCAGCACGTCCGCCTCAATTTCGGCTGCCCCCGCGCCACGCTCACCGAGGCCCTGCGCCGCATGAAGGCCGCGCTCTGAACACCGCTTGCCCCGACGCGCAAGCGTAACAACCCCTTGGATACCTGTAGCCGTTTTCCAATCGTCAAGTAACCTATTGGGTTACACGATGGCGGCATGCTCGTGCCTCTCGATCAGCGCCTCCGGTTCTGGGGCGAACTGGCGGAGTTGATGTTCATCGCCGCCCAAGCCGGCGCGGAGCGCGCCCAACAAGCGCTGCGGAAGCGGCGCAAGGGTTACCGCACCCGCCGTCCCGGACTGCAGACTCCCATGTGGAACGTCTGCGCCGCCCTCCTCCGGCAGAACCTCCGTCCGTATGGCAGCAAGGTTAGGCTGGCTCGGTACCTGGGAATTCCCAAGCAACGGCTAAACGACTACCTGAAGGCCCGCTCCCGCCTGCCGGATGCCGAGGTCCTGCTGCGGATGCTGCATTGGCTGTCCGAAAAGAACGCGAAGAAAAGCCGCGATCTGACCCTCTGAACAAGTAACCCAATAGGTTACTTGATGCCTGGGATTGCGGACGGGGGGATGGGGCGCATGATGGCCGGGACTTCCATGCGTATCGGATCCATTGAGTTGGCGTCGCCGCTCTTTCTTTCGCCGCTGGCGGGTTACACCAACCTGCCGATGCGGCTGACCGTGCGCGAACTCGGCGGGCTCGGCTGGGCCACGACCGATCTGGTCAACGCCCGCTCGCTCATCGAACGGAATCCCCGCGCGCTGCAGCTCGTCGCGACCGCACCGGAGGACCGGCCGCTGGCCATCCAGCTCTTCGGTGCCGTGCCGGAGGAGATGCGCGATGCAGCGGTGATCTGCGAGTCACTCGGCGCGCACTCGGTCGACATCAACATGGGCTGCCCGGTGAAGAAGGTCGTCAAGATCGGCGGCGGCTCCGCCATGATGACCGAGCTCGACAAGACCGCCGCGCTGGTGCGCGGCATGGTCAACGCCGTGAAGATCCCCGTGACCGCCAAGATGCGCCTTGGCTGGGATGACGACAATCTCACCGCCCCCGATCTGGCCCGCGTGCTCGAGGATGTGGGCGTGAAGGCGGTCTTTGTCCACGGCCGCACGCGCGCGCAGGGGTTCAGCGGCACCGTCAATCTCGCAGGGATCCGCTCGGTCGTCGACGCGGTGCGCACCATCCCGGTCATCGGCAATGGCGATGTCACCACGCCTGAGGCCGCCCAGCACATGTTCAACGAAACGGGTTGCGCCGGCGTCAGCATCGGCCGCGGGGCGTTCTACGATCCGTGGATCTTTCGCCGCACCGCCCACCTGATCACGACCGGCGAACTTCTTCCCGAGCCCACCTTCCTGGAGCGCGTGCGCGTCATGCGCCGGCACTTCGATCGCTACTGTGAATTCTACGGCGAGGCCGACGGGGCAAAGCATTTCCGGAAGGTCGCCCCGTGGTACGCGAAGCGCTTCGGTCCCTCCCGTCCGTTCAAGTCGGCCATCATCACGATCCGCTCCCGGGCCGACTTCGAGGCTGCGCTGGCCGGCTACCTCACCTGGCGCCAGCAGTTCTGCGACGAGCAGGGGGAGTTGCTGCCGAAATTCCAGCCCGACCCGCTCGTCGCCTCGTTCCTGCGCGATCCGGACGACCCGGTCTTCGCCCGCGATTCCATCCCGGTCCCCAAGGGGCCGGTCGAAACCTGGTAACCCGGTCACTCTCATGAGCGGTGCGATGCATTTCTGGGAGCTGATTCTCGGCACGGTCATTGCCCTGCTGCCGCTGATCAATCCCCTCGCGGCCACGCCAGCCTTTCTCGCCATCACCGAGGGGGACAGCGAGGAGCGCCGGCGGGAGCAGGCCCTCAAGGGGTGCATCTATATGGTGGGCATCCTCGTCGCCTTTCTGATCGGCGGCACCTTCATCATGAATTTCTTCGGCCTGTCGCTGCCCGGCATGCGCATCGCCGGCGGCCTGCTGGTCGCCGGGATCGGCCTGTCGATGCTGTCACCGCCCGCCCGGCGCGCCGGACCGGATGATCAGGAGACGGCGGCGGCCCGCGCGAAACGCGACATCTCCTTCACCCCGCTGGCCATGCCGACGCTCAGCGGCCCGGGTTCGATTGCCGTGACGCTGGGCTTCAGCTCGCTGGCCCGCGGCCCACTTGACTACGGAGCCATCATCCTCGGCATCCTGTTCGTTGCCGGGGTGACGTACACGGCCCTGCGACTCTCGGGCCGCATCGTCCAGGTCATCGGCGTCAACGGCATGTCCGCGCTGACCCGCATCATGGGTTTCCTGCTCCTCTGTGTGGGCGTCCAGTTCGTCGTGAACGGCGTGACCGGCATCGCGACCGATCCGGTTCTGCTCCGAAGCATTCGCGACGCGCTCGCGAGCTGATCCCGGGGGAGCCTCGCGTCAGTACTTTCGCGTCATGCGCGCGCCATTGGCGTCGCGCATGAGGATCAGCTTCTTCTCGGGATCGATGCCGTGGAAGACAATGCCCAGGCCATTGTCGAGAAACTCGCCGGGCCGCACGGTGCGGCCGTTGATGAGCGCCCGCGGCGGATCGCCTTGGAACACCCCGTTGACGCGCATCTCGAGCACAAAGCGCTTGAAGGCCGGCGTCGGCTCCACCTCGGGTTCGGGTGGCGCGACAACCGCGGGGGCCTCGGCGGCCGGAGCGGGAGCCGTGGCACCGCTGCCTTCCGCCGGCGTGGCCTCCGCGGCGGCGGGCGCAACGGGAGCGGGTGAGGACGGGGTGGTGGCGGCGGCGAGGACGGCCTCGGTCTCGGGCGCACTTCCGGCGCGGGCGGCGAGCGCCTGCTGGGCCTTTTCGATCATCTTGCCCGCCTCAGACGCGGCATCGGGCGCCGCAGTGAGGGCGGGGGGCGGCGTGCCGGCCCCCTTGGCAATCGGTCGATTGAGGACGGGCGGGGGCGGCGGCGGGTCGAGCAGCAAGGTGGCGCCGAAAAAGGCGGCCGCGCCGAGGGCGACCACGCCCAGGCCAAGGACCATCCACTTGGTGCGCTTCGCCATGGGCGGGCGCGGCACTTTGGAGCCGCGGGCGGAGCGGCCGGCCTTTCGACCGGGCGGGGGCGGCGGCGGTGAAGGGGCGGCCGCATCCTCGGCACCCGGGGCGCTCGGCGGAGGGGGCGTGGCAGGTGCCGGCGGCGCATCGGCCCCCAGGACCACCGGCGGCGGCGTAAGCGTCGGGAGGGGGGGCGGCACCGCCGCGCCCACGGCGGCTGCCGGAACGGAGGCTGGAACCGGAGGAGGCGGCGGGGCTTCGGCCGGACCCGGAGCGGGAGCCGGCTTTGGCTTGAGCTTGAATTTGACCGCGTCGGCCGCGGGGGATTCCTCGGCCGCCGGGGTGATCGCGGATGGCGGCGGCGGGGGCGCAGGAGGTGGTGGTGCCGCAACCGCACGCGGAGCCGGAGCCGGAGGCGGCGGCGGTGGAGGCGGGGGCGGGGGCGGGGGCGGCGCGACGGGAATGATCGGCGCCGCGGGAGGGACGGGCACGGGGGCTGGCGCCGGTGCCGGGTTCGCCGCCGCCGGCTCAGACGCGATGCGGGGCTTGAGCTTGATCCGCGGAGCCTCCTCGGCCGGGGTCTCGGCCGCCGCGGCTGTGGCGATCACGGGCGGAGCCATTTCAGGTGCCGGAACCACGACCGCCTCGGAAGACGGTGCGGGGGTAGGCTCGGGTGTCGGTGCCGGGTCGAGCGAGAGCCGGGGCTTGATCCGAAGGCGGGCCACGCCCTCGCCCGCCGCCGGAGTCGGCGCCGGGCTGGCGGCCTCCGCGCCGGGCGACGACTCCGCTGGCGGCGTGCCGGCCGCTGAAACCCGGGGTTTCAGACGCAGCGGAGGAGTCTGGGGCTCGTCACTCATGCGAGTGCTGAGATAACGATTTTCGCTCCGCGCGAAACCAAAAAGATTCACTGGAACCTTGGGGCACTCTGCGTAAACTAAGTGTTATTGTTGCGATGAAGCCTATTCGCCTGCTTTTGCTCACCCTTGCCGTCCTCGGGGCCGGGCTTTCGGGCTGCGCCAGCTCATCCAAAAAAGAGGCTCCGTCGACCAGTGCGGCTGAGCTGGAGGAAGCCTTCAAGGAACGCTGGGTGACCAAGCGGGTCGGCGAACTGCTGCTCGCAGGTTCGGCGCCGGATGGCATTCAGGCCCGTCGCATGGCCCTGCAGGAGTTCCGCGACCGTTTTGAATACGTCCGCGGAGCGGGCGGACGCTGACGCCAGGCCTGGGGCCGCGCGCAGCCGTCTGCCCGGCGCACCGGCACAGCGGGTCGTTCATTGACGGTTGGCGGGGTGAGACCGACCCTAGCTGCTTGTCCCCGGCCTCCTCCCATCCCGATGCGTCCCGCGGTGCGTTCGCCGCCTTCGCCGGCTACGCCTGCTGGGGCCTCGTGCCGCTTTACTGGAAACAGCTGCAGGGCATCGACGCGCACGAGCTGATCGCCCACCGCGTGGTCTGGTCGCTCGCTTTCGTTGCCGCGATCGTGCTTTGGCGGCGCGGATTCGGCGAGATCCTCCGCGCCCTCTCCACGCCGCGGGGCTTCCTCCTCAATCTCGCCAGCAGCCTGCTGCTCACGGTCAATTGGCTGGTGTACGTCTGGGCCGTGAACGCCGGGCACGTGCTCGAGTGCAGCCTGGGGTACTTCCTGGTGCCCCTGATCAATGTCGCCCTCGGTCGGCTCGTTTTTCACGAGCGCCTGCGGCCGGTGCAGATCGCCGCGATCGGCTGCGCGGCAGCCGGCGTTGCCCTGCTGGTGATCCAGGTGGGACGCGTACCGTGGATTGCCCTCTCCCTCGCCGCCTCCTTCGGAGCCTACGGCCTGCTAAGAAAGCAGTCGCCCCTCGGGGCGCTGAACGGTCTGGCGGTCGAAACCACCCTGCTCGCACCCGTGGCGGCGGGCCTGCTGCTCTGGCGTCACCACATCGGCACCGGCGCCCTCGGACAGGTCGATCTCCCGCGCACCCTGCTGGTGCTGAGTTCCGGGGTGGTCACCGCCATTCCCCTTCTGCTATTCGCCTACGGCGCCAAGCGCCTGCGCTTCACGACGCTCGGGCTGCTCCAGTACGTGGCGCCGACCCTGCAGTTCTTCATTGGCTGGCTCGCGTACCAGGAGCCGCTCACCCCGGCCCGGGCCTGGGCGTTTGCCTGCATCTGGACCGGGTTGGCCTGCTACACGGTGGACATCCTTTGGACGTCGCGCCGGACGGTCACTTTGCTCCCGGAACCGGGTCGGGCGGCGTAGCGACCAGCGTCACTTCGAAAATCAAGGTGGCGCGCCGCGGAATCTTCGGCGGCTGTCCGCGCGTGCCATAGCCGAGCTCGAACGGGATGATGAAGAGACGGGTTTCGCCCACCTGCATGAGCTGGATGCCCTCCTCCCAGCCATCGATCACCACATTGCGCCCGAGGCGAAACGTGAAGGCCTTGGCGGGATCGAGGTTCTCCTCAAAGACGGTGCCATCCAGCAAGGAGCCCTTGTAGTTGACGGTGACCAACTGGCCCGGCTTCGGACGCTCGCCCGTACCCGGTTTGACGAGCTGCGAGCGCAGCCCGGTCGAGGTCCGTTTCGCATCGGGCCACCGCTGCACCACGATCGCCAGATCCTCGGGGGGAAGCTTTTCGCGCTGCGCGTGGAGCGCCAGCGGGGCGAGCAGGAGGGTGAGCAAACCAAGAACGCGGATCAGGGAGGTCATGGGAAAACCGGGAACTGTCATGGCATGAAACGAACCGGGTTGGGACGCCCGGTCAAAACTTCTTCATCGCCGGATGCGCAGCCAGCTGGGCCAGCGCCTGGCGGAGCAGCGTCTTTCCGGGTTCGCGTCGATGCCACGTCGAAGCCCCGGAGGGATGGGGTAACGGGATGCAATCGAGGGGGTGTCCGGCGTAAGTCACTCGCTGGGAACGGCCGATCAGGTCGTTCAGCCGGTTCACCGGCAGGAACTGACTGATCGCGAGTTTCCCCACCGGAATCACCAGCTGGGGCTCCAACAGGGCGAATTCGCGCCCAAGCCAGTCCGCACAGGCGGCGATCTCGTCCGGCGCCGGCACGCGGTCGCCGCCTCCCGGCTGTTTGCCCGGAAAGCAGCGACAGACCGCGGCAAAGTAAATGCGTTCGCGCACCTCGTCCTCCGTCCAACCCAGAGCGGTGTGAAACCACGCGAACAGCGTCTTGCCTGCCGTCCACGCGAAGGGACGACCGAGCCGCGGTTCCTTGTCGCCGGGCGCCTGCCCAACGAGGATCACGCGGCCGGTCACAGGCCGACCAACGACGGCCGGACGATGCATCCGGGGACACCGAACGCACGCGCGCAGCGCGTCGAGATGGGCCTGGACCGCAGAGACGGATGCCATGCGGTCCAGGAAGAAGGAAGGTCGGATCTGGGCCGAGGGTGAAATCAACGCCGGCCGCCGAAGCGCCCGCCGCCGCCACCTTGACGGCCACCGCCGCCCCCGCCACCGCCTGGGCGACCGCCGCCACCCCCCTGGCGACCGGACTGACCGCGACCGCCGCGCTGGGGCTGGCCACCGGCCGGCTGGGGCCGGGCGACGAAGGGAGCGTAGGTGAAGCCTTCGAGCCGGAGCTCGGGGATCTTCTGGCCAATGAAGCGCTGGATCGAACGGATGTCGTCCGCGTTCTCCGGAGTGACGAGCGTCAGGGCATCGCCAACCGCCTGGGCCCGGCCGGTGCGGCCGATGCGGTGGACGTAGTCCTCCGGATTCTCCGGCACGTCGTAGTTGATGACATGCGACACGCCGGCGACATCAATGCCGCGGGCGGCGATGTCGGTCGCAACCATGATCTCGTACTTGCCGCTCTTGAAGCCGGCCAATGCCTCGATGCGCTGATTCTGCGAGCGGTTCGCATGCAGCACGGCCACGGAATGGCGGGCGCCCTTGAGCTTGTGCGCGATCTTGTCCGCACCGTGCTTGGTGCGCGAGAAGATGAGCACGCTGTCAAATTCGAGCTTCTCCAGCAGCGCCACCAGCAGGTCGAACTTCTGGGCCCACGCCACCGGGTACAGCGCATGGGTCACGGACTGATTGACCGAGCGGTTCACGCCCACCTCAACGCGCACCGGATCGCGCAGCGCAAAGGCGGCCACGGCGGCGATCTCGGGCGGGACGGTGGCGGAGAAAAACAAGGTCTGCCGCTCGCGCGGGCAGCGGGCGATGATGTCCTTCACGACGGGCAGAAAGCCCATGTCGAGCATGCGGTCGACCTCATCGAGAACGAGGATCTGGATGTCGCGCAGCGAGAGTTCGCCGCTCTTGAGGTAGTCCAGCAGGCGACCGGGCGTGGCGACAACGATGTCGACCCCGCGCTTCAGTTCCTGGCGCTGGGCGCCGTAGCCGACGCCGCCAAACAGGGCGACCGCCCGGTTGTCGGTGAAACGGGCGAAGTCGCGGAAGGCGGTCTCGACTTGCGCGGCGAGTTCGCGCGTGGGCTCGAGCACGAGGACGCGGGGCTTCGGGCTGTGGGCGCCGAGCTTGGAAAGGATGGGCAGCGCAAAGGCGGCGGTCTTGCCGGTGCCGGTCTGGGCGGAGCCCACCAGGTCACGGCCGGAAAGCACCACGGGAATCGCGCGCAGCTGGATGGGGGTCGGCTCGGAGTAGCCGGCCGCCTGGATGCCGCGCAGAACGGGCGCGGAGAGTTCGAGTGCTTTAAAAGCCATGGCAAAAGGACCGCTCAAGCGGTCGGAGGTTGATTGCAGCCAGAGTCGTGGACCCGGTCCGTTTCTGCAACCAATGAGAGCTGAGGTCACCGGGGTCAGCGACCCCAGCGACAGTTTTCGGACATGCCCATCACGGCCGCGGAAGGCCGGGAGGCATAAATGAAAAGGGACGAAGCGCGCGGGGCGCTTCGTCCCTGATAAAAATCGGCTGTTAGCCGAATCGTTACTTAGTAACGACGGTCGCCGCCACGGCCGCCGCCGCCGAAGCCGCCACGGCGATCACCGCCGCCGCCGCCGAAGCCACGACCACCGCCGCCACCGCCGCCGCCGAACGAGCGACCAGCGCCCTCTTCCTTCGGACGGGCCTCATTGACGGTGAGAGCGCGGCCACCGAGATCGGTGCCGTTCATCTTCTCAGCGGCAACCTTGGCCTCTTCGGCCGTGCCCATGGTGACAAACGCGAAGCCGCGTGGGCGGCCCGTCATCTTGTCCATGGCGACGTAAACGTCGGTCACGGAACCGAATTGACCGAAAGCCGAGCGGAGCTCGTCTTCGG
>CAYZCV010000061.1:5839-18863 GCA_964476965.1 uncultured Opitutus sp. | reverse complement strand
GCCCGCGCAATCTCGCCGTAGGAGAGGCTGAGGACATTGCGCATGGTCAGGATCTCCAGGTGGCGGGCGTCCAGCTGGTCCATGCACCGGGCGATCAGCTCGGCGAACTCCGTCGTGACCGACTCCTGCACGGGGTCGGGCGTCGCGTCCGGAATGAAATCCGCGAAGGTGGTGTCCGACTCGCTGGAGATGGCGCCCTCGAGCGAGATGGAGTCCTGCCGCCGCCGGCGAAAGAAGTACCAGTAGCGGTTGCGCGACAGGTTCAGCGCGATGCGGTAAAGCCAGGTCGCGAGCGAGCAGTCGCCGCGGAACTTGCCGAGATTGCGGTGCGCACGAATGAACGTGTCCTGTGTGATTTCCTCGGCATCGGCGCGATTGCGCAGGAGATTGTGGGCGAGGCCGTAGATGCGGCCGTGGTAGCGCCGCATCATCTCGACGAAGGCGGTCTCGTCACCGGCATTGAAGCGCTGGACCAGCAGGGTATCGGCCTGCGCTTCCGCCTTGGCGGATTCCGAGGCCGGAAACGAGGGCACCTTCAACGCGCGGGACGGATTCGGGCGGGAGGGATGAACAGGCGTTGGGATCATGGGCGGGTCGGGGTTGAAGGGAGGACGAAGGATTCGTCCCTTCCCTTACCCAGACCCGTGCCAACGCACGGAGACTTAACTTAACCCATTATCGGGAAGCAGCATAAGAATTCACGTCTGACGCCGCGGACTCCGCCCTTCCTGCAAGGTGCAGGAGGTTGCTTCCGCCCCGCTTGCAAAATGCACGACGGGGCGACCCGAACGATCAGGGCGCGAGGGACACGTGCTTGAGCGGGTGAAGGTCGAGCAGATTGCCGTGCCAGCCTTTGACGGTCGGCAGCCGCAGATAGTTGCGGGTATAGAAGTAAATCGGCATGATCGGCGACTCGTTCATGAGGATCTGCTCGGCCTGACGGTAGAGGTCGAAGCGCTTGCTCTCGTCGAGCGTGCGTGTGGCCTCACGAACAAGGCGATCGTACTCGGGATTGCTCCAGCCGGTCTGGTTGTTGCCGCTCGTCGACGTCATCAGGTCGAGGAAGGTGCTCGCATCCAGGTAGTCACCGACCCAGGCGAAGCGCGCGATTTGGTAGTCCAGTTGGCGCATGGTATCGACCCAGACCTTGGCCTCCTGGTTGTAGAGGCCGATGTCGAGGTTGAGGTTGCGCCGCCACATCTGCTGAATCGCCTCGGCAATCATGCGGTGGCCCTCGGTGGTGTTGTAGAGGATCTCCACCTTGGGGAAGCCCGCGCCATTGGGAAAACCGGCCTCGGCCAGGAGTTTTCGGGCAGCCTCGACATCCTCCTGCAGCGCGGCGGGTGCGGTGTAGCCGCCGGTGTTGGGCGGGGTGAGGGTGAAGGCGGGCGGCTGACCGCCTTGGGCGACGTGATCGACGATGGCCTGCCGGTCGATCGCCATCGACAGGGCGCGGCGGACGCGCACGTCATTCAGCGGCGGCTTGTTGACGTTGAAGCGATAGAAGTACGTCGCGAGATTGGTTTCCTGGCGCAGAAACTGGGGGTTCTCCTGCTTGTACACCGCGATCTTGCCCTGGGGAACCTGCGCGGTGACATGCAGCTGGCCGGAGCGGAACGAGGCCTCCTCGGTCGTAGAGCTCTCGATCGGGTAGATGTGGGCCTCCGTGAGGCGGACCTGGTCGCGATCCCAGTAGGTCGGGCTCTTGGCCAGAACGATGACCTGATTGGGCTTCCACTCCTTGAGCACGAACGCGCCATTGCCGACAAAGTTTCCGGGGCGGGTCCAGAGCGTGCCCCGCTGATCCATCCGGCCGAATTTCTCGATCGTGGCGCGATGCACCGGATACCAAGCGGAATGGGCAACCAGGCCCGGAAGGTAGGGGACCGGGTGATCGAGGGTCAGCACCAGGGTGCGGTCATCCACCGCCTTGGCGCCGACCTGACTGAAGTCCTTGAGCGTGCCCTGATGGTAATCCGCCCCGCGGGCCAGCGCATAGAGCAGGTAGGCGTATTCGGAGCCGAGGCCGGCCGAGAGCATCCGCTGGAAGGACCACACGAAGTCGTGAGCGGTGACGGGGTCGCCGTTGGACCAGACGGCATTGGCGCGCAGATGAAACGTCCAGGTGAGGCCATCCGCGGACGCCTCCCAGCGCTCGGCCACCCCGGGCACCGGGCGGGCGTCCACCGGATCGTAGGCGGTCAGGCCCTCGATCAGATTCAGGATGATCTGGAAGTCCTGCTGGGAGGCGACGATCTGCGGATCGAGGTCCGAGGGCTCGCCGAGGTTGCCGAAGTGGATGACTTGGTCGCGATTGCCCGCTTCAACGGCGGTTTCGCGCTGGCCGCAGCCGGTGAGGGCGAAGGCCAGGGCGAGCGTGGCGAGCAGGGTAAGGAAGGATTGGAGCGGGCGGCGTGGCATGGCGACGGAAAGGCGGGAAACGGGGACGTGGAAAACAAAAAAGCTACGCGGCGGGCCGCGTAGCTTGAAAAGGAGGCTCGCGTGGGCGCGGGCCTTACTGGGCCGGAGCGGCGGCCTGGATGATCTCGAGGCGCTTCTGGATCTCCGCGAGCTTGGCGATGAGCTGCTCTTCCTTCGCCTTGCGCTCCTGGCTGTTGACGATGCTCAGCTGGGAGGCGTCCTTGATCACATTGGCCGGCAGGGACAGGATGCGGGTCAGCACGCCCTGGTCCTTGAACGAGGCCAGGTAGAGGGCGGTCAGCTCCTGCGAAAGGCCGAGGGAGTCGCGGGCGACGGCCTGCGTTTCGACTAGATTGTTGTTCAGCTGCTGATTGCGGGCCAGCTCGCTGGTGAGGACGACGCTGATCTGGTCGGAGATCTTCTCGCTGTAGCCGACGATCGACTCGCGGGTGAGATTCTGATCGGCCGCCATCTGGGAGAGGATCGGCTGGATCCGCTCGGCCATGCGGGTCGAGACCTTATCGACCTGCTCATTCTGCTGCTTCTCGGCCTCCTCGGGCGTCTTGGGCAGCGGATTGTAGGGCTGGATCTTGGTGGCGATCGCGGTCGCGAGCTCGTCGACCTTCTCGGCGTTGAGCTTGGCGATTTCCTCGTCGGTCATGAACGCGTCGGCCGCGCGCTTCTCGATGGCATCCTTGAGCAGCGTGTTGACGGCGTCGATCTGGCGACGCGTTTCCTCGGCGTTCGCCTTCATCTCGGCATTGGTCTGCTCGCGCAGCGCGGCGATTTCCGCCTGCTGGCTCGCGGCCATCTGCGCCACCGTCTTGGTGTGCAGCCAGTACGCGCCGCCGCCAATGGCCAGCAGCGTGAGGATCACGGCAGGGAGTTGTTCTTTAAGTTTTTGCCACATGGAGATTAGGGGATTAATTGTTAGCTAGCAGGATGGGTCGAAATTGCAATGCCGAGGTGGAGGAGGGCTTTGCGGTTGTTTTCATAGACCAAGCCCGCAGCGTTTGGTGCCCACACCATGAGCCTCAATCGCAGCGAACAGCTCGTTTTCGACTACCTGAATGCCCATCCGGAGGAAAAAAGCTATTGGGTGGACAAGGCGAAGGCGGCCGCGCGGCTCGCGGATCCGCACGAGGCTTCCTCGCGTCTCGCCGATGCCCTTTGGTCCTATTACGAGGAACGGGCCGGGGTCGCCGCTCCGTTTATGGACCGCGTGCGGCACGAAGGTCTGCAGCGCACCAGCATGCGGAATCTCGCTGAACTTTTGCTGCGTCTTTGGGCCCCGCCGAAACCGAAAACGCCCGTGCGACGCGAGGGTGGATCCTCTTACGCCTGAGGTGCTAGTGATTTTCTTCGGTTAATTTGCAACGTTTTCAGAAGTCCTGCGTCTTACTCTGTGGTTCTGGTTTACATGTTTCCTGCTTAGCGGGAAATTTGGGGTAACTGAGTAAGTAAGACACGGGCGGGCCGACTAGGGGTAGTCGGCCCGCTTTCTTTTTGGCCCGCGACGAGCGTGGCGCGCGCAGTACGGTCCGCCGGGGCGTGACGAACGCGCAACTTTCCCCCGTTTTTGCAAATCGCGCATTTACAACTGGCACGGCGTGTGCAGGGTTATTCACAAGATATCCACACGATGGAACACCTGAGCGGGGCGATCGCCCCAAAATCGCGGCTCAAGGTCTCTGCGAAGGTGAAAACCTTCGTCTTGGACACCAACGTCCTTCTTCACGACCCTCACTCGATCTACAAGTTCGAGGAGAACAACCTGGCGATCCCCGTCGAGGTTTTGGAAGAACTGGACTCGATCAAATCCGAGCAGAACACGGAACGCGGCCGCAACGCCCGCCGCGTCCACCGCATTCTGCAGGAACTTCTGCCCGATTCACGCTCGATGCATGAGGGAGTCGAACTGCCCAACGGCGGCACGCTCTCCATCATCATCAATCCTTACCTGACCGATGTCAGCCGCACCTCCCCGGCGATGACCCGGCTGCGGGCGATCCTCCCGGATCTGTCAAAGAAGGATAATCGGATCATTGCCTCGGCCCTCTTCGTCCAGGAGCAGTACACGCCGCCGGTCATTCTTGTCACGAAGGACGTCAATGTGCAGCTCAAGGCGCGCGCGCTCGGGCTCGAGTCTGAGGACTACCTGAACGACAAGGTCCCCGAGACGCCCGAGGAGATGGGCTACCGGGACATTCCGGTCACGGTCTACGAATTGCAGCGCTTCTGCTCAGAGGGTGAGTTCGACATCGGCAAGGATTCCGCCAGCGGGCTCTACCTCAACGAGTATGTCCTGCTGCGCTCCGACGAGGGCAAGACCATGCCGGCGCGCTACTATGGCGAGGGCATCGTGCGCCGCCTGCACATCCCGGAGTTCGTCAAGGCCCCGGGCGGCATCGCCATCCGTGCGCGCAATCTCGAGCAGCAGTTCTTCATGGACGCGCTGCTCGATGACTCGATTTCGCTCATCACCTGCTTCGGCAAGGCCGGCACGGGCAAGACCCTGATTTCCACCGCCTGCGCGCTGCACCAGACGCATGACGACCAGTCGCGCTACGATGGCGTGTCGATCTCCCGTCCGGTCATTGCGCTCGGCAAGGACATCGGCTTCCTCCCGGGCTCGCTCGACGAGAAGATGAAGCCCTGGCTGCAGCCCTATTTCGACGCGTTGGAGGTGCTGATTCCCTCCAAGCCGCCCAAGGAGCCGCAGTTCGCCGCGAAGAAGGTTTCGAAGAAGAAGCACAAGAAGCACCACGAGAGCGCGCTCTCCGCGCCGCCGCAGCCATCGGTGTCCCATGCCGGCCCGTCTTCGGCCCCGCCGATGAAGCCCTACGAGCGCCTGATCCGCAGCGGATTGGTCGAGGTCGAGGCGCTCTGCTTCATCCGCGGCCGTTCGATCGCCCGCCGCTTCTTCATTCTCGACGAGGCGCAGCAACTGACGCCGCACGAGGTCAAGACGGTCATCACCCGCATTTCCGAAGGCTCCAAGATCGTCCTGATCGGCGATCCGGCCCAGATCGACAATCCCTATGTCGACTCCCGGAGCAACGGCCTGGTGTACTGCCACAATCGCATGAAGGGCCACGCGCTCTCGGCGCATGTGAAGCTGAGCAAGGGCGAGCGCTCCAAGCTGGCCGAGCTCGCGGCGGATCTGCTGTGACGGAGGATGGGACCTAGGGGACGGAGAGGACGGATGGGACCTATGGTCTGAAAATCATCCTCCCATCGGTCCTATCCGTCCTATCAGAGTCCCATCATCCGCCCGACCTAGGCGCGCGCCAGCAGGCTGGGCTGACCGGCCTTGCGCGCACGTCCCTCCATCACCAGCGCGAACGCGCCGGTGAACAGCAGGTCGCTCACGAGGGAATTCCGGAAGAAATACAGGGTGGGCGGAAACTCGGGGTGACCGACCGTCATCGCCTGCCACCAGCCGGCCGCGGTCTTGGCGTAGGCGACATCGCCCGCCCAGGAGGCGGTGTTCGTGGCGAGATAGAAGAGCAGGGCGCCGCCCAGCGTGCCGGCGGCGAGGTT
Source organism: uncultured Opitutus sp. (assembly GCA_964476965.1). Taxonomy (GTDB): domain Bacteria; phylum Verrucomicrobiota; class Verrucomicrobiia; order Opitutales; family Opitutaceae; genus CAMAXB01. Next base: position 12,899 of record CAYZCV010000061.1, on the reverse strand, counting down.
GAGCCAGGACTTGCGCTGCGCGACCAGCAGGCCGATGCCGAGGGCGGCGGCAAAGCAGCCGATGCGCACCGCCATCTGCACGGAGCCGTAGCCGTAGCCGTACTCGGTCAGGTAGACCTGATTGATCCAGAGGTCGCTGAGGAAAAGCGCGGCGAACGGCACCACCCACCAGCCGCGGGGCCGCAGGTAGACGGCCCCGCACAGGGCCAGAGCCATGAGCGGCGAAAAATTCGCCAGTTCGGTATTGTAGACCGAAAGAACCCGGTAGCCGGCCGTGAGCAAAATGATGACAACCGCAGGAAGCATGACGGCGGAGCTTAGGCCCCCGGGGCGGGGTGAACAGGATTTTCTCACCGCCGCTTCCGCCTCCGGTCGGAGGGGCCGAGCGCATCATTGCCCCCCGCTAGGAACGGTGCTGCGATCGCGCCGCTCCCATGAACATCTCCCGGCTCGATCACCTCGTCCTGACGGTGCGAAGCATTCCCCGCAGCGTGGAGTTTTACACGCGCGTCCTTGGCTTTCGCGTCGTGACCTTCGGCGCCGGCCGCACGGCGCTGGCCTTTGGCCGGCAGAAGATCAACCTGCATGAGCGCGGACGGGAGATCGCCCCCCACGCCCGGCGTCCGGTGCCGGGGTCGGCCGACCTCTGCTTCATCTGCCGTGGCCCGCTTCGTTCCGTGCTGGCCCGCCTGAAACGCGAAGGGGTGGCGGTGCTGGAGGGACCGGTGGCGCGGACCGGTGCGACCGGACCCATCACGTCGGTCTATTTTCGGGATCCGGACGGCAATCTGATCGAGGTCTCAACCTACGCGGCGTCACGCGAGTGAGGGGCCGCACCGGCACGGACGCGGTCGCGCTCAGCGTGCGCCCAAGCGCTGCCGGGTTTCCCGTGCACCGGGGTGGTTCGGATTGAGCCGGAGCGCCTCGTCGATCGCCGCCGCCGCCTCGGCCCGGCGTCCGCGGTGGAGAAAGAGGGCGCCGAGATTCGCGTGCGTCTCCGCGTTGGCCGGTTCCAGTCGGGCTGCTTCCTGCAGGGAGGCGATGGCGTCGTCGAATTGGCCGAGCTGAACCCGGGCGAGCGCGAGGCTGGCATGGGCCCGGGCGCGCGCGGGCTCGGCCCGGATCGTGGCCTCAAATTGCGCGGCGGCCTCGGTCCAGCGCCGGTTCTGGAGGTACAGGCTGCCCAGATTGTAGGCGGCCTCCGGATACTCCGGGCGCAGCCGGAGCGCCGTGCGCAGCGCGGCCTCGGCCGCGTCACGCTGGTCGCTGCGGGCGAGGGCAAGTCCGAGGTTGGCCTGAAACTCGGCCCGGGCCGGCTCGCTGCGCACCACCTCGGCCAGCTCACGGGCGGCCTCGGTCGGCCGGTTGGCCTTGAGCAGCAGCAGCCCGAGATTGTAGCGGGCGTCGGTGTAGGCGGGCGACAAGCGGACGGCCTCGGCGAAGCGGGCGATCGCGTCGGGCGTGCGATCAAGCGCAACGAGAGCGTGGCCCGCGTTGAAGTGGGACACGGGATCGATCGGCTGCAGGCGGAGGGACTGCTCGTACTGGACCAGGGCCTCCGCCGGGCGCCGCGCCTCGGTCAGCGCGAGGCCGAGATTGTTCCGGGCCCAGGGATTGTCAGGCTGCTTGGCGACGGTGTCCGACCAGAGCGTGAGCGGATCGCGGAAGTCCCCGTTGCGGTCCAGCGTGACCGCGGCGAAGGCAATCGCCACGGCGAGGGCGATCCCGAGTCCGATCTTGTTCAGGCCGCGGAAAAGCAGCACCCCGAGCATCACGGCCAGCGGCGCGAGCGCGAGGTACATGCGGTGTTCGGCGACGGTCTGGCGGGTGCCGACCATCACGGAGGTGGGTGCGAGGATGGCGAAGAACCAAAGCCCACCGTAGGCCAGCGGATGACCGCGTCGCCAGCCCCAGAACGTAGCGCCGACCAGCGCCGCGAGCACGAGCACGTAGGGAACCACGTCGCCGGCCCCGGCCACGGGCCAGGTCCCGTAGTCGAAGATCAGCGGCGCGGGCCAGGCGGCCAGCTGGAGATAGGTCACCACGGCGCGCGGCTGCGTGGCCCAGAGGTCGAACCGATCAAAGCCCAGGCCGCCGGTGGACGTCCCCCCGCGGAGACCGGTGGTCGCAACGAGGCCGGCGAGCAGAATCCAGGTCGACGCCAGCGCGAGGTGAAACCCACGCCGGCGGTCCCAGACCTCCCGCCAGCTCGCCGCCACGAAGAACCGGTCATAGAGCGCGACCATCACGGGAGCGGAGACCATGACCTCCTTGGTGCCCATGCCGAGCAGGCAGGCGCCCACCGCGAGCGCGCTCCATCGCCGGCGAGGCCCCTCATCGAGGCTGTGGATGAAGGCGTACAGCGTGAGCAGGTAAAGGAGACCCATCAGCGACTCGGCCCGCTGCACGATGTACGTAACCGCTCCGGTCTGCAGCGGGTGCACCGCCCAGAGCAGGGCGGCCACGGCCGCGATCGGCGCGGCGGCGTCGACGTAGCGAGGCCCGCGTGCGGAGCGGGCGAGCGTGCGGCGCACGATGCCGAAGAGCAGGAGCGCGGCCCCGGCGTGCAACCCGAGATTGGTCAGCCGGAAACTGAACGGGGACGAGCCGCCCAGCGCGTGATTCAGGGCGAAGCTCAGGTTGAGGATCGGTCGGCCCTGAACGGTCACTCCATCGCCGGGCGGCAGCAGCGCAGTGGACAGGCTGCGGATAGACGGATTGTCCGGGATCGAAGCGAAATCGTCGAAGACGAAGGGCGCGTCCAGACTCCCGGCATAGATCGCGGCCAGGACGAAGATCAGGGTTTGCGCAAACCAGCCGGCCTGTCGCGTGACCGTGGCGGGCGTGGGGGTGGGGGGGCTGGCCGGTTGAACGGACACGCGGAGCGGGGAGAGTTTAGTCCGCTTCCGCCTGCCGGGCCATCAGCCAAAGCAGATCGGCGAGGCGGTTCGTGTAGCGGAGGAGCAACGGACGCACCGTGCGGCCGTGGGCGGGCAATCCGCAGAGCCGGCGTTCCGCCCGGCGGGCCACCGTGCGAGCCACCTCGAGCGCGGCGGCGTGCAGGTTGGCGCCGGGCGTGGCCCAGCCGGCGAAACTGGGCGCCTGCGCCTCGATTGCGGCCACGCCCGCATCCAGCCGGGCCAGCGCCGCGTCGTCCAGCCGGGCAAAGGTCGACGCCAGGTAGCGCGCCGCGTCGGACTCAGCGCAGGCGAGTTCGCCCATCAGGGCGATCAGGTCAGTCTGGGCGCGCTCCAATTCCGCCCGGGCTTCGGGGCTGGGGCAGGTCGCCTTGGCCTGGCCCAGCGCCGCGTTCAATTCGTCGAAGGCACCGAGGGCCTCGATCTGCGGGTGATCCTTGGGCACACGCTGGCCATAGAGCAGGGACGTGGTGCCGTCGTCGCCCGTGCGGGTTGCGATGCTGCGCGACATGATGCGGACGCCGGCGGGCCGGGCTCAGGCCTTCGGCTTGCCGGCCTCGCGGGTGCGCTTGGCGAGTTCCTTGACCGCCGCATCGACCTCGGTGCGGACCTTCTTGGTCATGTGGTCAATGAAGAGGGTGCCATTGAGGTGGTCGACCTCGTGCTGCACGCAACGCGCCAGCAGGCCGTTGCAAACGAGGACGTGGGGGTGTCCGTCGAGATCTTGAAACTCCACGCGGATGGCATCCGGACGGACAATGTCGCCGCGGATTTCAGGAAAGGACAGGCAGCCCTCCTCGTACACGTCCTCGGGTCCGGGCAGCACGGTGACGACCGGGTTGACGAGGGCCATGGGCATCCACAGTTCCAGGGGCGGCTTCTTGCCATCCAGCTCCCAGGTGAAGTCACGCTTCGCCCCGGTGAGGTCAATGATGCAGAGCTGCAGGGCCAGGCCGACCTGCTGGGCCGCCAGGCCGATCCCGCCGGCCTCGTTCATGGACCCGACCATGCCATTGGCGAGGCCGGCAAGTTCGGGCGTGAAGGCAGTGACCTTGGCGCCTTTTTTGCGCAGGACCGGGTCATTATAGTGAACAATCGGGAGCGGCATCGGTCTGTCTGTTTGCCCAAAGGTGGGTTTGCCTCCCGCCCCCCGCAACTCGATAGTATTGATCCATGAGCGCCGCCCCTCCGCACCGACCGGCCCCGCTGCCGGCCTTCGTCTGGCTCCTCGCCGGCGTTGTGGCGGTGGTGGGGGCTTGGCTGATCCCCGTCAACTTCGGGGCCGTCACCCCCGCCTTGCTCGAAGCGGCGGGTCGCGGCACGCCGACGGTCGCCGCCTACGGGGAACAATTGCTGGACGAAGAGAAGCCGGGCCCGGCCGGCCTCGTGCTCGCCACCGCCCGCCTGGTTGAGGACCCGAAGGCCGACGCTTTGGGCGAACGGCTCGCCCGGGAAGCGGCCCGTCAACCCGAGTTGATCCCTTGGGGCGGGTGGGATCCCTTTCTCGACCCGCTGTTCAAGCGGTCCGAGAACACCGGTCGCTCCGCCAGCACGCCTGTCCTGACCTTCTTCATCACGCGTGACGCCCGCACCGCGCTGCGGGGTTTTCTCGACGCCTCGCGTTCCCAAGGCGTGAAGGCCCTGCTGGCCACGCAGGCGATCGATCGGACCGCCCACTTTGTCCCGGCCGCGCGCCCCGGCGGGCAGTCCCTCGACGCGGTGATCCTGTTGTCCGCGCTCCTGTATCAGGGCGAACATTTCTCCGCGCCCCTGCAGCGCGAGCTCCGTGGTCTCGCGGACGCGGCGACCACCGCGGGTGAATTGGGTGCGCTTGAGCTCTTCTACCTCGACCTGCTGTCGCTTGGCCAACGGCTGGATTGGATCCAGCTGGGCGAGCTCCTGCGCCGCACGGATAGCACCAAGACGGTGGGCGAGTTCGCGCACCTCGGTCGCGTCGACCCCGAGCAGCTTCCCCTGATTTATACGGCCGCGCTCTTTTCCGACTCCGCCGATCGCGTCGCAGCCTACCTGCTGCGCTTCGGCCGTGGCGGCCTTGACGATCTCCGCCTGGCGCTGGGCTTCGGCCGCGGGGCCACGGCCCAGCTCCTCTCCCGGCAGGTCCCGGTCAATCGCACCTCCGGCCCGGCGCTCAGCGCGGTCGCCGAGATCGGCCTGCTTCACCCGCGCGCCACGCTCGCGGCGAAGTACCTCGGCTTTCTGCTGGGAGCCTTCTGCCTCTTTCGCGGTCTGGAACGTCAGCTCTTTGCCGCAACCGATCTTGTCCGGCTACCTCGCTTCTCCGCCGGCGCGCTGTCACTCCTGACCGCCGCCCTGCTCATTCTCGGCACTGAACCGTTCCTGCTCAAAGCCGAGGCGATTTCCGAGTACCGGATCAAGCTGACGGTCCCCGTTCTCGCCAGCATTGCCGACACGACTTCCGCCCAACCGACCCCGACCACCCTCTCCATGGACACCTCCACCCTGATCTCGATCGCGTTCTTCGCCGCCCTGCAGGTCGGCATGTACTTCATCTGCCTCCTGAAGATCAGCGAGGTCTCCCGTCAGCCCGTGCCGCCGCTGGTCAAACTCAAGCTGATGGAAAACGAGGAGAACCTGTTCGATGGCGGCCTCTACATCGGCATCGGCGGCACGGCCACCGCCCTCGTGCTCCAGGTGCTGGGTGTGATCGAGCCCAATCTGCTCGCCGCTTACTCCTCCAATCTCTTCGGCATCACCTGCGTGGCGCTGGTCAAGATCCGCCACGTGCGTCCGTTCAAGCACAAGCTCATCCTCGAGGGCCAGGCGGCGACGCAGGTTGCCGTGGCCTGACGCGCCATGAACAAGACGCTGCTCCTCATCCTCTGCGATTTTCTCCTGCTGAACCTGCTGGCGCTGACCAGCTGGGAGCAGGCGGAGCCCGCTCGCCCGGCGGCCACACCCGCCGCGGCCGCGAGCGCCCCCGGCGCCCGGTCCGCGGATCAGGACATGGTTGCGCTCATGCAACTCTCCCTGGAGGACGAGCGGATCCAGCGCGAGCAGCTCGCGTCACAACTCGAGTCTACCGCGGCCTCGCTGGCCGCCCGTGAACAAAATCTCGCCGCCGTGCAGGGTGAGCGCGCCCAACTGGCCTCGACCTTGGAGCAGACCCGCCAGAGCGCGGCGGATCTCTCCCGGCAAGTGGAGGCCGCCTCCCGTGACGCCTCCCTTTCCAAGGAGCGCCTCGCCCAGCTCCAGCGCGACCTCGAGCAGCGCGAAGCCGAGGCCGCCCGTCAGCGCGACCAGCTCGCTGCGCTGGAGAAGCAGCAGACCGAGGCCCGTCAACGCATCGAGTCGCTCAGCGTGGCCGTGCAGGTGGCCGAGCAGGAGAAGGGGCTGCTCCGCGACACGGCGGAGACGTTTCGTCAGCAGGCGGAGACCGAGCGCGTCGAGCGAATGAAGGTCCAGGAAGCCAACGCCTCGCTCGCCCAAGGCGTCGGCCAACTGGCGGAAAAGTCCGCCGATCTCACGCGGGAGATCCGTGACAATCGTCCGATCAATGCGAACACCCTGTTCAGTGATTTTGTGGCCAACCGGGTCACGGCCAACTTTGCCGCGGTTCGCCAGGCCCTGCTGGGACCGCTCAACCGGGGCTCCGATGCGCGCACCGTGCTGGTGACCGACGGTGAGGCGACCTACGCCCTGCTGCATGTGGATGACACGCCGTATGCGATCCGTGAGCTGGCGCCGGATTGGACCGCGCTCAATGTCACCTTCGCCAAGGGCATGTACCGCACCACGGCGCCGGCGATTCACTTTCTACGGGTTGATCCGCGGGTCGTGGCCGTTCCCGTCGAACCCAGCCAGGTCGCAGCGCTGGGCGCCAAGGTGTACGAATTGGCGGCCGACCCCTTCAAGTTCCCCGATGCGCTCCTGATTGCCAACGGCGGATCGGGCTACGGCGAGGTGCCGTTCAAGCTCGATCCGACGAATCCGAACTATGTCCGCATGGACAACCGGGTTGTCCGGCGGCTCTTCGGCGACTTCTCGCCGTCACGGGGCGATTTGGTGCTGAGCAAGACGGGCGAACTCCTCGGCATCATGGTGAGCAGCGACTACTGCGCGATCGTCACGGATTTCACCCCCCTTCGCTCGCTCCGCACCGG
>CAYZCV010000061.1:0-5739 GCA_964476965.1 uncultured Opitutus sp. | reverse complement strand
CTCAGTGCTTCGTCTCGACGGCTCCGCCGGTGACGGCGCGGAGATCGCCCTCGCCGAGCTTGCGGCGGAAGAGCTGCACGGCCTGGCCGAGACAGTGGTGGGCGAGTTCCGCGTCGTAGCGATAGCCCTCGTCGCGGAGGAAGGCGTGCGCGCCGTTGAATTCGTGCCAGGTGAAGTGAGTGCCGGCGGCGACCAGTGCGGCGTAGACCTTGGCGCGGCCCTCTCCGGGCACGTGCGGATCCTGGCGGCCCCAGATCATCATGAGCTCACCCTTGATGTCCTTCATGCGGTCGAGCGAGTTGTCGTTCATGCCCTTGCCGAGGCCGCGCTTGTGAATGTCCGTCGCGTAGAAGCAGACCGCCGCGGCCACCTCGGTGTTCATCGCGGCGCGGAAGGCGAGGTGTCCGCCAATGCAGATGCCCATCACGCCGACCCGACCCGTCCCTTGCGGATGGGCCGCGAGGTAGGCGAGGGCGGCCTGGGCATCGGCGTCGTAGCTGGCCAGTTCCTTGGTGGTTTTGAGCTCGTTGCCCCGATCCGCGCCGGCCTGATCGTAGGCCAGGACCGTGCCCGCAGGCAGGAATTCGTGGTAGATCTCCGGGACCGCGACGATGAAACCGTGTCCGGCCAGAAACGCCGCCGTGCGGCGGATGGGCGCGGTGACCTGAAAAATCTCCGAGTAGAGCAGGATGCCGGCGTACCGGCCGGGGGCGGTTGGACGATAGATGTAGGTCCGCATTGGACCGTTCGGCGTGGAAAGTTCGGTTACTTCAGGCTCGTGGATCGTCATGACGCGGACAGTCCAAAACGAAATCGGCTCCGGGGCGAGCCGAAGAATCCGGCTGGCCGTGGAGCGTAGGTCCCGTTGGACTGCCCCTGCCATGACGACCTACGTGCCCCATCCCGACCGGTACTCCTCGATTCCCTTTGCCCGCTGCGGGCGCAGTGGCCTCATGCTGCCCCGGCTGGCGCTGGGCCTCTGGCACAACTTCGGGGGCGTGGATCCGCTCGAGAATCAGCGGGCGATGCTGCGCCGATCCTTCGATCTCGGCATCACGCACTTCGATCTCGCCAACAACTACGGCCCGCCGCCCGGTTCGGCCGAGATCAATTTTGGGCGGCTCTTGCGGGAGGATTTCTCCGCGCACCGCGACGAACTCATCATTTCGAGCAAGGCCGGCTACCGCATGTGGGAGGGTCCGTACGGCGAGTGGGGCTCCCGCAAGAACCTGCTCGCGTCGCTCGACCAGAGCCTCAAGCGCATGGGCTTGGACTACGTCGACATCTTTTATCACCACCGCCCGGATCCCGACACCCCGCTGGAGGAGTCGATGGGCGCGCTCGCTCACGCCGTGCGCAGCGGCAAGGCGCTCTATGCCGGCCTCTCCAACTACAACGCGGAGCAGACCCGTCGGGCCGCGGCCATTCTCAAGGATCTCGGCGTGCCGCTGCTGATCCACCAGCCGAAGTACAGCATGTTTGTCCGCGATCCCGAAGCCGCGCTGCTCCCGGCGCTGGCCGAGGTGGGTGCAGGCTGCATCCCTTTTTCGCCGCTCGCCCAGGGCCTGCTGACCGATCGCTACCTCGCCGGCATCCCGGCGGATTCGCGCGCGGGCAAGGGGAGCATCTTCCTCAAGGCCGATGGGATCACGTCGCAGCTGGTCGATAAGATCCGTGCTCTCAACGCGATTGCCTCCGCCCGCGGCAACACGCTCGCGCAGCTCGCGGTCCTGTGGATCCTCCGCCGCCCCGAGGTGACGACCGTCCTGATCGGCGCCAGCCGCGTCGCCCAGATCGATGACCTGTACGGGGCCTTCGCCACCTCCGCGCTCAGCGCCGAGGAGATTGCGAAGATCGAAGGAATCCTGCGCTGACCGCGCCGAGAAACCGATTTCAATCCGACGGATCCGAGGAATTTAACCACGGATTACACGGATAGCACGGATAACGCCGACGTAGCCGACCTGCAGGTTTGGATCCGTGCAATCCGTGTAATCCGTGGTTAACTCGGGTTCCTACGGAAGCGTGGCCGCGAGGATTTCGACCTCGACCTTGGCCTCCAGTGGGAGCGCCTTCACCGGCAGGATGGTCAGCGCGGGGCGATGGTCGCCCTTGAAGGTGGTGAGGTAGACCGACTCGAAGTCGCTCGCGGCGGTGACCGCGTTGGTGCCCGCGACGACATAGACGCGGAGCTGAGCGACGTGATCCAGCGTGGCCCCGGCGGCCGCCAAGCGCTCGGTGGCCACCGCGAAGGCCCCGGCGGCCTCCTTCTTCACGTCACCGCGCTCAGCGGCGACGATGCCGCTGAGAAAGGTCAGTGCCGCCTGGGGCGAGGTGGCGACTCCGGACGCGGCCGTGGCCTTGGGATCAGAACGGAAGGCCAGCAGCGGCACGGCGGTGCCATCCTCCTTCACAAACTTCTTGGACGCGTCGCCGGGATACACGGCGTAGGTCTCGATCGTGAGCATCTGGCCCTGCTGCACATAGCCCGGGGCTGACATCACCGTACGCGCCAGCCGGTTGGGGTTGTCGGCATTGTTGTAGACGGCGTGGTAGGCGGTGTTGAACCCGGCGAAATCCATACGGCCACCCGCCTTGGGGTCCGGGTAGAGGATGTTGCGACTGAAGAAGGCGTCACCCGCGGAGAGGCCGGCCTCCTTCAGGGCGGCCACGTTCTTCTTGAAGATCTGCTCCGCCTGCGTGGCGACGTCCCCTTTGAACATCCGGCGGGCCAGCGGCATGGTGGCCATGGCGGGCATCATCGGATCGGGCATCATCGCCGACTGAAAGTAGAGGGCGCTGCCGCCCTTGATGGCCTTACCCGTGCTGAGCGCCCAGGTCGGACGCCCGTAGCTGCGGACATTGTCGTTGGTGGAGGCGCGATCGAGCCGGTCGTAGAGACGCTCGAAGCGCGACCCCTCCGTGAACGGACCACGGCCTGGGGGAATCACGGCGACGAATTCGACTTCGGCGAGGTAGTCGGGATGGAAGAGCCGCGAGATACCGATGGTGGTGCGCACCGGCTTGTGGGGATTCGAGGCATTGCCGAAGAACTCGCCAAAGGCCTTGTTCCAACCCGCCATGTCGAGCTCGGGCTCGGCGACGAGATTGGCGCGAACGGACACCACATCGCGCAGGGACAGACCGGCTTCACGCAGGTCCTCGGTGAGCTGGGTCATCAGCGCGCGGGCCTGGGCATAGGTGTCACCATAGCGCTCCTTGGAGTCGGCGGTCTCGCCGCGGGCGATGGCCTTGGCGCGGGGCGAGGGTGTGACGCCCCAGGTGAAAAAGAGGGCGGAGCCGGGTGCGACGGTGATCGAGTCCGAGTAGTAGGGACTCGCGCCCGGCCGCACCGTGAGCGCGGCGGGTGGCTTGGACGCAGACAGAAACAGGCCGAATCCGGCCGCGGCCGTGACGGCGAAGACGGCGGCACCGAGGATCAGGGATTTCTTGGCGGAAGCGGTCATGGAGAAAAGGGGCAGGGGTTACTTGGCCGTGGCGGCGTCGCTGGCGTAGGCCTCCTGGCCGTGCTCGGTGATGTCGAGGCCCGTGGTTTCCGCCTCGGCGCTGGCGCGGATCCCGACGGTCACCTTGAGCAGGCCGTACACGACGACCGTGAAGATCACGGCAGCGAACGCATAGGTCAGGGCGCCGAGCGTCTGCCATTTCCAATTGGCCTGCGCAAAGACGGCGGGAGCGAGCGTGCCCCAGAGGCCGCCGAAGGCGTGGACGGGAATGGCGCCGATCGGGTCGTCGATGCGCAACCGTTCGATGAAGAGGACGGCGAAGACCACGATGATTCCGCCGATGGCACCGGCCATCATGGCATGGTGCGGGAGGATGATGTCGGCGCAGCCGGTCACGGCGACGAGGCCGGTCAGCACGCCGTTGATCGCCATGGTGAGGTCGGATTTCTTGAAGATCAGCGGCGTGAGCAGCATGGCCGCCAGTCCGCCCATCGCGCCGCCGAGCGCGGTGTTGGTCACGACCAGTCCAAGCAGTTCCGGATGCGCGCTCTTGAGGGAGCCGCCGTTGAAGCCGAACCAGCCGAACCAGAGAACGAAGAGACCGATGGTGGCCAGCGGCAGGCTGTGACCCGGGATGGCCCGGGGTTTGCCGGCCTCGTCGTACTTGCCGATGCGGGGGCCGAGCAGCAGCACGCAGGCGAGTGCGGCGAAGCCGCCGAAAACGTGCACCACGGAGGCGCCGGCAAAATCGTGGAAGCCCTGGCGGAAGAGCCAGCCCTTGCCCCACGACCACGAGCCGACCACGGGGTAGGCGAGTCCGGTGAGCAGCGTGGCGTAGATCAAGAACGGCCCGAGCTTCTGCCTTTCGCCGATCGCGCCGGAAACGATGGTGGCCGCCTTGGCCGCGATCATCGCCTGGAAAAGGAAATCGACCCACCACGGAAACGGATCGTAGCGGGGGGTCATGAGATCGAAGTAATCCTTGGTGGGGACGCCAGCGAAGCCATGGAAAGCGAACCAGCCGTTGAACTCACCAGGGAACATCGTGGTGAATCCGCAGAGCGCGTATGCGGCGAGGCCGAGGCAGATCACGAAGACGTTTTTGTAGAGCACATTGACCACGTGCTTGGATCGCGCGAGGCCCGCCTCCAGCGTCGCAAAGCCCAGGTGCATGATGAACACGAGGCCCGCGGCCATCACACCCCAGAGCGCGCTGACGGGGAAGAAGGCCTCGTCGAAGAGAACTTGATCGAGATAGAGATCGTAGCTCGGCGAATCGACCGGCCGGCCGGCGTGGAGGGCGGGCGCGGCGAGCAGGGCGAGGGACAGCAGACGGAGAAAACGGCGCATGAAAGGGAAGGGCGGGCGGAGAGGTTCGGGGAAACTCAGGACGAAGGCTTGGGCTTCTGGGCGCTCAGCAGGTAGGCGGTGACGGCGAGGGTGTCCTCGGCGGGCAGCACCTCGCCCCAGCCGGGCATGCCTTTTTCCAGCACGCCCTTGAGGACGACGGCCTCGATCTCGGTCGGCTTGGCACCGTGGAACCACTTTCCGTCGAAGAGATTGCTGGCGGAGTCGCCCTGGGCGGATTCCTCGCCGTGGCAGGACTTGCAGAGACCCTGGTAGGTCTCCTTGCCGACGCGAATGACGGCGGCGTCCTGCGCCGCGGCCGCAAGCTCCGCATCGCGGCCGGAGAGCGGCGCCGTCGTCGCGAGCAGAAGGGTGGTGGAGGCCGCCGCGAGGGCGAGGGCGGCGGAGCGCAACGAAATCGGCTTCATGCCGCCATCACCCTCTCGTGGAGCAGCTTGGTGACATGCCGGGCCGACTCGAAGGCGCCGGCCTGCCAGCCCCCAAGGTGGCTGGCCCAGTCACCCGCGAGATAGAGCGGACCGTCGGCCTTGGTGATCAGGGGATAGAGCGTCTTGACCAGCCGGTCGGGGAAATGGGACAGACAGCCCTTGATGTAGGGCACGGTGTTCCAGTTGACCGAGAAGGCGTTTTCGAACTCGGCGCGGTACTGCGGGTGGATCTTTTCGCCCTGCGCGAGGGCGTACTCGATGCGCTCGGCGGGCGTCTTGGTCGCGAGTTCATCACTCGCCGGCCCGAACATGTAGTAGCCGATCAGCACGCCCTTCTTCTGGAAGTACCCGTGGGACGGGTAATAGATCTCGTTGATCGGCTGGTTCGTCCAGGTGATGCCGCCGTAGACGCGATCATCCTCTTCCCAGAAGCGGCGCTTGAACTGCAGTCCGATGCGCGCGCTGCCCTGGAACGG
>CAYZCV010000060.1:0-19441 GCA_964476965.1 uncultured Opitutus sp. | reverse complement strand
GTGATCCTCGAGTCGGCCCTGCTCGGCCCCGCGGTCTGGGTCTGGCTCGCCTGCGCCGTCGCCTGCAATGGCCTGCGCCTCGGGGCCCGCCACTGGTTTTTCCGCCAACCGGCGCGCCCGGTCGACGCCAAGGCCAAGCGCGTCTTCATCGGGGCCACCGCCATCGGCGCCGCACCCTGGGGCGCGGCCGCGTGGTTCTTCTATCCGGAAGTCGGTCCCGCCTTCCAGACCGCCATCGTGCTCATGCTCGCCGGCCTGACCACCGGCTCCGCGCGCCTGCTGGTCCCGGTTCTCCCGGCCAATCTGGGCTATCTCTACCTGACCGTGGTGCCGCTGATGATCCGCTTTCTCTCCGCGGACAGCCCCCCGGTCGTGAGCATCGGCCTCGGCGCCATGTGCCTGTTCTTCCTTAGTTACATGACGCTGGCCGCGCGCCAGCAGCTGCACACGCTGCGCCGCTCCCTCCAGCTCGGCTTCGAGAACGCTGCCCTCGTCGCGTCCCTCCAGGCGGAGGTACAGCAGCGCACCGAGGTCGAGACGGAGCTCCGCGCCGCCAGCGCCCAGGCCAATGCCGCAAGCCAGGCCAAGAGCGAGTTCCTCGCGACCATGAGTCACGAGATTCGCACCCCGATGAACGGCTTCATCGGCATGCTTCAGCTCCTGCGCGACACCGAGCGGATGCCCCCGCACCAGCAGGAGATGGTGCGCGTGGCCACCGCCTCCGCCGAGGCCCTCCACGATTTGCTCAATGACGTCCTCGATTTCTCCCGCATCGAGGCTGGCCGGCTTGAGCTCGAGTCCATCCCCTTCGCCCCCGCGTCGGTGGCCGAGTGCGCGATCGCTGCGCTGCTCCCGCGGGCGCGCACCGCCGGGCTGACCCTGCGTCAGGAAATCGCGCCCGGCCTGCCCGCGACCGTGCGCGGCGACCCGACGCGCGTACGCCAAGTGATCTTCAATCTCCTCAGCAACGCGATCAAGTTCACGCCCGAGGGCGAGGTCACCCTCGCCGTCCGCGCCCTCGGCGGGCCGGAGGCGGGCGGGTTCCAGCGGCTGGAGTTCAGCGTGCGTGACACCGGCATCGGCATCGACGAGGCCACGCAGGCCCGGCTGTTTCGCCCCTTCACGCAGGGCGACAGCTCCATGAGCCGACGCTACGGCGGCACGGGCCTCGGCCTGGTCATCTCCCGCAAACTGGCCGAGGCGATGGGCGGCGAGCTGACGGTGGAGAGTGCCGCCGGCCGAGGCTCGGTCTTTCGCTTTTCGGCGCGCTTTGCGACGGTCGCAGACTCCCGGGCGTCGGCGGCGCACATTCGGGGCGAGCTTGCCGCCCTCCCGCGCCTGTCGGGTCGGGCGCTGGTGGTGGAGGACGACCGCACCAACCAGCGCGTGATCTCGCTCTACCTGCGCCAGCTCGGGATCGACTTCGAACTCGCGGAGGACGGCGAGCGCGGCGTCACCCTTGCCGTGAGCCAGCCGTGGGATGTCGTGCTGATGGACTGTCAGCTCCCCGGGGTGGACGGCCTTGAGGCGACGCGCCGGATCCGCGCCCAGCGCCCCCACGACGCGCTGCCGATCATCGCCCTCACGGCCAATGCGCGGGCCGACAACCGCGACGCCTGCCTCGCCGCCGGCATGAATCACTTCCTCACGAAGCCCGTGCGCCTCCGCGACCTCGCCGCCATCCTGCAGACCTGCCTGCCTGACGCTCTCTCCGACGGCCGCACCAAGACCTGAGTCAAGGCCCCCGAAAGAAGGAAGCCAGCCACTCCGCCCCATCCGGTCGTCCGGCCGCGGCGTGACCTGACCGGTACAGCGCCTCACTTCAACCAAGGGTGGCCCCCCCTGCCACGGAGCGCCTTGCGGCCACGCCGGGCCTGGTTTTAGTACCGCGCAGATTTATTCGGCTATGTCCCTGGTCCCTCTTCGTTCACTCCTCTGGCTCGACGGTGGCGGAGGCCTCCTGGTCGGCGTGCTCATGCTGGCGCTGTCGACCTGGCTGCAGCCACTCTTTCGGTTGCCCGAGCCCGTCTACTTCACCATCACCGCCGCCAATCTCGCTTACGGGACCTTCGGCCTCTTCCTCGCGTCCCGCAAGCAGCGCTCGCGCGGGCTCGTGGTGACGCTGGCCGTGGCCAATGCCCTCTGGGGCGTGCTCTGCGTGGTCGGCGTCATCCTCCTGGCCGACCGCGCGTCCGTGTTCGGCCTCTTCCACATCGCCTCCGAGGGCGCCTTCGTCTTCTGGCTCGCCCAAGCCGAGTGGCGGAACCGCGCGCTGCTCTCCGCCGCCGAGCCTTCACCCGCCCGTTAACCCGGGGAAGGCTCGGAGGGGGCCAGGCCTGACCCGCTGCTGGACCAAGCCGAGGGGAAAGTGCTTGCCGTTCCTCCGGCGGCGCGGACCCTCTGCTGACCCCTCCCCTCCTGGCGGCGACCTGCGCCGGGCTTCTGCTTTCAGTCCACCCCTCGTTTCCCGCGATCGAATCCGGCCCGCCGGCCACCCGGCGGCATACGCCGTGCTCTCGTTTCGCGCCTACCCTTCAAAGCCCCTCGTGTGAAAAAGTACTTCGATTCCATCACCCCGCAGTGGCGCGTCGTCATCTTTCTTTTCTTCGCCGCCGGGCTGAACTACGCCGACCGCACCGCGCTCGCCTCCGTCATCCCACCGCTGAAGGAGGACATGGGTGTCACCGATGTGCAGATCGGCCTCATGGGCACGCTCTTCCTCTGGACCTACGCGATCTGCTCACCTTTCGCCGGGAATGTCGCCGACCGTTTTTCCCGCAGCAAGATCGTCGTCTGGAGTCTGGTGGGCTGGAGCGCGATCACCGTCCTGACCGGGCTGGCCTGGTCGGTCCCGGTGCTCTACGTCCTGCGCATCGGCCTCGGCATCGCGGAATGCTTCTACCTCCCGGCCGCGGTCGCGCTCATCGGTGACCACCACGGGGCGGCCACCCGGGGCAACGCGACCGGCATGCACCTGCTCGGCCTGAATATGGGCGTCATGCTGGGCGGCGCCGCCGCCGGCATGCTCGCCGAAAGCTTTGGCTGGCGCTTTGGCTTTCTGGTTCTCGGCGGGGCGGGTCTGATTCTCGCGATGAGCGCGCGCTACCTGCTTTCCGACGGACCGAATGCCGTCGTCGTCCGCACCGCGGAAAGCGATGCGCAGACCAAGATCGACGCCGGCAAGGCCTGGGCCTTTCTCCTGCGGGTGCCGTCCTTCTATATCACGCTGCTCGCTCAGGCCATCGCCGGTGTCGCGTCGTGGACCTTCCTATCCTGGCTCCCACTCTACTTTAACGAGAACTATGGGCTCGCCCTCGGCGCCGCCGGCCTGATGGGCGTCGCGCTCTACAAGGCTCCGGTCGTCATCGGTGTTTCGGCTGGCGGCTGGATCTCCGACCGCGTGGCCCGCGGTAATCCGCGCAATCGCGTCATGCTCAAGGCCCTGTCCTTCCTCATCAGCGGGCCCTTCCTGCTCATGATGCTGGGTACGCCGTCCCTCGTCGTCGTTTCGATCAGCCTCGTGATCTCCTCCACGATCCGCGCGATCGGCTCGCCCAGCGAGCACCCGATCATCTGCGATGTCGTCCCGCCCGCCTACCGTTCCACGGCGGTCGGCATCTTCAACACCTGCGGCACGGCGGCCGGCGGCCTCGGCGTGCTGCTGGCCGGCGTCTTCAAGCAGGACCTCGGGCTCAGCTTCATCTTCGGCGCCTCGTCCTTCCTCTACATCTTCGCCGGTCTGATGCTGGCCCTTTCCTACTACGTCTTTGTCCCCAAGGACATCGCCCGCGCCCAGGCCTTCGAGGCGGCTACGGCCGCCGCCGCGGCCGCCAAGGCGGTCTGACGCCCGGTCCGACGGCCGCAGTCAGTGCCGGCGCCGCACCGCCTGCCGCTGCGGAACCGTCGCCGCCAGATAATCAGCCGACGCCGACGGCGAGAAGCGATCCGGGGAAAAGGCCGCGAGGTCCAGCGACGTCCGTCCCTCGTGCACCCACTCGGCCAGCAGCCAGCCCACGGCCGGGTTGTAACTGAATCCCCCGGAGTGAAAGGCCGTGGCCACGAAGAGCCCGGGCACCGCCGACACGGGCCCAACAACCGGCTCACCGTCCATCGAAAAACAGATCAGCCCGACCTCCGCCTGTTCCCAGCGCACCCCGGCCAGCGCCGGCAGCAGGGATGTGAACTGCGCCTGCGCGCGCTCCCGCAGCCCGTCCGGCGCGGACAGCTCCGCCATCCGGAATTCAGCCGAGCTCACCCGATGCTCATCCCGGTCCGCCGTCTCCACACCCATCAGCACCCGCCCGCCCGCCGCGGGCCGCACATAGCCTCCCCAGGGATCCGCATTGACCGCCGGCAACCGCAACGGCGCCGCCAACGGGGCGCTCACGTAGCGCTGGTGCACAAAGGCCTTCACCGGGAGCGAGAGTCCCAATCCCTGCAGCAGCGGTCCCGTCCATGCATAGGCCGCCGACACCACAACGTCCGCCCGGATCTCTCCCGCCGTGGTCCGGGCTCCCGCCAGCCGGGCCCCGTCGAAAATCCATCCCGTCACCTGCACCGGCACCCGGATCTCCACCCCGGCCGCCACCGCGGCCTCGCTGAGCGCGCGCACATACTCCGGGGGCTCGCTGTAGCCGCCAACCGGGTCGTGCAGCCCGACATAACCGTCGGGCACCCGCAGCGCGGGCCAGCGCGCCCGCACCTCGGCAGCCGTCAGCACGGCGTACGGCGCGCCGCAGCGGTCATACAGCGGCAGCAGCGCCGCCCGCGTTGGCCAGGCCTCGGGCGTGAACAGATTCAGACAACCCTCCTCCCCATGGTAGTGATAGCCCGGGAGCGTCCGGCTGAGTTCGGCGAAGAGCTGCACCGAGATCTTGCGCGCCCGCACCCCGGTCTCGCTCCAGAGCAGCCCGGTGGTGATGCCCGCCGCTCGCCGGCTGGAGCCGGCGCCGAGCGCCTCCTGCTCCACCACAATCACGCGGCCATAGCCGCGCCGCGCCAGGTGAAAGGCCGTGCTCAGGCCAGTCACGCCTCCTCCGACAATCAGGGCCGTTCGCCGTGACGAATTCATGGGAAATTCCTATCCGCCTCCACCGGCGGCAGCGGTTTCGCCGGCGGACCCAGGGGCAGCAGGCTGGCCAACATCCCTCCGCCAAGCCCCACGGCCACCGACAACGGGAGCAGCCAGAGGAAGCCCAGTTCCCACCACTGGCCAAATGCGATGCCCGCCGCCACCGTGACACTTGCCGCCAGACCCAGCAGCGCCCCGGCCTTCGTGGCCCAGGGCACCCAGAGCGCAAGGAAGAAGACCGTCGCGAGCGGCCCCACCAACAGGTTCACGAGCTTGTAGCAGAGTTCGAGCAGATTGCCCTCGATGAAGCCGACCCCGACACTCAGCACCACGACGAGCGCACCCACCGCAGCCGAGATGCCACGCAGGCCGGTCAGCGAAACCTCCGGCGCACCCGGTCGCAGCCGTCCGAACAAATCGCGCATCACCACACTGGTCACCGAGCTAACCCCGGAAGACAGGCTCGACATGACCGCCGCAAGCAGCGCCGCGATCACCAGACCGCCCAGCCCCACCGGCAACGCATGCCCGATGAAGAGCGGAAAGAGGCGATCCGCATCGGTCACCAGGCTCGTGCCCGCTGGAATGTGCTGCGGATTCGCCTGAAAGAACGCGAGCAGCGCCATGCCCACGCAGAACACGAGTCCGGTCGTCAGACCATCCGCCACGAGCGAAACCTTGAGCGCCCGCCGCGCCGTCGGGGCGTCGGGGGTCGCCAGGTAGCGCTGGATCGCGAGCTGGTCCGAACCCGCCGTGCAGATCCACCACAACGCCGAGCTTAAGAAGGCACCGGCGACCGTCCGCTGGTCCGCCGCAAACCACAGCACCGGCGGATCCCATGACGCCTGCCAGGTGTCCGGCCACCACGCCCCGACTCCCCCCAGGGCGATCGAGATCAGGACGAGTGTCAGGAAGGCTCCGCCAATCATCAGGAAGGTCTGGATCACGTCGGTCAGCACCACCGCACGAATGCCGCCCAGCAGCGCGTACGTCACGGTGATCGCCGTCACGGCCAGCGACAGCCCCGGCGCCCACTCCGGCGGCAAGCGCAGCAGCGGCACCAGGACCGTGGTCGACGTCGTGAACACCATCAGCGCCATCCAGAGCAGCCGGATCGCCAGGAACATCGTCACCGCCGCCAGCCGGACCGGCAGGCCGAGGCGGACCTCCAGCAGCTCGTAGGCGCTCGTCACGCGCAGGCGCATGAAGTGCGGGATCAGGAAGCGCCCCACGGTCCAGGCGATGAAGGGATACGCGGCGATCTGCGCCAGCATCATCGGGCCATAGCGGATCATCTCTCCCGGCCAGGAGAGGTAGGTCACCGTGCTGACCAGCGTGGCAAACAGCGACAATCCCACCGCCGACGAGCCGAGCGATCGACCGCCGAGCAGAAAATCCTCCGTATCCCGGGTCCGGCGCGAGAAGTGAATCCCAATCGCGATCATCCCCGCGCAGTAAGCCAGCGCGACGCCCCAATCGATCAGCGAAACCTCGGTGCGCCAAGTCATCGGGGGTCGTCGCGCGGCAGCGTGGGTTCGGCTCGGACGACGCTTCAGCCCTGCTTGTCGTCCGGATCGACCGCCTGGCGGTAGCGATCCAGCGCCGTGCCCGCGGCCAACCAGGACGGACGCAGCCGGACATCGTGGCGCCCGGCGAGGCCGCCGGTGGTGGAGGGCTCCACCGGGCTTCCGGCTGGGCGAATCTCCCACCAACACTGGCCCTGGTGATTGTGCTCGTGGTCGATCACAAAGCCCGCCTCCCGCATCATCGGCCCGATCCAGCCCATGCAGTGGTCACAGTAATCCTGATACGAGGCGAGGTCGTTCCGGATGAGAAAGCCCTTCGAGGGACAATCATGCATGTCGATGCGGAACACCTCCTTCCCCTCCGTGATGGCAAAGCCCAGGTCCGGGGACTCCTCGACCAGCGTGTGGCCCCAGTACTTGGCCATGCCGGCAAAGCCCTCGCGCTGGATCAGGTCGCGCGCGTGGCGCTGGCTGTCTTGATTGATGGCCTGCTCCCAGTACTCGCGGACGAGGCCCGGGCCGCCGGTGCGCTCGAGCCAGTCGAAGGTCCAGTCGTAGTGACCACAGAAATCGTAACACCCGATCATACTCCGGCCTCCTTGATCTGCGCGAGGTCCTGCGGCGGCAGGCCGGCTGCGGGCGTCGCGTAGGTGTGGCGGCAGCGGCCGTTGCCGCCCTCGAGCCGGAAGGTCAGCCCGGCGGCCTCGGCCCGGGCCGAGCCGCAGAAATAGCAGTGCTGGCAGTACTGCGGGACAATCTCCCGTCCGCCCGCCCGCAGGTGCTTGATCGCCGGACATTCCCGCACCGCCAGCTCCACGCGGTCGAGGTGCTCGCTGACCTCGACCACCGCACCAGGCTCCGCGGCGAAGAAATCGCGCCAGTAGCGGGCAACCGCGGGCAGGCCGCCCTGCGACCAGGCTGTATTGACCGGCGCGTAGTACCCGCGACCCAGCTCTTCCAAGTAGCGCCGCCACTCCGCCGGGCCAAGGCGCCGGAGCAGGAAGCGGAAGGTCGCATTGATCGCGAAATAGAAGTCAGCCGATCCCTGGGGCTTCGTGTCGAGGTACGGCAGCGCGGAGGTGGCGGGGGTGGACATGGTTGACGGGGAGGAACGAGGGAAAGGCGGCGAAGGAAGGGGGTGACGTACTTAGCGGGCCGACCAGCCTCCGTCGATCGGGAGGGCGGCGCCGGTGATGGAGCGGGCGTGGTCGCTGCAGAGGAAGACGGCGAGCGCCGCAATCTCCTCCACCTCGACAAAGCGCTTGGAGGGTTGGGCCGCGAGAATGACCTCGCGGATCACGCGATCGCGCGGCAGGCCGTGGACCTGTGCCTGGCTCTCGATCTGGGCCTCGACGAGGGCGGTGCGGACATACCCAGGGCAGATCGCGTTGCAAGTGATCGCGGTCTCCGCGAGCTCCAGCGCCACGGTCTTGGTCAGGCCGACCTGCGCATGCTTGGCGGACACGTACGCGCTCTTGAAGGGCGAGGCGACGAGGCCATGGACCGAGGCGAGATTGAGGATGCGTCCCCAGCCCCGCTGCTTCATCGCGGGCAGCACCTCGCGGATAGCGTGGAAGCTGGCGTTGAGGATCACGTTGACGAGCTGGTCCCAGCGCTCCGGCGGAAACGACTCCACGGGGGAGACGAACTGCAGGCCGGCGTTGTTGACCAGAATGTCGACCGGCCCGAGGGCCGCCTCGGTGTCGCGGACCAGGCGCGTGACTTCCGAGGCCTGGCTAAGTTCCGCCTGGTGCAGGCGCACGCGGACACCGGTGCTCCGCTCAAGGTCGGAGCGCAGGCGCTCAACCTCGGCGGGCGCGCCCAGACCGTGGAGCATCACATCCGCCCCCGCACGCGCGAAGGCCGTGGCCAGACCGAGGCCGATGCCGCTGGTCGAACCGGTCACGAGGGCGACTTTCCCTTTCATGCGGGCAGACTCCCGTGATCCCAGAGCGAACGCAAATCCGCGGCTACCCGGCGCGTGTCGCGCCAGTTATCGGGAAAACAGCTGAGCCGGTAGGCGGGCGCCTGATTGCCCAACTCAGCAACGACGAGGAGCGGCCGGGACGTCCGTCGGGCCTGCTCGTAGGCGAAGAGCTCGGTCACATAGCCAAGCCAATCGACATACTCAGGGGTCCGCTCGCCGCGTGGCGTCAGCGCCGGAATCTGGCAGTGGTGGCCATTGAAAGGCCGAAGGTGGATCTGCTGCGCCGCCTGCAGCAGGGAGGCGGGCTCGCGCAGGCGGGCCCAGAGCTTCCCCACCCCGATGTGCCGAACGACGGCGAAATGCGAGTGATCGAGGCAGAGCGGCAAGGTCTGGCCCGTGGCGGCGCGATAGGCGCGAGCGAGGGCCACGGTCGCCTCCGGGGTCTCGGTGAAGGTGTCGCGGTGCGTCTCAATCGCGAACGGCAGATCGTTCGCCGCGGAGGCGTCACGGATCCGCTTCGCCACCGCCACGGCGCGGGCCAGCGGCGTGTCATGGTCGCAGATCTGCACGTCCATCGCGATCGCCCCGAGGCCGCGGGCCGCGGCAAATGGCGCCGCGCAATCGGAACCCGTGCCAAGGCTTGTCACGCCCAAATAGGCCAGCGCCCCGCGCTCGGCGATGGCCGGAATGGGCGGAGAGAAGACGCCATCGAATCCCGCGGCGCGGATCGCCGCGAACTTCTTCGCCCACGACCACTCGCGCTCGAGCGACGGGTACTGCCGCAGCGACCACAGGGTGGCGAACAGCTGCAGCGGTCGCTTCGACGCGGGATGGCCGGTGGAACTCATGCCCGCTTGCGTTGGGCGACCGTCGGTTTGGCCGTGTAGCGCGCGACGCGCACCCGGGCGGTGACGGCGTGGGCGGCCATGCGCTCGACATTGCACTGCCGCGCGGTGACCTCGCCCACCCGGATGCTGGCGGCGGGGGTCATGCGCTGGTACGTGACGGTCTTGAGAAACTTGCCGACCCAGACGCCACCCGTGTAGCGCGCGGAGCGGCTGGTCGGCAGGATGTGATTGGTCCCGATGCTCTTGTCGCCGTAGGCCACCGTGGTCTCCTCGCCGATGAAGAGGGATCCGTAGTTGCGCAGCCGATCGAAGTAATAAGCCGTGTCGTCCACGTGGAGCTCGAGGTGCTCGGGGGCGTAGTCATCGCTGATCCTGATCGCCTCATCGCGATCCTTCGCGACATAGAGCTTGCCATTCGCAGCCCAGGACTGGCCGGCGATCTCGCGGGTGGGCAGCGCCGGCAGCTGGCGCTCGATTTCCCGGAGCACGGCGCGACCGAAGGTAGCGCTGAGGCAGACGCAGAGCTGGCCGCTGGCGGGATCATGCTCGGCCTGTCCGAGCAGGTCACAGGCAACCAGCGCAGGATCTGCGGAGTCGTCGGCAATCACCGCGATCTCGGTCGGGCCGGCGAGCAGGTCGATGCCGCACTGGCCGAAGAGCTGGCGCTTCGCCTCGGCGACGAACTTATTGCCCGCACCACACAGAATGTCCACCGGGTCGACCTCGCCCATGCCGAAGGCCATCAGCGCCATGGCCGGAACCCCGCCCAGCACGAAGATGCGATCCGCCCCGGCCTGCTTCATCGCATTGATGGTCGCCGGGTAGTAGCCACTGCCCTTCACCGGAGGCGTGCAGGCGATGACGGATTTAACGCCGGCCACCTTCGCCGGAATGATGCTCATCTGGGCCGAGCCGAACATCGGATAACGCCCGCCCGGGACATAGCTGCCCACCGAGTTGACCGGAATGTGCCGGTGGCCGAGCCAGACTCCGGGTGGCGACTCCACCTCGAGCGGCTTGAACATCCTGAACTGCGCCCGCGCGAAGCGCCGGACATTGCCCTGGCAGAAGGCGGTGTCCTTGCGGAGCTGCGGCGGACACTCCGCGACCGCCGCGGCGATCTGCTTCTCGGAGAGCTCAAAGCTCTTCGGCGACCATGCGTCGAACTGCGCGCTCAGCGCGCGCACCGCGTCCATGCCGTCACGTCGCAGGCGGGCCAGCAGCTCGGCCACATAACGCGCCGTCTCGGGATCAGTCTCGAACAGCCGGTGGCCGCCTTCCTTCAGGACTTTCATCGTGGTGCGTTGGTCAGGGAGACTTTTGGTCGGGATCGGTCGCCTTGACGTAGCGATCGACCGGCGTGGCGCCCGTGTTCCAATCCGGGAGCAGGCGCACGTCCTTGTCCCCGGACACGGAGCCGACCGGCGCGTGTCCGCCCGTGGTCGTGGCCGGACGGATCTCCGACCAGCACTGGCCGCGGTGATTGTGCTCGTGGTCAACGGTGAAGCCAGCATCCCGCAGCATCGGGCCGGTCCAGCCCATGCAGTGGTCGCAATAATCGCGGTAGTTCTCGAGCCCGTTGCGCAACAGGAACCCCTTGGACGGGCAGTCGTGCATATCGACCCGGAAGACGTCCGCGGTATGCGTGATCGTGAAGCCGAGGCTGGGCGACTCGTCGACTAGGGTGTGGCCCCAGTACTTGAGCATGCCGGGAATGCCCTCGCGCGTGATCAGGTCGCGGGCATGGCGCTGGGAATCGTGATTGATCGCCTCGTCCCAGTAGGCGCGCACGAGGGAATGCCCGCCCGTCCGGTCCAGCCAGGCGAATGTCCACTCGTAGTGGGCGCAGAAATCGTAGCAGCCGATCATCGCCGGGCCTCCTGGATTTGGGCGAGATCTTGGACGGGCAGTCCAGCGTCAGGCCGGGCGTAGGTGTGCACGCAGGCGCCGTTGCCGCCGCAGAGGCGCATGACCAGTCCGGCCGACTCGGCCCGGGCCTGCCCAAGGTGGAAGCAGTGCTGGCAATACTCGGGCACGATCTCGCGACCCTGCGCGCGCAGGTGCTTGATCGCCGGGCAGACGCGGACCTGCACCTCCACGCGATCGGGCAACTCCCGGACCTCGACCTCCGCGCCGGGCTCGGCGTTGAAGAAGGCGCGCCAGTAACGGGCAACGGCCGGCAGGCCGCCCTGGCTCCAACGCTGGTTGACCGGGGCGAAGTAGCCCCGCCCCATCTCCGTCAGGTAGCGCACCCAGCCGTCGTTTCCGACCTTCGCGCGGATGAAGCGGAAGGTCGCATTGACCGCGAGGTAGAAATCCGCCGAGCCCTGCGGCTTGGTGTCCACATACGGCAGATCGCCAGCGTAGTCCGTGGCCATGGGAACAGCGACGTTGATCAGGCCGTCGGAACGGGATCGAAGAGATCCTCGCGGTAACCGAGTCCGTCCTTGCCCGTCACGGCCTCGGTGATCGCGAGACGGCAGCTGTCGGTCAGCGGATAGCCGAGCAGATTATTCCGTGTGGAGAAGATCCCCATCTGCACGAGCAATTCCTTGAGCCCGGTCATCCAGCACTCGATCTTCGGACCTCCGTAGACGCGGAGCATGAGGTCATTCATGCGGGCCTGCAGACGGGCACCCTCCGCCGCATCGCCGGCGCGGACGGCGCGGATCATGCGGTGCGCGATGCCGGCATTGAAGATGCCGCCGCCGAGCAGCAGGCCGTCGTAGCCCGCCGTGAGATAGGTCACGCAGTCAAACTCATCCCCGTCAAAGAGCACCAGCTCCGGACGGCGCTTGCGCGCGGCGAGGTAGAGTTCGCGGCGGGCCGGCAGCGTCGAGCTGTCCTTCACGAGGACAATCGACTTCTCGTTGAGCAGCTCGTCGAGATGCGTCTCGGGCATCATGTACGGGCTGTTCTTGCCGCGGTCGTAGAAACCGACGGGGAGCGAGGAGCCGCGGGCGATGTCCCGGTAGAACGACAGCTGCCGGTCGGGGGTCGCGTTGAGGAAGAAGTAGGGCTGGGCCACGACGGCGATCTCGGCGCCCCAACTCGCGGCCAGCTCGATGTTGCGCAGGGTGCGCACCGAGGAGTTGTCGGTCACCTGCACAGCAAGGCGCAGGCGTCCGCGATTGGCGGCCACAGCCGCGCGAACCACGGCCTCGCGCTCGGCGTCGCCGAGCCAGGGTCCTTCGCCGCAGGTGCCGGCGAGCATGAGACCCGTCACGCCCATGCGGACGTGGTGGTCAATCATGCGGCCGACGGAGGCAACGTCGACGCGGCCGTTTTGATCAAGGGGCGTGGGGGTGGCGGACCAGACTCCGCCGCTCAGCTTAGGGTGGTTCATGGGAATCATTCTCTGCGGCCGCCGAAGGGGAGCCGAAAGGGGGCCTGCTCGAGGCCGGTCACACCGGGCTCGAGGCAGAAGACGAACCCGGCCTCGGGCTCGGGGCGATCCGACTCGGTGTCGACCGCGGTCGTCACAAACAGCTTGTCGCGCTTGGGTCCGCCAAAGGCGCAGCAGGTCACGTTGCGCACGGGGAAGGCAATCGTCTGCAGCAGCTCGGCCGTCTGCGGATTCCAGCGCGTGAGCTTGGCGCCGCCCCAATGGGCGAGCCAGAGGCAGCCTTCGGCATCCATGCAGCAGCCGTCAGGCACGCCGGCGTGGTCCGCGAGCGGGATGGCCACGCGGCCGCCGTAAATCACGCCCTGGTTCCCGTCGAAGTCGAAGGCCTGCACCTGGCGCGTCAGCGAATCGACGTAGTAGAGCGTCCGCCCATCGGGCGCCCAGGCGAGGCCATTGGAAATGGATATCCCCTCAAGCATGACCGCGACCGAGCGGTCGCCTTGAATGCGGAACAGGCGGGACTGGCCGCGCTGGCCCTTCAGCCCAAGCGTCCCGGCCCAGAAGCGCCCTTGCGGGTCGACCTTGCCGTCGTTGAAGCGGAAGTTGGCCGCGTCGTGATCCGGAATCTCGGTGAAGCGCTCGAGCGAACCGGTCACGGGATCAATCAGGTGAATCCCGCGATGCAGGGCCGAAATGAAGCGACCGTCACTCGCCACCGCGATCGATCCGGCCATCTGGGACAGCGGGACCCGGCGCACCGGACCGCCGGCCAGGTCCGCCTCGAACAGCGCCTTCCCCGGGATGTCGATCCACCACAGCGTTTCCCGCCGCGGATGCCAGCAGGGCCCCTCGCCCAGTTGGGCGGGGGTTCGCTGGAAGATGTCGAGGCCGGCGAAGGTCACGGGGGACGCGCTCAAGCGCGGGACGACGCCGGCTCAAGGGCGACCGGATTGGTCAGCCGGCCGATGCCCTCGATCTCGATCGTGACGGAGTCGCCCGCCTTGAGCCAGCGCGGCTCGGGCTTGGCCGCCATGCCGACGCCGTGGGGCGTGCCGGTGAGGATCACGGTGCCGGGCACGAGCGTGGTGCTCCCGCTGAGGAACTCGATGATGCGCGCCACGTCGAAGATCATGTCCGAGGTCGTCCAGTCCTGTACGGTCTGGCCATTCAGATGGGTCGCGATCTTGAGCTGGTTGGGTCCGGCGATCTCGTCGGGCGTGACGAGGCGCGGCCCGAGCGGGCAGAAGGTGTCGAAGAACTTGCCGCGGCACCACTGGCCGCCGCCGCGCTTGATCTGCCAGTCGCGGGCGGAGACATCATTCGCGCAGGTGTAGCCGAGCACATAGTCGAGCGCGTGGGCGCGGTCGACGTTCTTGCAGGCGCGTCCGATGACCACCGCGAGTTCGCACTCGTAGTCGACCTCGCTGCTCGCGAGATGGGTCGGGATCAGGATCGGGTCGCCCGGGTTCTGGAGGGTGTTGATCCCCTTCACGAAGAGCACGGGCAACTCGGGCGCCTTCATGCCGGACTCATTGGCGTGATGCCGGTAGTTGAGGCCGACGCCGAGAATCTGGGTCGGAACGACCGGGGCGAGCAGCTTGCGCAGGTCGGCCTTTTCAGTCGTGACGCGGTGAGCGCCAAAGACATCGCCTTCGATGCGGAGGGCGCTGCCGTCGGATTGTTCGGCGCCGTAGGACGTGCGGCCGGCGGAGTCGAGGTAACGGATGATCTTCATGGAGGGGCGTTCGCTCAGACCTTCGGCACGGCGACGCACTCGATCTCGTACTTGAGTGCGGCGGAGAGACAGTTCGTGATCGTGGTGCGGGTCGGAAAAGGCGCGGAGAAGTACTCCCGGTAAAGCTGGTTGTAGAGCGGCACGCTCTCGGCATCGCGGACATAATTGCGCGTCTGGATGACGTGCTGGAGGTCGCTGCCGGCGGTCTCAAGGACCTTGCGCAGGTTCTCGACCGAGCGGCGGAACTCGCCCTCAAAGGTGTCGGAGATGATGTTGCCCTTCGCGTCGACCGACGCCTGGCCGGAGACAAAGATCAGGTCCCCCACCCTGACCACCGGGCTGAAGGGCAGATGGGACACCGGCGTGTCCTTGTCGATCGGATACGAGACGTTGGGATGGTTCATGCGAAAAGCGGTTGGGACGGGGTGGCGGGGTCGAGCGGGTAGACCGGGCGGCGGAGAAGCTTCCACGGCAGGCCGGCGAGATTGCTGGTGCAGGGACCGGGCGTGTCGACGTAGTAGCTCGTGCGGGACACCCGGTCGTAGGCGCGTTTGTGGGCAACGGCCGCCTTGACGCCGATCACGCGAAAGTCGCGCGGCTCGATGCCCTGGCTGCGCAGCTGTCCGAGATCAAACGGCGCGGTCTTCCGGCTGGTCAGCAGGAGGGTCACGCCCGCGGCGCGGATGACCGCGCAGGGACCCATGCTGATGTTGACGCCATTCATGGAGGCGAGGTGGCTCTGCTCATCTTCGAGCCGGAAGTGGCCGTCGCTGCGCGAGACAAAGGTGGCGTCGAGGTCGACCGGACCGGCGTCGAGGGCCGAGCCCTTGCCGCCCACGGAGAGCCGCCGCACGTCGCCGGGGGCGGCCCCGGCCAGTGCCTGCACCGCGGCGGGATCGTTGATGATGACCAGGGAGGAAGCGACCTGGTGCTTGAGCAGTGAGCGCAGGATGCCCGTGCCATCGCCCGGGGCGCCGCCGCCGATGTTGTCGGACGGCTCGACGAGGACCACCGGGCCGGAGGCGAAGTCGGCCGGCGTGAGGGCGCGCACCACGTCGTCGACCGGAGGGTAAACAATGGTGCCCTTCTCCCGCAGGTCCCAGGCGATCCGGGCCCCGCGCGCGAGGTGAGTGCGCGCGGCTTCGATCGGGAGCGTGGTGACGGCGCAGATCGAGCAGCCCGTGTCGGGCGTGTCGGCAAAGGAGTAGCCCCCGGCGATGTTCACCGCCCAGACGTCCGGATCGGAGGCCTCGAGCTCGAGGGCGAAGCGCTCAAGCGAGAGCATCGGGTCGACGTGCGTACCGGTCCCGGGCGGGGCCCAGAGGATGGGCGGGCGGCACCAGACCATGCGCGGAATCCGCTTTTCCTGCAGGCAGCGCTGCAGGAGGACGGCGCCCCGCTGGGTGGCCTGCTTGGCGTCGGTGTGCGGGTTCTCACGGTACATCACGAGCCCGTTGGCCTCGTGGCACATCCGGGCGCTAATGTTGCCGTGCAGGTCGAGTACGCCGAAGATGGGCAGGTGACGCGCGCCCGGCAGGGCGCGGATGCGGGCGAGCAGTTCGCCCTCAGGATCGCGGAAGCCCTCGGTGGCCATGGCGCCGTGCAGCACGAGAAAGATGCCCTCAACGCCGGCCGCAATGGCGGGCGCGGCCCGGCGCTCGAACTCGGACCAGTAGCGCTCGAACATCGCGTCGTCCACCGTCCCGCTCGGGACGCAGCGCGCGTCGACCGTGGGAATGACCTCCCAGCCAAAGCGGTCGGCCTCGGTCAGGAAGCCATCGGTGGGCGAGCCATCGCCTCGCTTGGTCAGGATCTGCTCGCCAAAGATGACCTCGAAGTCCTCCCAGCGGGTGGTCTGCCCGAGAAAGGTGTGGGTCTCATGGAAGAGACCCGCGAAAACGATGCGCGGCTTCATGGCGGACGGCGGGACGGAGGTCATGCCGGGGCCTGCCAAGTGGCGGCGTGGCGGCGGAAGGCGATCGCCGCGCGCTCCAGCGCGAGATCAATGTGCCGCTCCTCGTGGGTCAGGCTGATCGACCAGAGCCCGCGCTCGATCGCGCGGACCCCCTCCTCGAGGAGGCAGCGGCGCAGGTGGGCCCAGCGCGGGGCGTCGTGACGGCGGACATAGTCGCGGTAGTCGCGGATCGGACCTTCGGTCGCGCCGGGCTTGAGCATGACGGCGTGGAAAATGAGGCCCGGCCCCTGCGGTCGCAGCGGTACGCCATTCGCACGGCCCAGAGCGGTGAGACCCTCCATCAGGCGTTGGCCGAGGCGCTGGATGCCGGCGGGATGATTCTGGCCCAGGGCCAGGATCTCATCCAGGCACCACTTGCTGGCGGCCAGGCAGAGCGGATTGGCATTGAGCGTGCCCGCGTGGACGACCTCGCCCGAAAGGATCTTGGCGAACGCGGCCCGCGTGCCCGCGAGAGCGGCAAACGGCGTGCCGCCACCGATGGCCTTGCCGAGGATGGTGAGGTCGGCGCGATAGTCGTAAAAGCCCTGAGCGCACGCGGCGCCAAAACGGAAGCCGGTGATGGTCTCATCGGAGATCATCAGCATGCCATCGCGATCGCAGAGCTCGCGGATGGCGGCCATGAGGCCCTTGACCGGCTCGATGCAGCAGGTGTTGCACAGCACGGGCTCGAAGACGATGGCGGCGATCTGGCCGCGGTGGCGGTCGACGACGCGGCGGAGATGATCGACGTCGTTCCAGCGAACCATGACGAACTGGTCGAGCACCTCGGGGATCACGCCCTTGCTCGGGTGCAGGCGGGCGGGCGTCTCGTCGTCACCCCACTTGTCGGCGGGATTGGCGAATCCGACCAGGCCCTCGTCGGCCCAGCCGTGGTAGTGGCCTTCAAAACGGAGAATCAGCTTCCGCCCCGTGTGGGCGCGGGCCAGGCGGAAGGCGGCAAGCACGACCTCGGTGGCCGAGCTATTGAAGCGCACAAGCTCGGCGGAGGGGATCATCCGCTGAATCCGCTCGGAGACCTCGATCTCCAGCTCGCTTTGCGCGGCCCAATGCGTGCCCAGCCGGGCCTGCGCGGCGATCGCGTCGGCCATGCCGGCCGGGGCGTGGCCGTACAGCAGGGCTCCCTGGCCAAGCTGGAAATCAAGGTAGTGATTATTGTCCACATCCCACAGCTCCGGCCCGCGGCCGTGCGTGAAGTACAGCGGCACCGGGGCCTCCATCTTGCGGATGCCGCTGTTGACGCCGGACGCGATGCTGCGCGCCGCGCGTTCGAACAGGGCCTGGGACTTGGGAAACGTGTAGGGCATGAGAAAAAGGGGGCGGCCGCCCGATCAGGCGGAGGTCAGCGCGACCGGCTGGGCGATCTGCTGCACGGCGAGGATCAGCGCGGCGCGGCGCGCCTCGGGGAAGCGATGAACCGGGACCGAGACGCTGATGGCCGCGAGGGGCTCGCCGAGGAGGGCGAGCGGCGCCGCGACACAGGCCACGCCGTCGACCGTCTCCTCCTCCTCGAAGGCATAGCCGCGCGCGCGGGTCGCCGCGAGTTCGCGCTCCAGCCGGTTGCGGGTCTCGGAACGCTTCCGCGGCGGGATGTCTGCGCAGACCTTGGCCACGAGGCGGGCCTGCTGCTCGCCCGGGAGATGGGAGACGATCGCCCGCCCAAGAGCCGTCGTGTGGAAATGGTCGCGGGCGCCGGGCTTGACGATCCAGCGCAGCGGCTGGGTCGTCTCGATCACGTGCGCATAGCGGATGTACACGCCCTCGAGCAGGCCCAGGTTGACCGTCTCATTGAAGGAGGCGTGAAGCTCGGTCATGTAGGGGAGCGCCTTCCCCCGCAGCAGCTCATCGCGGCCATGCTCACGGAGGGAGGCCAACCGGTCCGAAAGCTCGTAGAGGCCACCCCGGTCCGGCTGCAGCACATAACCGAGGTCGCGCAGGCTGCGCAGGATCCGGTAAGCCGTCGGCTTGGGCATGCGGCACTCCTCGGAGATCTCCGCCAGACTGAGGGCCCGCCCGGACCGGGCCATGACCTCCAGCACGGAGAATGTCTTGTCGAGAACAGCGATGCTCATGGTTTTGGCTTGCCGTGCTCATCACAATGCGAAACGCTCGTTTCGTCAATCAAAATCCTGGTATGCTCATCGACTGCCACAACCACCTCGGGGTTGACCTGTATTTCTACAGCAACGGCTACCATCCCTACTGTCAGGACCTGCCCGCGATGTACACCGAGGGGCGGCATTGCGGGGTCGATTTCTGGATCGCCTTCCCGATGGTCGCGAACCTGACCTTCGACGTGGCGGAGATGCGCCGGACCAAGCTGGTGCCGGGCGGCCCGGAGAAGGTCCCCTACGCGTTCGAGAACGAGCGCATGCTGCGCGAGATCAACCAGCTCTACCCGGACTATGGCCGGTACGTGCTGCCGTTCATGATTCTCGATCCGCTGCGGGAGCCGGCCGCGCAGCTGAAAAAACTGCGCGAGCTCAAGGCCCAGTTTCCCTTCTACGGGCTCAAGATCCAGGCCACGATGATCCAGTCGGATGTCGGGGCGCTGCTCAACGAGGGCCGCGGCTTCCTCGAGTTTGCAGAGGAATTCGACCTGCCCTTCATTATCCACTCGAGCGTGGCGCCGGAGGACACCTGGTCGCAGGCCACCACCATCCTCAAGGTCGCCGAGGCCACGCCCGGCGTGCGCTTCTGCCTCGCCCACTCCTGCCGCTACGATCAGGAATGCCTCGATCGCGTGGCGGAGCTGCCCAACACCTGGTTCGACTGCTCCGCCCACCGCATCCACTGCGAGGGTGTCGTGCGCGGCTACGGCTACGTCGCTACCGAAGCCCGGCGCTTCAAGGCCGACTACCACGACCCGGCCGCCGTGCTCCGCGCGCTGGCCGAGGCCTATCCCACCAAATTGATCTGGGGCTCCGACACCCCCTTCCAAAGCTACGTGGCCGACATCGATGGCCAGTACGTCTCGCTGCGCAGCACCTATGCCGAGGAGGTCGCGTGCGTCCGG
>CAYZCV010000059.1:0-19683 GCA_964476965.1 uncultured Opitutus sp. | reverse complement strand
CGGTTGCGCTCATCACCGGCTGGTTCTTTTTCCGCAAGGTCCAGCCCGCCTTCGCTGACGTCATCTGAGGCTCGGTCGTCAGCACGACGAACGATCCGTGGTCGGAACGATCCGGTCGAGCCAGACCGACTGGTGCAAACCGGCGTCATTGCAGACGGCCAGCTTCAATCTGATCGTCCGTAAAAGTTCCCCTTGCCGTGGTCGGCCGCGTTCCTGTCTCCTGAGGCGCGCACAGGCACCATTGTCTCGCCTGCAAGCCCAACCCCTCCGGCATCTGAAGTCGCCCACGTTCCTGTTTTTCGCGAGGCTGTTTCCCCACCTCTTCGCGCTGCTCCTCTCCAGCGCGCTGGCGGTCGGGTTCGTCACGGCGCCTCGGTACAGCGCGTGGCCCGTCCTGCCAGTCCTCGCAACGTGGAGCGTGGTCGTCTGGCTCCTGGACCCGGGTTTGCGTCTGACCGCCCGGAACCTCTCGCGCTGGGGAGGCTGGATCGGCGCGGGCGTGGTCGCCGCCGGTGCGGCCCTCGGGGCGTACGTCATCCTGCGACACCCCTTCCCGCCCTCCCTGGCCATCCCCCTTCTGCTGGCCTCGACCGCCGGCTTTGCGCTTCGACCGATCTTCGCCTTCGCAGCCGAGCGATCGGGCTCCACCGGATGGGAGATGGTTCGCTGGTTCGTCCTGCTGATCGTGGCGGCCCTGGTCATTCATCCCTTCGCGACGCGCGGCCTGGTCGGCGGAGGCGACGCCCTGCACTACGCGCGCCAGCTCGCGGACTTCATCGAGCAATCCACGGCGGGCGTATTCCCGGTGCTGGCCGGCCAGAGCAGCCACGCGTTCAACGGAGACATTCACCCGCTCCGCACGGCTCCATTTTTTCAATACGCCGGACTGGCCGCGTATGGGCTGTCCGGCGGCAACGCCAGCGCGTTTGCCGCCCAGAATCTCGTCCTGCTGGGCAGCTACCTGACGGCGGTCTGGGCCACGTATCTCTGCCTCCTGCTGCTCGCCTCCCACCGCCCCTGGCTGGTTCTGCTGCTCGCCCTTCTATTTGCCTGCAGCCCGGGAATCCTGCCGCTGGCTTTCAGCGGGGACATGGTCGCTTCCTGGATGACGCTCCCGTTTCTGGCGCCGCTGCTGCTCTGCGTGGTCAGGCTGAGAGAATCCCCGCGTCCCGCGCTTTGGCTGACCGCGGCGGCGGCGCTGGCGGCCGCGCTGTGGTATGCGCATTCGCCAATCGCACTCTGGGCCTCCTTCGCGGCGGCGCTGGGCAGCCTGCCCTGGCTGCTCAACGGAAAGGGGTTCTGGGAACGCAGTCTCCTGACGGCCGGCGCGGCCACCCTGTTCGCGCTGCTGGCGTTGTTTCACTTCGTTTCCGTGGTGGAGCTGGAGATGCCCCAGGACCCCGGACTGATCGCCGCCTTCACCAATGGCGGCGTGATGGAGAATCTGCGCGTCGGCTGGACGGGCTTTCTCCGGCCTGTCAGCCCGGGGGCGCTTCGCCTCCTCTCCGATCTGCAGCTGAGCCCGGGGCTGTGGGTCGCCGCCCTGCTGGGTCTCGCCTCGCTCCGATCGGGTGGTCCGACGAAGTGGGCGCTGGCGGTGGCCCTGCTGGGTCTGCTCGCCCTTCTTTTTCCGGCCAAGGAAGTGGCCGGAGTCCTCTGGCCGCAATTGCCGGACGTGGTCCTGAATGCGACGGAGAAGTGGCCCATGCAGCGCTTCTATCCGATCATGACCGTGCTGGCCGTGTTCATCGCCGCCCTCGGACTTCGCGGCGGGTGGACGGACTCCCGTCCGGCGAGACTGATCCTTGCTCTCATCCTGCTGGCCGGCGTCGGTTACAGCGTCGTCGAGTCGCAGAAATTTTCCCGCCGCGGTCGCGCAATCACCAGCCTACCCTGGCTTTCCGACCTGAAGCTGCTGCCCGAGAACACGCCGCTCTCCCGCTATTCGCACGAGTATTTCTTCTCCGTGCCCCGCTACTTCACGCACGGGGTGACGGATCCGAGCGTCGAGACCCGCCTGCTTTCCCACGAAAGCATGGAGCCGATTCGTCCTGATTTTGAGCCAGGGCTCGCGGTCGACGATCTTCAGACGCTTCGCCTGGAGTACAACGACGGCGGCGCACGCATTCTCCCATCGGTCGTGCTGGAGCCGGGACGGCGCTACGTTCTGCGGTTCGCGTTTACCGATCCCCCGCCGCGCGGCGTGTTGATTGCAGCAAGCCCGCGCGTTTACCGAGAGTACAGCCTGCCGCAATCGGGCGAGCAACGGGCCTTTGGAGCTGGGCCGACCAATGCCAATGGGTTCACCCTCTGGACCACCGGAACAACTCCCGAATTGGTGGAGCTTCACTTCATCCGCTCGGGCGGAAGCAAGGAGGACCGGTTTTTCCGCAGCGTCACGTTCGGCGCGCTGCGTGCAGATTCGCTCCCGGTCACAGTGACTTCGCTGATCCCGTTCGAAGCCTCGCTGCGCAGCGCCGAGGCCGTTTGGGTGGAGACGCCCCGCCTCTACCTTCCCGGCTATCGCGCTGAGGTTGACGGTGAGCCCGTGCGCGTTTCGCGGTCGCCGGATGGACTGGTCATGTTTCCCGCCAAGGCCCAGGCGGCCCGCGTTTCGCTGGTCTATGACGGGGGCCTGCGCCTCCGACTGGCCTTCTGGCTCAGCCTCACGGCGTGGCTCGCCGTGGCGGGATGCGTCGCAGTCTCGCTTCGGGGCCGAACCGAGACGGCCGCGCTGCGGATCGTGAGCCTGCTGCCCAGGGTCGGCCTGGCGGGCGTCTTCCTTGGTTTGGGCACCGCGGGAAGCTACGCACTGCCGTCCATCGTTCACTCTTGGCAGGCACCGGCCCCGCCCGCCGAGGGTCGGCTGGCTCTGAACGCGACCCTTCCGCTCGGGCTCGTATCCGTTTCGGAAGTCATTGCGACCCTCCAGCACCCCGAGGGCGAGGACCTGGTTTTTCTCCACTACCTTGATGGCAAGCAGCTCCAGGTCGGGCTGCTGCGATCCGACGGCACCCGCGAACAGGGACCGGCCATCCCCGTCAACTACCTCGCCCGCCACGCGATCGACATCACCGAAGAACCAGGTGAACTCGGCTCCCCTTCGCGACTCACCGTCCTTCTCAATGACCGAAAGGTGCTCACCGCTCCACGCGTCGGACCCGCTACCACGCCCTATCTCCTTGATCTGCCCGCGGGGTCCGTCCGAACGAGCAGCGGCCTCCAGCCCTTCACCGGAACACTCCGCCGAATCCCGACCCGCCGCTGACGCACCGGGTCGCCGCAAATCCACGCTTGCGGCGCTGCAGGCCCGGTGCTTCGGTCCGGGACCCTTACGGCCAATCCATGCCGGGCGACGCCATCATCACCGTAGAGCATCTCACCAAGGCTTACCGCATTTGGGAGAATCCGTCCGCCCGGTTGAAGAGTCCGCTGGTCGAGGCCGCCGGCAGCCTGTTTCCCCGCACGAGCGCGCCCCATGCGGCCCTGGCGCGCAAGGCCGCCGGCTATTACCGTGATTTTCACGCCTTGAACGATGTCTCGTTCACCATCCGGCGCGGCGAGGCGACGGGGATCATCGGCCGCAACGGCTCGGGCAAGAGCACGCTGCTGCAGATCATCACCGGCACCCTTCAGCCCACCTCCGGCCGGGTCACGGTGCACGGCCGGGTCTCCGCCCTCCTCGAGCTCGGCTCCGGCTTCAACCCGGACTTCACCGGTCGCGAGAATGTCTACCTCAATGGCTCCATCCTCGGATTCTCCGCCAAGGAAATGGACGAGCGCTTCGCCTCCATCACCGCCTTTGCCGAGATCGGCGACTTCATCGACGAGCCGGTCAAGACCTACTCGAGCGGCATGATGATGCGGCTGGCCTTCGCCGTTGCGGTCAATGTCCAGCCCGACGTGCTGATCGTCGACGAGGCGCTCAGCGTGGGCGATGTCTTCTTCACCCAGAAATGCTTCGAGCGCATCCGCGAGATTCTCGCCGCGGGCGCCACGCTGATCTTCGTGTCGCACGACATGGCGTCGGTCCAGAATCTCTGCAATCGCGGACTGCTCCTGAACGGCGGACGCCTGATCCACGATGGTCTGCCGGAGGAGTGCGTGACGCGCTACTTCAGCCTCAACGCGGGCCGCAAGGCGGCCGCACCGCTGGTCGCAGCCGGCGGCCTGCACCCCAAGGTGCGGGCCGAGGACCGCGCGGAGGTCGTCGCCCACGATGTTCTCGCCCAAGCCCGCTCCCGCCATGGCGACCGGGCCCTCGAGATTGTCGCCGCGAGCGCCAGCAACGAGGTGGGGGCCTACTCCTTCAGTGTCGAGATGATGCGCACGCTCACGCTGCGCCTGCTCCTGCGGGCCAACGCCGCAATTGGCCGGCCGGCGATCGGGCTGCAGGTCTTCGACCGCCGGTCCAATCTCGTGTTTGCGGCCGGCACGCCGCAGCGCCTCTTCCACCTTCCGGCGCTCTCGCCCGGGGAGGAACTGATCCTCGATTTCACGCTGACCTGCACGCTGGCCCCGGGTGAATACACGCTGGGGCTGGACGCCGCGACCATCGACACCAGCGACGCCAACGCCGGGGCCTTCCATGATCGGGTGACCGGCCTGGGGCCGCTGGTGGTGCACTACGAACGCTCGGACGTGCTGCCCTTCTACGGCGCCGCCCAGCTCCCACTCGAGATTGCCTACGCATGAGTCCGGCCACGGGCTCGGGGTCCGCCCCCGGTCAAAGGCCGCGGCACTCTAACCTTGCCCGGCTCGGCCCAACCCCGTTGTAGTCGCACCCTCATGGCCAGTACGAAACGCGTGAGCACCTGCTGGTGCGGACACCCTGAACTCTCGCCCTACTCCGACGAGTACCACGTCTGCAAGGCCTGCGGGACGCTGGTCACGCGCGCCTCCGTCGATCCCGCCAGCCTCGACGTTTCCGCCGACCAGGGGGAGCTCTACAGCAAGGACTACTGGCTGCGGCGCCAGCAGGAGAAGTACGGTCTCCCGCCCATCGACCAGCGGGCCCGGCTCGATCTGCCTGAACGCTGTGTGCATTGGCTCAATCTTCTCCTCCGCCGGGCTCTGCCCCCGGCGCGCGTGCTCGAGCTCGGCTGCGCTCACGGCGGTTATGTGGCCCTCATGCGCTGGGCCGGGTTCGACGCTGCCGGCACCGAAATGAGCCCGGCGATCGTCGGGTTCGCCAAGGAAACCTTTGGGGTCCCGGTCTTCGCCGGGCGCGTGGAGGACCTGCCAATCGAGGCCGGGGACCTGGACGTGATCATCCTGAATGATGTGATCGAGCACCTCCCCGATCCCGTCGCGACCCTCGGCCATTGCGCGACCCTCCTGAAGCCTTCCGGCTTCTTTGTGATCCAGACCCCCGAGTACAAGGAGCACCTGACCCACGCCGATATCCTGCAAACGGGTGACATCTTTAACACTCACATGGAGGGGAAGAACGACGAACACCTCTTCCTCTTCAGCCGGCGCAGCGCCCAGCAGCTGTTCGCCCGGATCGGCCTGCCCTGCGTGGCCTTCGAAAACCCGATTTTTTCCTACGATTTGTTCTTCACCGCCAGCCGATCGCCCCTGCCCGACCATAGCCCGGAAAGCATTGCCGCGGCCCTGTCGGCGCGACCCGAGGGACGCCTCGTCCAAGCCCTCCTCGACAAGGCCTATGAATCGACGGACCGCTGGTGGGCCATCCAGCGGCTGGAAGCCGATTTACGCAAGTCCGCCGAGTAACCGAAATCAGGCTCGCCTCCCCGTCCGGGAGGCCTTTGTTTGACCGGCTTCCGTGGATCAAGCGCCCAAGCACATCCTCTACATCCGGCCCGACACGTTTGGCGACATCGCCATCTTTGAGCCGGTGCTGCGTGCCTTGATGGGCCGCTTTCCGAAAACGGCGCATCGGCTGCTGGTTCGGACAGGTTACGAAACCCTCGCCCCGCTGTTTCCGCCGGCGCTGACCTGGCTGGCCACACCGATCAACCCCTTCAAGCAGAGCCCGGCCGAGGAACGCGAGGCGCTCACGGCCCTGCTGGGGCAACTGTCGGCCAACCCGCCGGATGTGGTTATCGCACCCACGCTCAACCGCACGTGGTTGGAGGTCGCGATCGCCGCCCATTTTCCCGAGGCCCGTCGAATCGCGCTCGGCGATGGTCGCGTGGATCCTCTTTTTGTCCGGTCGCTGGAGCTGGAGTTCGGGATCAAGTCCGACGAGATCTTTCAGGAGATCGTGCCGATCGACGACGGGGCGCGGGAATGGGAGAACAACTTCCGGCTGGCCGATCACCTCCTCAGCGAGCGCCTCCCGCGCACCGCACCCGCGCTGGCCGTTCCGGCGGAGCTAGCGGCGTCGGCCGCCACCATTCTCACCCAAAAGGGTCTTTCCGCCGGGCAATGGATCGCCGTCATTCCTGGCGGCTTGGCCAATGTGCCGATCAAGGCCTGGCCCCTCGATCGTTTCGCCGAGGTGGTCGCCTCGCTGGAACGCACCCACGGATTGCCAGTCCTCGTGATCGGCCACCAATCCGAGCAGGCGCTGCTCGACACGCTGGCTACACAGGTGGCCGCGCGCGGGGCCCGCCGACCGGCTACGTGGTCGGGCCGCGACGGCGAGATCGCCCTGCTCACCGCCCTGCTCGCGACCTCCCGGCTCTACTTCGGCCATGACACGGGGCCGATGCACCTGGCCGCCGGCGTGGGCTGCCC
The DNA here is from genome assembly GCA_964476965.1 of uncultured Opitutus sp. Taxonomy (GTDB): domain Bacteria; phylum Verrucomicrobiota; class Verrucomicrobiia; order Opitutales; family Opitutaceae; genus CAMAXB01. The sequence goes on along the minus strand of CAYZCV010000059.1, from coordinate 12,978 downwards.
AGTGGTCGCTCTGTTCGGCGGCGGACACTGGCCTCGTTTCCGACCCGTCGGACCTCAGGTCCTGTCCGTCGTGCAGCCGCTCCCCTGCTTTGGCTGCAACTGGGATTGCCATTTCGGCGACGCGCCCTGCGTCAAGACCATGACCGTCGCCTCGGTCGAGGCCGCCATCGCCCGCATTCTGGCGGCCGGCCGCCATCCGATCGATGACGTCGTCGAAAGCCAGGGCCTTCCGGTGGAGACCCACCGGCTGATCGCAACGGTCACGGCCAACTATCGTCAGGTTCAGGGCGACCGCCTCAAGCGGCAGCACAAGATCGAGGAGCTGACCCATCTCGGACGCGAGAAGGACGTCGAAATGGAGGCGTTGAAGCAATCCGCCGAGGACCGGAAAACGGAGATGGAGGCCATCAAGGCCGAGCTGGAGGCCGAGTGCGCGTCAAAGGATACGGAGATCGCCGAACTCAAGCAGTCTGCCGAGGACCGGAAGACGGAGATGGAGTCGATCAAGGCCGAGCTGGAGGCCGAATGCGCGTCCAAGGATGCGGAAATCGCCGAACTCAAGGGCGAGGCCAATACCAAGGATGCGGAGATCGGATCGATCAAGCAGATCGCCAACGAGCGCGAGCAGCTGATCATCACGCAGGACGGCCACATCAAACACTTTCAACGAGCGGTGGCCGAGCTGCAGGCCCGCATCGCTCACCTCGAAGGCGAACTGCGGGAGCGCCAGGCACGGCTCGACGAACTCGCGGGCAAGCTGTCACACCTGCCACCCGACGCCCTGCAGTGGGCCCAAATGTTCAAGGACAAGGATGTCCATGTGGGCAATCTCGACGGCATCATCGCCAACCTGCGGGCCGGGATCGCCGAGCGCGATGCGACGGTGGCCAATATTCAGGCCGGCCTCCACGGTTTGGAAGCCGCGAAGTACTTCGGGCAGCTCCTCGCCGAGAAGGAAGCCGTGCTCCAGGTGCTCAACACCGCCTGCATCGAGCGGGAAAAAGTCATCCAGCAGCTCAGCCTGCAGGTGGCGGGGCTGGGCCGACTGAGCCAGCTCTGGCAGGCCTTGCGCGCGCACGTGCGGCTGAAGTACACCACCCCGCTCAGCACGTGGCTGTTCCAAAAGGTGGTCGCGGACCACTGGATGCAGATCGGGGTGCTGCGGCACTACGAGCCCCGCCCATTGAAATGGGACCGGCTCCCCAAGGCGGGGCTGCCAGACAAGCGGCTCCCGCAGATCGGGATCGTCACGCCATCCTACGGGCAGGAAACCTTCATCGAGAGCACGATGCTGAGCGTGCTCAATCAGCAGTACCCGCGCCTGCTCTACGTGGTGCAGGATGGAGGCTCCAAGGACGCCAGCCCGCGCATCATTGAGCGCTACGCGGACCGGCTGACGCACTGGGAATCAGTTCGGGACAAGGGCCAGGCAGATGCGATCCGCAAGGGTTTCGCCCACATCGAGCCCCAACTGGGTCCCGAGGACGTGATGGCGTGGCTCAATTCCGATGACCTGATCGCCCCGCGCTCACTTCGCTACGTCGGCGAGTACTTCGCGCGGAACCCGTCGGTCGACGTGGTTTACGGGCATCGCATCATCATTGATCCGCACGACCAGGACGTCGGGCGCTGGATCATGCCCCGCCACGACCCCAAGTCGCTGGAGTGGATCGACTACGTGCCGCAGGAAACCCTGTTCTGGCGCAAGCGGGCCTGGGACCTGGCGGGGGGCATCGATCCGTCCTTCCAGTTTGCCCTCGATTGGGACCTGCTGGCCCGCTTCACCCAGGCCCGGTGCAAGGTCGTGCGCCTGCCTCATTTCCTCGGCTGTTTCCGGGTTCACGCCGAGCAAAAGACCAGCCAGGCCATTCACACCACCGGGGCCGCGGAGATGGCCCGAATCCGGCAGCGCTTCCACGGCGCCAACCAGGACAATCAGGAAGAAATCAACCGCTGGGCCCGCCGCATCCGCCGCCAGGGGGCCCTCACCGCCCGGCTTGCCGACCTCGGAATCCGCTACTAGAACCGTCTTTTCACGCACGCATGATCGCCCTGTTCCTCGTCATCGGACTTTTCCTTTATCTGACTTTTGTCGGCCAGGCCGTGGTCAGTCTCCTCAAGCCCCGGCTCGGCGTCCTGTGGAGCTGGTTCATCGCGCCCACGGTGGGCCTGGCCCTCGTGGTCGTGCTCGTCACGCGCCTGAATGTTTGGGGTATCCCGGTGAAGGACTTCGGCCCCTGGCTTACCCTGGGCCTTGGCGTCGCCAGTGCGGCGATCTTCGCCTGGCGCCGTCCGACCTTTCCCTGGCGGAAGCTCGCGCCCTTTTTTCTGATCGTCGTCGGCTACCTGCTCTACACGGGCTGGCCGATGCTGCGGTTCGGGTTCAACTGGATCTCGTACGGCAATGACGACATGGCCAACTACTGTCTGGCCGCCGAACGTTTCCTGCACCACGGCTACTACGACCTGCCACGGCAGACCGACCTCGAGGGCGGCAACTACACGCAGCACTACTGGTTCATGCACAGCCTGCAGCAGATCCGCCCGGGCGCGGAGCTGACGCTGTCCTGGATCAGCTCGATCACCGGACTGAAGGCCCACGAGGTCTTCATGCCGTGCATCCTCATGCTGAGTGCGCTGCAGATCTTCGCGCTGGGCGCCTTCGCGATGTGGCGGGGCCGCAACCGCAAGCTGGTGCTGCTCGCGATGGCCCTCTTCGCCACCAGCCCGCTGTTCGGCCTGGGCACGCTGTACCAACTCATCGCCCAGGTCGGCGGCATCGCCCTCCTGCTGGCCGCCACCTCCCTGCTGCTCTCGACCCGCCACCTCACGATCCGCAAGACGCTGCTCTCCGGCCTGATCACCGCCTGCCTGGGCATCCTCTACCCGGAGGTTTCCCCCTTCGTCGCCCTCTCGATCATCCTCCTCGTGGTGCGGACGCGCTACGCGACGTCCGAGAAACTGATGCCGTATGTCTTCTATGTCGTCGGGACGGCCGTGCTCACCTTCCTCTTCATCGGCACCAACACCTACCAGTTCATCAACACCCTGGTGATGCAGTCGGTCGGCTCGGCCGGTCTCGGTACCATGACCGAGATCAACGACCAGTCGGGCGGCTTGGTGCTGTTCCCCTGGACCCTCGTCCCGTCGTTCGTCCCGATGCTCTTCGGGCTGCACGCCTTCGGCGTGGTGGGCACGGACCCGCTCATCTCCATCCTGATCATCGTCGGCTTCATCCTGCTCGGCTACGTCCTGATCCGGGCGCTGAGCAATCTCGGGCGCGGCACCCCCGCCGGCTACCTCGCCTGCGTCATGTTCCCGCTCGGCCTTTTCCTTTTCTACAAGGGCCAGGACTTCGGTCTCTTCAAGCTGGCGATGTTCGTCCAGCCCGTGATCACGCTCTTCGTCGCGGAGGGATTCCTGCGCTTCATTCTCCACGCCTCACCCAAGGTGCGGCGCAACAGCCGCCTCGCCCTGGCCGGCTTCGCCATCCTGACCATCCCGGCCCACACGTACTACTCCTACGCCTCGCTGGGTACCTACGGCGGCGGCCTGACCGAAATCGTCGGCGCATCGGCCAATGGCGTGGCGTTCACGCCCCCGAAGGATCTGGTCTACGACGGCATCGAGAGCGACATCAACAACGTGGTCTCGGCCAAGATGCTCGCCCAGTACACGCAGGGCATCGACACGCGTTTCCTCTCGCGCAGCTACATGGACAACATCGCGAACATCGCGGTGCTCAAGTTCCTCCGCACCCCGAATCCCGACCTCGGGCCCCAGGCGCGCCTGATCGAGAAGCTCTCCCTCCTCCGCTTCCTCCTGCCCGACGAGCTCATGGTCGGCGATGTGCCCGACTACCGCGTCATGTCGATCCAGAAGCTCGACAACAACTGGACGGAGACCAGCTCCCGCCACCTCTCCTTCCGCGACCGCCTGTTCGTCGCGATCCGCTCGGATCTCGACCATTTCAACAAGCAGAATCCGGGCACGGGCTGGACGGTGCAGAACATGTACCAGTACAAGCTGGAGAGCGCGGTCAGCGACCGCCTTGTCTTCATTCACTCCGAGCTGAGCCCCCACTATTACTCGGCCGCCCGCTTCAAGGCCGCGTTCTTCCAGCGCGAGCCCGAGCCGATCACGCAGGGCGAGGTCTACTTCCACGGCACCGGCCGCTACAATCTGTTCAATGTCATCAACCCGTCGCCCAATCTACGCATGATCATCGACTTCTCGCGCACCTCCCTCGGACGTGGGCGCTCGAAGCTCCCCGAGAACGCGCGGGTGATCGGTGATGACGACTACCCCCTGCCCTTCGTCGGCCATGGTTCGGCCCGCATCGTCTCGGGTCCGATCAAGCCCGAGTACTTTGAACAGCAAGCCTATCTGACCATCGACTTCGGCGAAGTCGCACGTCCGATCGACAAGCCCAAGACGGGCCTGATGAATCTGTACGGCTCCAAGTTCAACCTGGACGATCGTCGTCTCGTCGGGTTCACCCGCGACATCTCAGTCATCACCGAGGAGCAGTATCAGGCGCTGCCACGCCCACTCAAGATCAGTGAGTTCCCCCGCGACCTCGTGGCCAACCCGGGTCTGGAGTACTCCGGTCTGTTCGAGGATGGCTGGATGGCCGACGAAGCTCTCTTCCGCCTCGGGCCCTCCGCCCCCGGCCAGGTGCTCACGTTCAGCGGGTTCGTGCCCGATACCGCCAACTTCCGCACGGCCGGCGTCAACGTCACCATTTCGATCAACGACAAGCCCACCGAGATCGTGAACCTCAAGTCGGGGGAATTCACCCTCACCCGCCTCGTGCGCGAGGCCAGCCAGATCACGTCCGTCTCCCTGCGCTTCTCCGGCTCGGAGGTTTACGGCGATGACGATCCCCGCGCCGTTTCCGCCTTCGTGAAGGAACTGTCGATCAGCGACCAGCCCGCCTTGGGCTCGGCGCGCAATCTGGCCAACGCCCAGGGCCAGCGCCTCGAGCTGGCCCAGATCGATGAGGACGGCTGGATGGCCCGCCGCGCCACCATCGCGGTGCCCGCCTTCGCCGACCATCGGGTCCTCAAGGTCGATCTCGAGTATCCGGGCTGGGCGCCCGCCGCGTCGAACGGGCTGCGCGTGATTCACGCCAATGCCTCGTCCGATCTGGTGACCGTCGCCAAGGGAACCTATCACAGCGTGATTCTCCCGCTCGACGCCGGAGCCTCCGCCGAGGTCGGGCTGGAGGCCGCCAGCCTCTTCCCGCTGCCGGGCGATACCCGCGAGCGCTCCTTCCTCATCAAGAACATCTCGATTGAGAACCTGGGACAGACCGACCTCTTTGCGCGCGGCTGGCATCTGTCCGGCTACCGCTTCGGGATCCAGGGGGCGGACAATGATGGCTGGGTCGACCGGCGGCTGGCCCTGACCTTCCCCGCCACGGATCGCTTCCGCGAGGCGATCGTCGAGGTGATCCGCTACCCGGCCAAGGCCGACCTGCCGCTGGCCCTGGCCATCGACGGCGCAGCCCCCGTTAGCCGGGACCTGGCGCTGGAGCGGACCGAGCGGATCGTGATTCCGCTTTCCGCCAGCCGCGCCGTCGCCGCCACCCTCGTGGCGGAGCGCACCTTCCCGCTCTCCGCGGCTGATCCCCGTTCCCGCTCATACCGCATCGTGAATATCGACTTTCAGTAAGGGACCGCCACAGTCCCCGCGTCACCCTCATCATGCTCCTCAGCCTCGTTGTCCCGGTTTACAAGGAAGAGAAGAACATCCCCGAATACCTTCGGCGGATTCGACCGATCCTGTCCCGCGTGACCGAGGACTACGAGATCATCTTCTCGCTCGATCCGTCCCCGGACCGCACGGAGGACGTGATCCTGGAGGAGCGGAGCCGCGATGATCGGATCAAGCTGCTGAAGTTTTCCCGCCGCTTTGGCCAGCCCATGGCCACCCTGGCCGGGCTGAGCTATTCCCAGGGCGAGGCCGTCATCGTGATGGATGTCGACTTGCAGGATCCGCCGGAACTCGTCGAGCAGATGGTCGCAAAATGGCGCGAGGGTTACGACGTGGTCCTGCCCCAGCGGCGCCAACGCACTGGTGAGCCCTGGATCAAGAAGATCGTGGCCGAGACGGGCTACAAGGTGATCAACAAGATCGCCGACGTGAAGATCCCCCCGAACACGGGCGACTTCCGGCTGATGGCCCGGCGCGTGGTCGACGAGGTCGTGCGGCTCAAGGAGAGCCACGGCTTCCTGCGCGGCATGGTCGCGGTGGTCGGCTTCAAGCAGTGCCTGATACCCTTCGACCGCACCGCCCGCTTCGCAGGTGAAACAAACTACAACCGCTTCTTTGGTTCCCTGCGGATCGGCTTCAACGGAATCTTTTGCTTCTCGACCTACGCGCTCACCCTGAGCACGCAGCTGGGCTTCCTGCTCGCGGCGGCCTCCATCGGCATCGCCCTGGTCTACCTCGTGATGAAGCTCGCGGGCTTCCCGTTCCCGGTGGGCAATCCGACCATCGTGATCCTGATGCTCCTCATGGGCGGCATCCAGCTCATCAGCGTCGGCATCCTCGGCGAATACATCGGCCGCATCTACGAGGAGGTACGCTCCCGCCCCAAGTTCATCGTCGACCGCGCCGAAGGCGTGAATCAACCCCGGCCGCGCTCCTGAGCCCGCCCATTTTCTTTCCACCATGACCGCCCGCTCTTCCAACGCCAAGTGGCCCAAGGTTCTCCCTCCGCTGACGCCGGAGCAAAAGCAGCGGAGCGACGAGTTCATGAAGCTCTGGCACGAGGTGCTGCCGCAGCGCTTCGGCGTGATCGAGAAGTTCAACCACGGCTTCCCGGTCAAGAACTCCCGCCCGGGCTTCGTGACCACGCTCGAGATTGGCGCGGGCCTCGGTGAGCACCTGCACTTCGAGCAGCTCACGCCGGAGCAGGAGCGCGGCTATTTCTGCAATGAGTTCCGGCCCAACATGGCGGCCGAGATCCTCCGGCGTTTCCCCCGCGTCAACACCGTGGTGGGCGACTGCCAGCAGCGGATGGATTTTGCGGACGGTCACTTTGACCGCGTCATCGCCGTTCACGTCCTCGAGCACCTGCCGGACCTTCCGGGGGCGATTCGCGAGGCCTACCGTCTGGTGAACAAGGAACGCGGCCAGTTTCTCATCGTCATCCCGACGGAGGGCAGCCTGGCCTACTCCCTGGCACGTAAGATCTCCGCGGAGCGGGTCTGGAACAAGCGTTTCGGCCGCGGGTACGAGGAGTTCTACAAGCGCGAGCACATCAATGTGCCGCACGAGATCCTCGAGGAGCTCGATCCCTACTTCACGATCGAGTCGCGCAGCTACTTCCCGCTGCCATTCCTGCCGATGATCTTCTGCAATCTCTGCATCGGGATCGCGCTCCGTCCGCGGCCCGCGCCGTTGCGCTGACTGCCTGACCGGCTGAACCATGGCGGCCGCGCACGAACAGGCCGGACGCTGGAACTCGACCGTCACGACGGTCCTGCTGCTCGCCCTCACGGCCTTTTACGCGTGGACGATCCACGGACCGGAGAAACTCCGTCCGGGATCGTATAGCGACTACTACAACCTGCAGGTACGCGGCTGGCTCAAGGGTTCACTCGCCCTCGACGCGGAGCCCCATCCGGATCTCCGCGTTGAGTACCCAAACCGCATCGTTCGGCACGCACCGTATCTCCTCGATGCAAGCTACTACGAGGGCAGGTACTACCTCTACTTCGGTCCGACCCCGGCGCTGGTCCTGCTGCTGCCCTTCCGCCTTCTCACGGGTCTCGAACTCTCCGAGCCGGCGGCAGCCGTGTTCTTTTTTGGCCTCGGGCTGCTGCTCTCAGTGCGGTGGTACCGTGAGCTGCGACAGGCGCTACCGGGGGGACTCGCCGGGCCGGGGGCCAGTGCAGCGCTGGTGGCCTGCCTCGGGCTGGTCAACCTGGCTCCGCTCGCCCTGACCCGTGCGCTGACCTACGAGGTGGCCGTGGCCGCCGGTTATGCCTTCACTCAGGCCTGCCTCCTTTTTGGGACGCGGGCGCTGCGGGAACCGGAGCGCTTCGGCCGCTGGCTTCTGCTCGCGAGTGGCAGCGCCGCACTCGCGATCGGATCGCGACCCAACCTGGCGGTCGGGGCCGCTCTCGCCCTGCCGGTTTTCGCCCTGTCGGCTTGGTCGGGGTCGTCCCGCCGCACCCGCGCTGACCTGCTCCGGGCGCTGGCCTGCGCCGGTATACCGGCCCTGCTCGGGATCGGGGCGCTGCTGGCCTATAATCAGGCGCGCTTCGGCCAGCCGCTTGAGTTTGGCAACAACCTGCAGCTGGGGGCCAATCCGCAGGGCTTTGCCTTCACGTGGGCAAACGTGCGGCACAACCTTGCCATCTACTACCTGACGCTCCCCGTCCTGGACTGGTACTTCCCCTTCCTCACGCCGGGCGCGGAGGGGGTCCGACCGGAGGGGTACTTCGGCATCGAGGAGGCCATCGGCCAGGCCACCCTGCTGCCCACGTTGGCGGCAGCGAGCGTTCTTGGCATCCTGGGGCTGCGGCGCGACGGGGTCCCTGCTCGCGTCCGATGGAGCGGTCTCGCCGCGCTCGGGTGGACGGTCGCCGTCCTCCTCCTCGTGACCGCAAGCGGGGTCCGCTCCAATCGCTACATGATCGATTTCCAGCCGGTGATTCTGGTCCCGGTCGTCGCCATGCTTGCCCTCGGGTGGGCCCGTGGCTCGCGTGCGGAACGCGCATTGGCGCTCGGCGGCGCCGTCGGGCTGGCGGTGACCTGCTTGGTCAATGTTCTCGCGAGCTTCAGTGCCACCCGCCAGTACCGCGAACTCGCGCCTGCGTCGTACGCCCGGGTCGAACGGCAGGCCAATCGGTGGGTCTGGCCGTTCCAGCAGGCTCTGGGCGAAACACCCGGACCTCGCGCCTTGATCATCCAGTGGCCAGAGGTTCTTCCGGTCGGCACCGTCCAGCCGATCCTGGTCACCGGCGACAACGCCGCCTACGACGCACTCCTCGTCGAGTTCACGGCCCCGGATCGCGCCCGCTTCCTCTTCGAGCATCATCCGCATGGCGCCATTGTTGGGCCGGAATTCACCGTGCCAGCCGCCCGCCGCTGGAATCTCCACGCCGAGCTGGGCACGCTGTTTCCTCCCCTCGGCCACCCCTGGTACGGTGATCTGCCGATCGCCGAGCAAGCTCGGGTGCGCACTCGGTTTCGTTTGCGGCTCGACGACCGCCTGGTGCTCGACGCCGCCGCCCCGAGCCGGGCCGCCACGCTCGCGGGCGCCCGTTTGGGCGAACGCAGCGTCGCGCTGCGCGGGGAGCCCCGGCTGGCGGGCCGGATTGAGGCTGGACCGCCACTGCCTTGGAGTCCGACCCCTTCCCGGTTTGACGGGCTGATCGAGGATGTGCAGGTGACCCTCGGCACCGTCTTCATCGGTCAGCGTGAGCCACTGCTGACCTTTGGTAGCCCTCAGGGCACAGTCGGGGATGCCTACTTCATTGAGTATCTGGATGCCCAGACGATCCGCTTCGGCTACGATGCCTCGGGAACGCTGGCCTTCTCGCCGCCGGTGGCCGTGACGTACGGCGTCCCTCTGCGCCTGTCGCTCGAGTTCCGGCCGGAAACCGTGCCTGGCAAGCTCGACGCGATCTTCACGGTCTACCTTAACGGCCAAAGTGTCTGGCAGACGACCGGTCCGAACCGGGCCGCGCCCGAGTCGGGTTGGATCGCCTTCGCCAATCCCGGCTACTCGTCGCAGGTCCGTCAGCTCTTTTCCGGCGTAGTCCACCGGCGCGTGCCCGAGGCCGACTGGCTGGATTTCCTCGTGCAGCCCGGCAACGGACTGCCGGCGACGTTCGGCGACGCGGTGGTCAGACGTTACGATCCCGCTCGCCTTGACGCCGCCCGGTTCCAAGGGGGCGTCTTTGACATCAAATTACGCTTTCCGGCCGATCGGATGGGTCTCGCGGAGCCCATCCTCACCACCGGGACCCCGGGCGCGGCGGACGGGGTCTACGTGCGGTATGTCGATCCCGGGCACATCGTCCTTGGTTTTGATCACTGGGGATCCGGGGGGCCGGTGTCGCCGCCAATCCCCATCGACTATGGCCGCTTTCACCGGCTGAGGATCCGGCTGGGCCCGGAGGGCGGGGAATCGAGGATTCGGCTGGAGCTGGATGGCGCAGGGGTGCTGGACGCACCCGCGCGGTTCCATCCGCGCCCCGAGGCCACGGTGCGGATCGGGACGAATCCATCCGAAATGTCCACCGCCACCGCCGAGTTCACCGGCTTCATTGCCAGCGTGGAGCCCGGAAGCCCTTGAAAGAGCGGACTTTTTCCGCTCCGCTTCCCTTCCCGCATCGCTTCCGCCCACTCCATGCAACACGTATTCATCACCGGCGTCGCCGGGTTCATTGGCTCCAATCTGGCTGACCGCCTTCTCGCGGCCGGCAGCAGCGTCACCGGCTGGGATAATTTCTCAACGGGGCAGGAGCGTTTTCTGGAGGGTGCCCTGAAGCACCCGAAGTTCCGTCTGGTGCGCGGCGACAATCTGGACCTGCCCGCGCTGACCGCCGCAATGAAGGGCTGCGACTTCGTCTTCCACCTGGCGGCGAATGCGGACATCAAGGACGGCTGGCAGCACCCCCGGAAGGATCTTGAGCAGAACACGATCGCGACCTTCAACGTCCTGGAGGCGATGCGCGCCAACGGCGTGAAGCGCATCGGCTTCTCCTCCACCGGGTCGACGTACGGCGAGGCGCTGGTCACGCCGGAGCGGCCGACGCCCGAAACCGATCTCTTCCCGATCCAGACCTCGCTTTATGGCGCATCCAAAGTCGCGGGCGAAGGGCTCATCTCCTCGTATGCCGAAGGCGGCCAGATCGACGAGGCCTACATCTTCCGTTTTGTGTCGATTCTCGGCGAGCGCTACACCCACGGGCACGTCTTCGATTTCTACAAGCAGCTGATCGACCACCCCGACCGCCTGCGCGTGCTGGGCAACGGCACGCAGCGCAAGAGCTACCTCTACGTGCAGGATTGCGTCGACGCCCTGCTGCACGTCACCGCCCAGCACACGGCACGCGACGCGAAGCATCACACCCAGGTCTACAATCTCGGCACCGCCGAGTACGTGGAGGTCAACCAGAGCATCGGCTACATCTGCGCGGCCCTGGGCCTGAAGCCCAAGCTCGAATACACGGGCGGCGATCGCGGCTGGATCGGCGACAATCCCTTCATCTTCCTCGACACGAAAAAGATCCAGTCCACCGGCTGGAAGCCCAAGCTCACGATCGAGCAGGGCATCATCAAGACGCTGCGCTGGCTCGAGGCCAATCGCTGGGTCTACGAGTCGCGGCACTAACCCGCAGGTACGGGGATCCGACACCGAACGGCCGTAGTCGAATGCCAAGCCCCACGCGCGCTTCACGACCGGGCCGTGGCCGGTTCGTGCCGAAATTCAGGGGCCTGGCTGTTCCACGCACCGCGCAATTGACGCCCACCCGCACGCCGCATCTCCGACAGCCGGTTCGGAGCTGGGGCGATCCGGTCCGGGCCAGCGGCAACGGCGGCCGCCACGGCGGGCTCTTGGTCTATCCTCCGACCAGGGCAGACCCCGGAGCGGCATCCCCGCCCCCTCTGGCCGGCCCGGCCCGATGCGTTTCAGGCGCGGGGCGTTTCCTCCCCCGACCGCGGGGCTTGCGCTTTCACAACCGGACCAGCGATCGCGGCTCGGGGTAAGCGCCACATGTCCTCGGCCTTAGAAAGTGTGCGGGACTGGTACCGGCTGCATCGTGAGAACCTCATCGATGCCGGCCTGCTCGTGCTGGCGCTTAACCTCCCGGCCCAGATAGCGGGACTGGCTGCACCCTCGGCCGGCGCCCAAGCCGCAGTGCTCGTCGCATTTGCCCTGCTTTCCTCGACTCGCGCGCCCGAGGGCCTCGGGGTGTGGCGCCGTTACCTGAGGCTGCTGCCCGCCTACCTCGGCGTTTCGGCCGCTGGCGGCGCCCTGTTCGTTTTCTGGATCGACGATTCCCCGACGCACGGTTGGTTCGCGCCCGGGTGGGTCGGTCTGACCGCGGCCTCGCGCCTGCCCTTCGGCCATTTTTGGCGGGCGAAATTGCTGCCGATCGTTCGCCAGCTGCGCGACTTTGCGCAACGGAACATCATCGGTCCGCTCCACCGCGTCAGGGGCGATATCCTGGCGGGCGACCTTGCGCTCCTAGGCATCGTGGCATGGTCCGCCTCACGCTGGTCCGGACAGCCGAACCCCGCATGGATTGGGTTTGGTCTGCTTTCCGCCGTCTGGATCACGCTGCAGGTGATCTTCCGCTGGCACCTGCGCGATCTCCCGCTGCTTCCCCGCGCCGTGGGCGCCGGATCGCTCGCGCTGGCCTGGGGCCTGCTTTGGTCCGACGGGAACGCAGTCGCGGCCATCGCCTTCGGTTCATGGCTGGGACTCGGCCTGCTTTGCTACCGGTACGCCGTGCAGCGCTGGGCCTGGAAGCCGGACAGCGGACCAGCCGAGGTCTGGCGCTGGATCGGGCTGCTGGCTTTGGCGACCTTTCTCTTTCATCCCTTTATTCAGGCGGGATTACATGGATCCGGCGATTCGCAGTACTACGCCACTTTCCTGACTGATGCCTTGCTCCAATTCCGCGCCGGGATCTTTCCGGTCGTGGTGGGGCAATCTGAGTTCCAGTTCAACGGATCGGTGATGCCGATCCGCGTCGCCCCCGCCTTCCAGTACCTTGGCGGCCTGCTCGATCTTCTCACCGCGCGAAGCTTGGGGCCAGCCGCGGTGCAAAACATGGTCATCGTCGCGACGGCCTTCGCCGGTGCCTTTTCCGGCTATCTCTGCCTACGTTGGGTCGGAGCCACAGCGACCGTGGCCTGGTGCTTGTCAGCACTCTACCTCTCGTGTCCCGGCACGATGGGGCTCGCGTTCAACAACGACCTCTACATGTCGTGGCTTGCGTTCCC
>CAYZCV010000058.1:8416-19889 GCA_964476965.1 uncultured Opitutus sp. | reverse complement strand
GTCCTATCGGTCCCATCCGTCCTATGGGACTGATAGGACTTATGGGACGGATAGGACGGATAGTGGCTCTGGGGGATTAGACCAACGGGACCTCGTGGTACTCGACGGCCCATTCGCGCATGAAGCGGACGCGGAGAGGGACGATGCGGTAGATGATGAGCGCGGGATTGTCGGGCGTGCCGAGGTAGCGCCGGAGGAGGGGATTGGCTTCCCAGATTTCCTCGAGCAGGGCGCGGTCGGTCACGACCTCGGCTCGTCCGGTGATGCGCACCTGGTCATGGTGCTCATCGAGATAGCAGAGCTCGACCTTGGGATTTGCGGCGATCTCCGCGGTCTTGTGGTAGCTTTTGAGATTGGCCACGTAGGCGGTGAAGCCATCGGTGCGCACCGGGGAGACCGGGCGCAGGCGCGGCTGGTCGCCGTCGAGCGACGCAAGCTGGGGAAAGCGGGCTTGGCGCATCACGGCCTGTGCGAGGGCCGGAAGTTGGGTCGGGTCGATGGGGGCAGGGGTAGGGGCGGCCATGTCCGATCAATAATTGTCGCGCTGGCCCGGAGCCATTCCATACTTGGGCCGTTCCCCCTCTCGCCCATGCGCCTGCTTTGGATCTTCCTGGGTCTCGCCCTCCTCGTTCTCATTCCCTTCGGCATCTGGTCGGACGACCTGATGTGGGACCAGACGGCGGCGGTGGCGTGGATCGAGCGCTTTGATCGCTGGGGTTGGCTGGCGGGCATGGGCCTGCTGGTCGTGGACTTGTTTCTCCCGGTGCCGGGCACGGTCGTGATGTCGGCCATGGGCTACCTCTACGGTCCGCTCCTTGGGGGAACGGCCAGCGCCACCGGTTCCTTCCTGTCCGGCTTGCTGGCCTACTTTCTCTGTCGCCGATTGGGTCGACGGGCAGCGGTCCGGCTGGCGGGCGAAAAGGACTTGGCGCGCGGTGAGCGGCTGTTTGCGCGCTCCGGCGGATGGCTGGTGGCGTTCTCCCGTTGGCTGCCGGTTTTCCCCGAGGTGATCGCCTGCATGGCGGGCCTCACCCGCATGCCGCCGGCCGCCTTCATGACTGCGCTGGCCTGCGGCTCTGTCCCCATGGGCTTCACCTACGCGGCGATCGGAAATCTGGGGGTGGAGAATCCCGGCCTGGCGCTGGCTCTGAGCGCCGTGGTGCCCCTGGCGCTCTGGCTGCCCTTCCACCGCTGGTTGCGGCGGCGCGAGGCGGGCCCGGCGAACACGCCCTGATCAGGCCAGGGCCTGCGCCCGCTGGCCCGCGGCGGCGATGAAGTAGGCCTGGGCGGAGAACGAGGGCAGGTCCGCCGTCCGCGCCACGGGCAGATAGGCGCCGTTGGCGTGCAGCTCGCGCGCGTGCTCATTGTCCTGCAGCTCCATCGCGAACATCTCGTCCGTGAGGAAGCGCCTCAGACCCGGATCGAGGATGGGAAACACCACCTCGATGCGCCGGAAGAAATTGCGCGGCATCCAGTCGGCACTGCCGGCGAGGATGAGCGGGTCCCCGCCGTGATTCTCGAAGTAGAAGGCGCGGGCATGCTCAAGGTAGCGGGCGACAATCGAGCGCACGCGGATGTTTTCGCTCAGACCGCGAACGCCCGGGACGAGGCAGCACACGCCGCGCACGATGAGGTCGATCTGCACCCCGGTCTTCGATGCCTCGTACAGGCTGTCGATCGTGGCCTTGTCCACCAGCGAGTTCATCTTCGCCCGGATGCGGGCCGGCCGTCCGGCCGCGGCATTGTCCCGCTCGCGGGCGATCAGCTCCTGGATGCGGGCATGCAGATTGAACGGCGCGACCAGCAGGTGCTCGAAAGCGGGCGCGCGGGAAAACCCGGTGAGGGAATTGAAGAGATTGGCGACGTCCGTGGTGATCTCTTCCCGTGACGTGAAGTAACTCAGGTCCGTGTAGAGCCGGGCCGTCCGCGGGTTGTAATTGCCCGTGCCCAGGTGGACGTAGCGCCGCATGCCCCGCGCCTCGCGGCGTACGACCAGCGAGCATTTGCAGTGGGTCTTGTGCCCGACCATGCCGTAGACGACGTGGACGCCGGCCTCCTCGAGCTGGCGTGCCCACTGGATGTTGTTGGCCTCGTCGAACCGGGCCTTGAGCTCAACCAGCGCGGTGACCTGCTTGCCGTTGCGCGAGGCCTCGATCAGCGCGCGTACGATGGGGGAATCGCCGCTCGTGCGGTAAAGGGTCTGCTTGATCGCGCAGACCTGGGGATCGCGGGCCGCCTGTTCGACGAACTCGACCACGGGCGTGAAGCTGTCGTAGGGGTGATGGAGGAGGACGTCGCGGCTGGCGATCGTTTCGAAGGTCGAACCCGGCTCGCGCAGGGCCGAGGTGTTGACCGGCGTGAAGGCCGGAAACTTCAGGTCGGGCCGGTCGAGCTCGTACAGGCTCATCAACCGCAGGTGATTAAGCGGACCGTTGAGCCGGAAGACATACTCGTGCGAGAGCTCGAGATGGCCGCAGAGCATCTTCAGGATCTCGTCGGCCACACCATCCTCAATCTCCAGGCGAACCGCGGCGCCCCGGCGTAGATTGCGCAGCTCCTCCTCGATCTTTTTCAGGAGATTCTCGGCCTCTTCCTCGTCGATGTAGAGGTCGCTGTTGCGCGTCACACGAAACGCGTGCGCCCCGTGGACATGGTAGCCGGGGAAGAAGGAGCCGGCGCAGAGCTTGATGATCTCGCTGAGAAAGAGATAGACGTGCGGCCCGGCGGCGTCCGGGTTGGCTCGGACCAGCCGCGGCAGGATGCGGGGCACGGGCAGCAGCGCCAGCAGGTGATCCACCTCGGCCGTTTCCGGATGGTCGAGCGACACCACGACGTTGAGGGTCTTGTTCGCGAGCTGGGGGAAGGGATGGGACTGGTCGATCGCCAGCGGCGTGAGCACGGGCTGGATCTGGTCGGCAAAGTACTGGCGAGCCCAGTTGAGTTCGTTGGGCGTCAGCTCCTTGGCGCTCTTGAAGAGAATGCCCTCCGCGGCGAGGGCTGGGAGCAGTTGCTCGTTCCAGCAGCGGTACTGGTCGTCGACGAGCGAGGCGACGACGGAATGGATGCGGCGCAGCTGCTCACGCGGACCGAGCCCGTCGACGCTCGACTCGGTCACGCCATTGTCCACCTGCTGGATGATGCCGGCCACGCGGATCTCGAAGAATTCATCGAGATTGGAGGAGACGATGGCGAGGAACTTGACTCGCTCGAGGAGCGGATTGCGCGGATTCTCGGCCTGCTCAAGCACCCGGCGGTTGAAGGCCAGCCAGGAAAGCTCGCGGTTGAAGTAGGCGTAGCGCGTGGGCAGCTCCGGCGGACTGACGCTGGTCGTCAGGCACTCCGGCACCGACACCCCGGTCGGGTCGACGGGCGGAGATTTGAGGGGGGTGCGGGGGGTGCGCTTGGCCATGGCCGGGAATCCGAAAGGATGAGGAACATAGCCGTCTGATTCGGTGGAACCAGAAATAACTGGCGCAGGCACCCAATTGTCACCGAGAGAGGCGCTTACCGCACCCAAATCGTCTTGGTATTCACGAAGGCGCGGACGCCGTGCTGGCCCAGTTCCCGCCCGTAACCGCTGTCCTTGACGCCACCGAAGGGCAGGGTGGGATCGGACCGCACAAAGTCGTTCACGAAGACCATGCCGACGTCGAGGCGCTCCCGGGCGATGCTTTCGCCGAGGCGCCGGTCGCGGGTGAAGACGGCCGCGCCGAGCCCGTACGGGGTCGCGTTGGCGAGCGCGATCGCGGCTTCGGTGTCGGGCACGCCGAGGACGACGCCCACGGGGCCAAAGAGCTCCTCGTCATGGGCCGGCATCCCGGGCCGCACGGACGAGAGGACCGTGGGCGGATAGAAAAAGCCCGGGCCGCGGGGGAGGCGGCCTCCGAGCAGCACGCGGGCGCCCTGGCGCACACTGGCGGTCACCTGGGCATGGAGTTGCCGGCGCAGATCCGCGCGTGCCAGAGGTCCCAGATCGGTGTCTGTCTGCGTGGGATCACCCACGCGGCGGCGGGCGAACTCCGCAACCAGGCGTTCCTCGAATTCGGCGCGGAGCGACTCCACCACGATCATGCGCTTGGCGGAAACACAGGTTTGCCCGCCATTGATCAGGCGCGAGGTGGCGCAGATCGCGGCCGCCTGGGCTACGTCGGCATCGGGGAGCACGAGGTAGGGATCAGACCCGCCGAGTTCGGCCAGCAGTGGCTTGAGGGCGGCGCCGGCCAGCGCGCCGACCTGGCGCCCAGCGCGCGTGCTTCCCGTGAGGGTCACGGCGCGGACGCGGGGGTCTGCGATAAGCGCCGGGATCGCGCGGGTCTCCGCCCGGATGGTGCGCAGGACGCCGGCGGGCAGGCCGGCCTCCCGGCAGAGTTCCTCGATGGCCGCCGCGCATCCGCTCACGTTGGGAGCGTGCTTGAGGAGGAAGGTGTTACCGGCCATCAGGGCGGGCGCCGCGGCCCGCAGGACCTGCCAGAACGGGAAGTTCCAGGGCATGATGGCGAGGACGACCCCGATCGGCTCAAAAACAACCTGGGCGTGCCGCGGGGCCCCGACGGGGTGCTCAGGTCGCAGGAAGCGCGCCCCCTGCCGCGCGTAAAAGTCGCAGGTGGCGGCGCATTTCTCGATTTCCGCCCGAGCCTGGGTCACGGGCTTGCCCATCTCGGCCACGATCAGATCGGCCAGCGGGGTGGCCTGGCGCCGCAGATGGACGGCCAGGGACTGCAGGTGGCGGCTCCGCTCCGACAGGGCGAGTTCTCGCCAGCCGAGGAAGGCGGAATGCGCGTGGGCGAGGGCGGACTCCAGCTGGGCTGGCCCATCGGTCCGGTGGCGACGGATCTGGCGGCCGGTGGCGGGATTGATCGAGACAAACGGCATGGGGCGAGGATGCGGGGATCGGACCGGCGGCGCAAGCGGCAGGACGCGTGGCCCTGGCTAGGTTTTGAGCCAGCGTTGCAGCTGCTTGCGCAAGTGTTCGCGCGCCCGGTAGAGCCGGGTCTCCACGGCCTTGGGGGTGGCTCCGACCACTTCGCCAATCTCCGCGTGGGAAAGGTCCTCGTACTCCGAGAGGATCAGGGCCTCCCGCAGGTCGGGCGAAAGGCTGGCGATGGCTTCCCGAACCGCTGCTGCGGATTCCGCCCGCTCGAGGTCGGCGGGTACGCTCGAATCCGTGGCGGGCTCGGGGACGGCGTCGAGCGCGTCGGTGGGACGGCGCTGGCTTCGCCGGGCCTGGTCGCGCGCCAGATTGACCGCGATCTGGAACATCCAGGTGGAAAAACGGGCGCCCGCGCGAAACTGGTCGCGATGCCGAAACACGCGGACAAAGGTCTCCTGCGCGAGGTCGAGTGCGTCCTGTTCGTTGCGGACGTAGCGGTAGAGAAACGACCGCAAGGGAATCTGCCAGCGCACCATCAGGCGATCGAGCGCGGCGTGCTCGCCCTGTTGCAGCGCCTGCAGGTCCTGGGCGTCGAGCAGATCGCTCATCGCAAGCCCAGCGGCTCGGCGTGGTTGTGCGCGGCGACCTTGCTCCCGATCAGGGCGAGGTAGCGGGCGCCCTGCGCCGGGTCCATCAGCGCGGCGACCGCCTCCAGATGACGGCGGGTGGACTCCGAGCACACCTGGGCGAGTTTCTCCATCTGCGCGGTGGCCTCGGCATGGGCAGGGGTACCGGGCGCGAGCCCGGCCAGGCGCTGCCGGGTGGCCATCACGTTCGCGCAGTGCTCGTCGCAGACCGGACCGTAGCGCGCGTGCAGGGACGCGATCGCGTCAGCCTGACTGGCCGACAGGGCGAATTCCTTCCGCAGCCACGCCATTTCATCGGCCGGAGCCTGCCGGGCGGCAACCCAACGCGTGAGCCCGAACGAGGCCAGGCCGGCGACGACGGCGATGAGGGCGCAGGACAGCAGGGTCTTCACGGATGGTGCACGTGGTCAGTGGTGGCCTTGAGCATCGGGTCGATCGACCGCGCGTAGGCCGCGGCCATGCGATCCGCGGTCTGGCTGCGCGTAACGGACAGACCGAGTCCGATCCCGGCCGCGACCGACGCGATCAGCGTCAGGCTCGCCGCGAGTGGGAGCAGTTGGCGGAACGGCAGCACCGTGGCTCCCCGCGGCTTGTCGCTGGCCTGCGCAATCCGGTCCCAGACTCCGGCCTGGAAAGTCGGGGCGGGGGGAGGTTCGTGCCGCCAGCGCAGGAGGAGGTCTTTGAGCGGGTCCTTCATGCGGAGTGATACGATGCAGTCGGCGGAACCCCTTGCAAATTCTTCGGCCAAACGCGGTTCAGGGACCGGCGTGGACCACCCGGAAGTTTCGGATCCGCTGATGGCTTTTCACCGTCCGAAAGCCGAACCAGCCATACTTAAGTGGTTGCGGATCAAGCCATTCAAATAGCAGACGTCCGTTGGAAAAGTAGCGGACAGTCCCATCCGCCTGCGCCTCGAGGCGGATCTGGTAGGTCGTGCCGGCGGTCAGCAGGTCCTCGGCGGCCGTGCGTTCGTGGCCCGGCAGGAGGGGGCGGGCGCCGGTGCCATCGTAGCGGCGGAAGCGCGTGGTGGTGTTGGTGTTACCCCCTTGGCCGACGTAGTAAGTGCGCAGCGGATCATAGGTCGCGAAGAGTCCGTTGCGTCCATGGCCGGCGGCGAACAGATCCGCCGGCGAGCGCGGATCGCTGGCCATCCAGAAACAATTGAGATCCGACAAACGGTCATGGGGGCCGCCGGCGGTGACGAAGGTGACGTCGTAGGTGATGACCACCGGGGCGGTCAGCCTGGTTTTGAACCACACGGTGCAGCCCGCGTTGTCCTCAATCTCCAGCGCTCCCTCGTGAATCCGGACCGACCCACCGGGCTGCTGTTCGACGACCCACTGCGACAGGTCGCCGCTGAAATCGTCGCGATGAAGCTCCGTTCCGGACGGCTGTGCAGCGAGCTTCGCTCCAACGACCAACAGCAGAACGGCGAAGGCTTTTGTTAGCATGTCAGAGACGATCATCGGGCCGGAGCCACCGATGTCACAGATGTGCACAGATCCGATCCGTTTCTATCTGTGCCCATCTGTGTAATCCGTGGTTAAATTTCCGGCGGCCTGACTCACACCTGCTCCAGCAGCTGATACAGCCGCTTGACCATGGTGGTCGGGTCCTCGAGCAGGCCCGCGGAGATGAGGGCGTTGTCGAGCACCTGGGCCGCGACGAGCGCCGCCTTGTCTGGCGCGGCGGTGCGTGAGGCCGCGAGGCGCTTCATCAGCGGGTGACGCGGATTGATCTCGAGGTTCACGCGGAGGGGCGCATCGCCGCCGTCCTTGTTCATGGCCTTCATCATGCGGCGCAGATGCGGGGACATGAACTTGTCGGCGTTGAGGGCGAGGGCGGGCGAGTCCACCAGACGGTCGCTCGCCTTTACCTCGGCGACGCGTTCGCCCAGCGTGCTCTTGAGCCAGTCGGCGAGGCCCTTGGTCTCGTCCTCGGTCAGCCCGCCCTCATCGGGAGGCTTCGGCAGGTCGGAGAGCTTCACGTCCGAGTGATCGGCCGCGGTCAGCTTCTTGCCGTCGAACTCGCGCACGTTATTCATCACGTACTCGTCGACCGGCTCGTAGCAGAAGAGGACCTCGAGATTGCGCGCCTTGAACGCTTCGAGGTACGGGCCGCTCTCGATCGACTCGCGATTGGGCCCGATCAGGTAGTAAATCTCCTTTTGGTCGGCCCCAACGCGCGAGACGTAGTCGGCGAGGGAGGTCGTCTTGCCCTTCTCGGTGAGCGAGGACTCGAAGCGGAGGAGCTTCACGAGCTCGTCCTTGTGGGTGAAGTCGAGCGCCGCGCCCTCCTTCAGGTAGACGCCGAACTGGCCGTAGAACTCGGAGTAGGTGTCCGGGCGGTTCTTGGCTTCCTCCGAGAGGAACTTGATGAAGCGCTTGGTGATGACCTTGTTGAGCTTCTCGATCAGGGCGCGGTCCTGCATCGTCTCCCGCGAGATGTTCAACGGGAGGTCCGCGCTGTCGACGACGCCCTTGAGGAAGCGCAGCCACTCGGGCAGCAGATCCTTGGGCTTGGCGTCGATCAGGACCTTGCGGCAGTAGAGCGATACGGCTGGCTCGGAGCGGGCCATGCCGAACTTCTCCATGTTCTCCTTGGGCACGAACAGCAGTGCATTGATCTGGAGCGGGGCATCCGCGCTGAAGTGAAGGCGCAGGCGGGGCTCGTCGTGCGCGTGGGCCTGGAACTTGTAGAACTCGGTGTACTCCTCGTCCTTGATCTCGGACTTCGAACGCAGCCACAGGGCCTGGACGGTGTTGATGCGCTTGCCGTTGAGCGTGATCGGAAAGGAAACAAAGGCGCTGTAGCGCTCGAGGATCTCCTTGATCTTCCACTCCTGGCTGAACTCGTCGCAGTCGTCCTTCAGCTCGATCACAATCCGGGCGCCCCGGCGCTGGTCTTCGGCCGGCTCAACCGCATAGCTGCCGGAACCGTCGCTGGACCACACGTGGGCGGGTTCTTCGGCGCGCCACGAGTGGCTGTAGACCTTGACGCTCTTCGCCACCATGAAGGCCGAGTAGAAACCAACGCCGAATTGGCCGATGAGGTTGGCGTTCTTCTGGCCGCCCTCGCTGAGGGCCTTGAGAAAGGCCTTGGATCCGGAATGGGCGATGGTGCCGAGATTCTGGATCAGCTCGGCCCGGGTCATGCCCAGGCCGAAATCCTGGATCGTGAGCGTCTTGGCCTTGTCGTCAGTCGTGAGGTTGATCTCGAGCTCGGCCTTGTCGTCAAAGATGTCCTTCTCGGTCAACTGCAGATGCCGGAGCTTCTCCAGGGCATCCGAGGCGTTGGAGACCAACTCGCGCACGAAGATTTCCTTCTCCGTGTACAGCGAGTGGATGACGATATCGAGCAGTTGCTTGATCTCGGCTTGGAACTCGAAGGATTGAGGCGTGGGAGCGGACATGATGGATGGATGGGATTGAAAAATGGCAGGTCCGAACGGACCCATGCGGACCGCTATTTTAGCAGGTTCGCCAAAAAATCAAGAGGCGGACCGCCTGACCTCGTCGCGGTAAATTTGCTCCACCTTGGCCCGGGCCCATGGGGTGCGACGCAGGAACTGGAGGCTCGATTTGATGCTGGGATCGAATTTGAAGCACCGGACGTCGACCCGCGCCGCCAAACCCTCCCAGCCATGGCGCTCCACCAGCACGGTGAGCAGCCGCTCGAGGGTCACGCCATGAAGCGGATCCTTGGAGCCGGGCGAGGGTGAGGAGGGAGCGGGACCTTCGGACATGGGGTGAAGATCGAAACCGCCGGCGGCGTCCACGCAACGGCTAAAACCGGTGGCGCGGGCTGCATTTTCTCATCGTCTCGCGGGACCTCGCCGGATACTCGATGTCCCTGCTTTCATGCCGTTGCGTTTCCCCTGCAAACCCCTTGTCTGGGCGGTCTTGGCCACCGGCCTATTCCTGGGCGGTTGCGCCACCGTGGCGCCGACGTCTCCCCCGGCATCGCCATCGGTCGCGGCGGTCCCGGATTCGTTCCGTGAGGACCTCTGGGATGCGCGGCTGCGGGCCTGGCAGACCGTGCTGGACCTGACGCGGGTCTATGCGCAAATCCCGGCCGGGCAGTGTCCGGGCGTCAGTGCCCTGGTGAAGGACATCGATGCCGCCCGCCGGCGGATCGCCACCGCCGATGGTCCGCAGCTCGATGAATTGGACGTGGATGCGCTGGTGACGCACAATCTCCATTTCTGGCGGGCCTCGCTGGAGATTGCGCCGACTGACGGGAGTTTGCTGCTGCTGCAGGCGATGCTCTTTGCCAGCGCGGGCGAGGTGTGGCGTGCGAACCGCGTGCTGATGGCCACGACCCAGCTGCTGCCGATCGACGCGCGCACGCGTCCGCTCTACCTGGCGCACACCTACGGCCTGGGCGCGTTGATCCTCGACAGCATTGCGGGCATCGACGCGCGCACGGCGGGGGCCGACGTGAAGGACGTGGAGGCCGTGTACCTCGATGCCCTGCGGGTCTGGCCGGAAAATGCCCTGGTGCTTTCGGCCCTGATCGAGCTGCGCGCGCGGGCGGCGATGAACGGCAGCGGGACGGACGCCCGCCGCGCCACCACCGAAATTGAGGCGCAGCGCCGGGCCGAGTCTCTCGCCGCCTCACTTCCCGAGATCGAGCGGCTGCACGCAATCGATCCCATCAACGCGGCGGCCTTTCGCGGCGATGCGGCCGCGCGGGTGGCGGGTCAGAAGCTGTTGGCCAACTGGCAGCGGCTGAGCGACCGCGGGGTCGCGCTTGGCCACAAGGAGATCAGCGAGATCGTGGCCGAGCTGGAGAAGGCCGAGGCGCCGGAGCTGGCCCTGATCCTGCAGCGCCTGCTGGTGGTTTCACGCGGTTTTGCCAGCCCCGGTGACGCGATCACCTGGCGGCGGCTGTTGCCCCAGCTGCTGGATCCCGCGGCGGCCGATGAGCTGCTGACGCTCTGGTCGGAGGGCGGCATCAACACGGTGGCCCTGAGCGGACCGGATCCCGCGGAGCTCGAGTGGACAGGCGATGCGGCGGCCAACCCCATTCTCCGCCACCAACTCGATCGCGAGCTGGGCGAGCGCAATTTCCGCATCGACATGCTGCGCAACCAGCCGGTGGCCCTCGCCCAAGCCTATCGCGAACGCGGCCAGCTGCACAGCCGCGCGGGGCGCCACGAGGCGGCCCTGGCCGATTTCGATGCGGCGGCCCGGCTCCAAAGTCGCGATCCGCTGCTCGGGCTGGCCCGGGCCTCGGTTCTGGTCGACCTGCAGCGGGACGCCGAGGCCGAGGCGGCGTTCAAGGTGCTTTTGGGCGCAAAGCCGGGCCGCGAGCGGGCCGAGCTCGAGCTCGGCGTGTTTCGTTTCGGCCAGGGGCGCTACGAGGAGGCCCGCGGCCATTTCCGTTCCGAGGCCCGCCGGGATTCGTCCGCCGGCTGGCCGGCGGTCTTTGCCGATCTGGCGGCCCGCCGGGCGGGCGGTTCGGAGCGGCGGCTGGTTGCCCGGAGCCTGGAGGATGTGGCGCCGGACTCCTGGCTCGCGCACTGCCTCTGGTACCTGCAGGGCGGGATCAACGAGGAGAACCTGCTTCGCCGGGCGCGGGAGGGCGGCGAGCTCACGGTTGCGGCGCAGCTGAGCGAGGCCTACTTTCTCCTCGCCCAGGTGAGCCTGGCGGCCGGGGACCGGTCCTCGGCCATCGCCCACCTGGAATCCTGTATCAGCACCGGCATGACGGGCCGGACCGAGTTCCGGCTGGCCCGGCTGGAGCTGCGCCGGCTGGCCCCCGAGCGGGAGGCGCGCCTGCGCGGGGCGGCCGACAGTCCTGCGTCCCCGGAGCGCACCCCCGCGCCAGCCGTGGAAGCGGGCGAGGGCAGTGAGGGCGCGGGTTCAGTCGGCTCGACGCCGGCGTGATTTTGACCGGTCGCCGGATCGCTCATAAGTCCCATCGGTCCCATGGGTCCTATAGGTCCTATAGG
>CAYZCV010000058.1:0-8316 GCA_964476965.1 uncultured Opitutus sp. | reverse complement strand
TCAGCCGCCGAGGTAAGCGGCCTTCAGCTGGGGGTCCTTCCGGAGGTCCTGGCTGGGGCCGTGCACGGCGACACGGCCGGTTTCCAGGACATGGGCGTATCGGCTGACTTCCAGGGCGAGATTGGCGTTCTGCTCGACGAGCAGGATGGTGATGCCCTGCTTGCGGTTGATCTCGACGATCTTCTCGAAAATCGTGCTGATCAGGCGCGGGGCGATGCCGAGCGACGGTTCGTCGAGCATGAGGAACTTCGGATCGCCCATCAGCGCGCGGCCGATGGCCAGCATCTGCTGTTCGCCGCCCGACAGGGTGCCGGCGACTTGTTTCAGCCGCTCCTTGAGCCGCGGAAAAATCCCGAACACGTACTCCCGGATGCCGGCGATCTTGGCCTTGTCCGTCTGCAGGTAGGCGCCCATCGCCAGGTTCTCGTCCACGGTCAGATTGGCAAAGACCATGCGCCCCTCCGGCACGTGGCAGAGGCCCCGGGCGACGATCTCGTGCGGCTGCAGCTGGGTGATCTCCTCGCCCCGGAAGTGAATGGTGCCCGCCAGCGGACGCAGGAGGCCCGAGATGGTGCGAAGCGTCGTGGTCTTGCCCGCACCGTTGCCCCCGATGAGCGTGACAATGTCGCCCTCCGGAATCTCAAACGAGACACCGCCCAGCGCCCGGATGGCGCCGTAGGATACGGAGAGATCGGTGACCTTGAGCATGGAGAAGTGTGGATGGTGGAGTTCGTATTGCGGAATCTTCTGATCCGGACCGGAACTTCGTTCCGCAATCCGCATTCGGCACTCCGCAATGGAATCAGTGGTGCGACAGGTTGGTGCCGTGGTCTTCGCCGAGGTAGGCTTCGATGACCTTGCGGTCCTTCTGGATCTCGGCCGGGGTGCCTTCCGCGATCTTCATGCCGTAATCCAGTACGGCGATGCGCTCGCAGACGCCCATGACGACCTTCATGGAGTGCTCGACGAGCAGGATCGAGAGATTGAACTGGGTCTTGATCTGCTGGATGAGGCGGATGAGCTCGATTTTCTCCGACGGATTCATGCCGGCGGCCGGCTCGTCCAGCAGCAGCAGCTGGGGCTTGGTCGCGAGGCAGCGGACAATCTCCAGCCGGCGCTGCTCGCCGTAGGGGAGGCTCTTCGCCGGCGCATCGCGGAAGCGGCGGAGGTTAAAGATATCGAGCAGCTCCTCCGCGCGGCGGGTGATCGCCGCCTCGTCGGCCTGGTAGGATCCGAGGCGAACCAGCGTCTGGAGCGGGCTTGTGCCCCGGTGCAGATTGCAGGCGGCGCGCACATTGTCGAAGACGCTGAGGCTGCCGAAGAGCCGGATGTTCTGGAATGTGCGGGCAATGCCGAGCTCGACGATTGAGTGGACCTTGAGTCCGGCCAGATTGCGGCCCCGAAAACTGACGCTGCCGTCGGTCGGCTGGTACACGCCCGTGATCAGATTGAACACCGTGGTCTTCCCGGCCCCGTTGGGTCCGATCAGTCCGCAGAGCTCATCCTCGCCGATCGTAAAGTCGACGGCATTGACGGCGGTCAGGCCGCCAAAGCGGATCGTCGCCTGCTGGAGCTGGAGCAGCGTCGCCATCAGAAGCGGGTCTTGCCGAACTTGAAGTTGAACAGACCCTGGGGCCGCAGGATCATGAGAACGATCAGCATGAGGGAGTAGAGAATCATGCGGTACTCCGCGATCGGGCGGAGCACCTCGGGCAGCAGGGTCAGCAGCACGGCCGCGAGGACAACGCCGATGGTGTTGCCCATGCCACCCAGGATCACCATCACCACGATCTCGATGCTCTTGGTGAAATCGAAGCCGGTGGGCGTGATCGTCATCTTGAAGTGGCCGTACAGCCCGCCCGCAATGCCGGCGAAAAAGGCGCCGATGACGAAGGCGACGATCTTGTAGCGCGTGGTGTTGAGCCCGACCGCCTCGGACGCGATCTCGTCGTCATGCGTGGCGATGAAGCCGCGGCCGTAGGTCGAGTTCACGACGCAGACGATCACGAAGATCGTCACGGCCACGAAGGCCAGTACCCAGAAGATGTTCGTGTAATAGGGAATGCCATTGAGGCCGAGCGCGCCGCCAAGGACCTCGACGTTCTGGAAGATGACGCGGATGATCTCGCCGAAGCCGAGCGTGACGAGGGCAAGGTAGTCGCCCTTGAGCCGCAGCGAGGGCACGCCCACAAGGAGACCGGCAAAGGCCGCGCTCAGTCCCCCGGCCACCAGGGCGGCAAGGAAGATCGCGTTCTGGGCCAGCAGCCCGGGCTCGTCACCGAGGAGCTGGGGGCCGAGATAGACCGTCACCGCCGCGGATAGATACGCCCCGACGGCCATGAAGCCCGCGTGGCCGAGCGAGAACTGGCCGGTGTGGCCGTTCACCAGATTGAGGGAGACGGCGAGGATCACATTGATCCCGATGCCGGTCATCACATCCAGGAAGTAGGGATCGATCCGGTCCGATAGGGCCGCCATGCCGCCGGCGAAGGCAAAACCGATGAGGAGGAGGAGATGCGGGCGGGGCATGTCAGACCTTCTCCACGGTGAAGCGCCCCAGGAGGCCGGCCGGCCGGAAGAGCAGGATGACGATGAGGATCGCGAAGGCGATGGCGTCCTTGTAGGTCGAATACTGGCTGCCCGCGACAAAGGTCTCGACGGTGCCCAGCAGGAGTCCGCCCAACGCGGCTCCCGGGATGTTGCCGATGCCACCGAGGATCGCGGCGACGAAGGCCTTGAGTCCGGGCATCACACCCATGAGCGGGTCGATGGACGGGTAGTTCAGGGAGTAGAGCACCCCGCCGGCGCCTGCGAGGGCGGAGCCCAGCGCGAAGGTGAACGTGATCACCACGTTGTTGTTCACGCCGACCAGCTGGGCGGCCTTGGGGTTGAGCGAGACCGCGCGCATGGCCGTGCCCATCTTGGTGCGGAACACGATGGCCTGCAGGCCGACCACCAGGGCGATCGCGACGGTGATCACGACCAGCTGGTTGCTCGACACGGTCAGGGTCCCGAGCTCGAAATTCCGGGAGGGGAACACCGAGGGGAAGGTCCGGGGGGCGGCGCCAAAGAACACCTGGCCGCTGTACTCGAGGAAGAGGGACACGCCGATGGCGGTGATCAGCACATTGAGCGTGGGCGCGTTCCGGAGCGGCCGGTAGGCCAGGCGCTCGATCGTGACGCCGAGCAGGGCGGAGGCGGCCATGGCGCCGATCAGCGCGACCGAGCCCCCCCAGAACGTGTCCTCCGGCAGGAACTGACCGAGGTAGTATCCGGCGAAAGCGCCGACCATGAACACGTCGGAGTGGGCGAAATTGATGAAACGCAGCACCCCGTAGACCATCGTGTAGCCGAGCGCGATGAGCGCGTAGATCGCGCCGAGCGAAAGGCCGTTGAGGAGTTGCTGGAGAAATTCGGTCACGTGTGGGAGGGGCGGAGCGCCCGTGCGGCGCTGGAAAAAGGTCGCGCGCAGCGGGGAGGCTGCGCGCGAAAACTGCCTGACGTCAAACCCTGATCAGGGCGGACAGCGGCCCAGCCCAGGGTTGCCCGGGCGGCCGGCCGTCCGGGCTGAGCCCGGGTCAGGGGGCGACGGTCTTGAGGAACTCGAGCTTCCCGTCCTTGACCGCGATGATGGCGGCGGGCTTGGTCGCGTCGCGCTGGGCGTTGATCGTGGTCACACCGGTCACGCCGGCGAAGCCCTTGGTCTGGGCGAGGGCGTCGCGCAGCTTGGGGCCGTCGGTGGTGCCGGCGCGCTTGATCGCATCGGCGAGGACATAGACGGAGTCATAGCCGAGGGCGGAGAATGCGCCGGGGACCTCGCCGTTCCAGCGGGCCTTGTACTTGGCCACGAACTCGGCGACCACCGGATCCTTGTTCTCGGCGGAGAAGTGCGTGGAGTAGTAGGTGCCGTTCATGGCGGCGCCGCCGATCTCGAGGAGCTGCGGGGCTTCCCAGCCGTCGCCGCCGAAGAAGGGCATCGTCATGCCGAGGTCGCGGGCCTGGCGGATGAGGAGGGCGGCCTCGGTGTAATAGGCCGGCACGAAGACCGCCTCGGCTCCGGAGGCCTTGATCGCGGTCAGCTGGGCGCGGAAGTCCTTGTCTCCCTCGGAAAACTTCTGCTCGACCGTGACCGTGCCGCCGGCAGCGGTGAAGGTGTCACGGAAGAACTTGGCGAGGCCCACGCTGTAGGCGGACGAGACGCTGGAGGCAATGGCGACCTTCTTCACCTTGAGGGTGTCCTCGGCGAACTTGGCCATCGCGGTGCCCTGGAAGGGGTCGATGAAGCAGACGCGGAAGATGTAATTGCCGGTCTCGGTCACCTTCGGATTGGTGGCGGCGGGCGCGATCATCGGGATGCGCGAGCGCTGGGCGATGGGGGCGGCCTCGAGCGACCGGCCGGAGGCGACCTCGCCGATCAGGGCGACGACCTTGTCGCGGGAGATGAGCTTGTTCACCACGGTCGCGGACTCACCGGGCTTGGTCTGGTTGTCCTCCGTGATCAGCTCGAGCTTCTTGCCGAGGACGCCGCCCGCGGCATTGATTTCCTCCACCGCGAGGACGATGCCGTGGTGGGAGGACTGCCCGAAGCTGGCCTCCTTGCCAGTGAGCGAGGAGTACTCGCCAATCTTGATGGTTTCCTGGGCGAGCGCGGCCGACCCGAAGGCGGCGAGCAGGGGGAGGAGGCGTAGACGTAGGCTCATGGTGTGGGAAGGAAAGGGGAAGGCACTCAGGGCGCGATGGTCTGGACGAACTGGAAGGCTCCGTCCTTGACCGTGACAATCACGGCGCTCTTGGACGCGTTGCGCTGGGCGTCGATGGTGATGTTGCCCGTGACGGCGGGGAAGTCCTTGGTCGCGGCGAGGGCGTCGCGGATCTTGGCCGGATCGGGCGAGCCCGCGCGCTTGATCGCGTCGGCCAGGACAAGCACCGAGTCATAGCCGAGGGACGCATTGGAGTCGGGCGTGGCATTGTACTTGGCCTTGTAGGCCTTCACGAAGTCCTGCACGCGGGGGGACGGGTCCTGGGGCGAGTAGTGGGAGCAGAGGAAGGCGCCTTCAATCGCCTTGCCACCCAGGTCGATCAGGGCCTGCGCCTCCCAGCTGTCGGCGCCGAAGATGGGCAGGGTGATGCCGAGGTCGCGGGCCTGCTTAACGATCAGGGCACCCTCGTTGTAGTAGCCCGGGTTGAAGATCGCATCGACATTCGCGGCGCGGATGTTCGTGAGCTGCGCCTTGAAGTCCTTGTCCCCCTCGGAGTACTTGAGCTCGGCCACGATCTCGCCGCCGCCGGCGAGGAAGGCCTCCTTGAAGAACTTGGCCAGGCCCACGCTGTAGGCGGAGGAGTTGCTGACCATGAGGGCGATGCGCTTGGCCTTGAGGGTGTCCTTGGCGAATTTCGCCATGACCGGGCCTTGGAAGGGATCGATGAAGCACGTGCGGAAGATGTAATTGCCCGCCTCGGTCACCTGCGGATTGGTCGACGCCGGCGAAATCATGGGGATGCGCGACCGCTGAGCAATCGGGGCGGCCTCGAGGGACCGGCTGGAGGCGACTTCGCCGAGCAGGGCCACCACCTTGTCGCGGGAGATGAGCTTGCGCACGGCGGTGCCGCTCTCGCCCGCCTTGGACTGGGTGTCCTCGGTGATGAGTTCGAGCTTCATCCCCAGAACGCCGCCGGCGGCGTTGATGTGCTCGACCGCCAGCAGGGTGCCATTGTGCGAGGATTGGCCCAGGCTGGCTTCCTTGCCGGTGATGGACGCGAACTCACCGATCTTGATGGTGCCCTGGGCCGAAAGCACGGAGGCGAGACCGAGGGAGAGAAAAAGAGCAGACAAACGTCGGGGCAGGGTGTGCATGCGAAGGGCAAACATTGCGAGGGTTTGGCCGGCTTTCAACCAAACTGTAGAGGTCATGGGGAGCGGTACAGCAGGCTTCGGGCCGGGGGCCGATCGTCTTCGGGTGGATTCGCGCGGCGGCGGTTGGTTGGGACCGCCGGACGACCAAACGGAGCCGAAAAACGGCCTGATTTGCAGGCCCAGGGGATCCGGCGAGCATTCGGCCGGTCTTTTTGGTTCGCCCCGGCCGGGCCCACCCGACCAGCATGGCCTGTCCCGTCCGCCGTATCATGACCCTCATCGATCGCTACTTGCTGCGCGAATGGCTGAAAATGCTCGGCCTCGTCCTGTGCGCGACCTTGGGGCTCCTGCTGATGCAGGCCATGTATGATGACTTTCGGGACCTGCTCGACGACGGGGCCACGTTGGCCGACGTGACCATCTATTACGCGGTCAAGCTGCCGAGTTACCTGTCAATTGTCCTGCCCCTCACCCTGCTCATCTCGCTCCTTTACACGCTGGGCCAGCTGCACCGGAACAATGAGATCACGGCCCTGCGCGCCGCGGGGGTGGGGCTGTTTCGGTTCACCCGCGTGCTTTGGCTTTCCGGCGGGGTGCTCTGCGTCCTCATGTGGTACGTCAACGCGACGGTGATTCCGTGGTCAGTCGAGGAATCGCGCACCCTGCTCCAGAATCTCCAGTTTCGCTCGCAGGCCCGGGCCAACAGTGCGGTGGACCGCATTGGGACCAGCACCGGCGTGGCCTTCGACAACCAGCGCCAGAATCGGATGTGGTACTTCAATCGCTACAGCCGCTTCACCCGCCGGGGGTACGGGGTCACGGTGTCCGAGCTGGACGCCCTGCGCCGGGAGAAGACCCGCCTGACCGCCCGCGAGGCCGGCTATGATGCGGCCCGGGGCTCGTGGACGTTTTTTGACGGACGGGAGACCTGGCTTGAGCCGGAGACGGGCGAGGTGGTCCGCACGGTGGCCTTCACGGAGAAAAGCGTGCCGCACTTCCGGGAGGATCCGGCCCTGATGCTCGTCTTTGACCTCAAGCCCGCCGATCTGTCCTTTTCCGAGCTCAGCCGCATCATCGACTACTTCACCGTCGACGAGAATCCCAAGGTCACGGCCTACGCCGTGCGCTATTACAGCCTGTTGGCCGAGACCCTCGGTCCCCTCATCATCATGGCCATCGCCATCCCCTTTGCGATCAGCGGGGTGCGAGTGAACCCCGCGGTTGGGGTGTCCAAGTCGATTGGGCTGTTCCTCGTCTACTTCGTGCTGCTCAAGGCGTGCACCGCGATGGGCGGACGCGAGGTGATGTCGCCGCTCTGGGCTGCGCTGATCCCAAACCTCGCCATGCTCGGCGTGGGCGTCGGATTCTTCACCCGCGTACGCTGAGGGGAAACCAAGCCCTTTTCGCCGCGGATGGGTGCGTAACGAGCGGGATCGGGCGGTCGAATCAGGGGATTGAATCCGCGCCGATCCGCGTCATCCGCCGGCAAGTCGGTTGGACTTACGTCCGTAGGTACGACGCGCCGTTCACGTCAATGATCGCGCCGGTCATGGCTGGCGGGGCGTCGAGTCCGCAGAAGACCGCGGTTCGGGCGACTTCCTCCGGATTGGCCACGCGGCCGAGCGGGTGCTGGGCGAGGATTTCGGCGGCGGCGGGCCCGGCGAGATGATCCGCCGCCATGTCGGTCGCGACCCAACCGGGGGCGACCGCGAAAAAATAGACGGCCTGCGGAGCGAGGGCCCGGGCGAGCGACTGCCCGAGCGCGTTGAGCCCGGCCTTGCTTGCCCCGTAGGCAGGGGCGTCCGGTTCGCCCCGGAACGCGCCGCGAGAGGAGATGGCCACGACCCGTCCGCGGCCATGCCCGGGATGCGTGAGCTCGGCGGCGGCCATGGTACGGGCCGCCAGAAAGCTGAGATGCGCCGGCCCGATCAGGTTGGCGCCCAGCGTGCGCGTCCACGCCTGCTGCCAGGCTTCGAAGTCGCAGGTCAGAATCGGGTGCGTCTCGTAGATGCCCGCGTTGTTCACGAGCAGCGTGACCGGCCCGAGCGCGGCCGTGGCGGCGGACCAGACGGCGTCGGCGCCGGCGGCGTCCGAGAGGTCGCCCTGGACCAGGGCATGCCCGGATCCCGCGAGGGCGGCGAGGGTGGCCCGGGCCGCGGCCTCGTTGCGCTGGTAGTGGACCGCGACCCGCACCCCGCGCGCGGCGAGCGCGTGGGCGATGGCGGCGCCGATGCCGCGTGATGCACCGGTGACGAGGGCGGCAAGCGGGGTGTTCATGGCATCAGCCATTCCTCGATCCGTCGCCAGACATCATTGGAGGGCCAGAGCATGATGATCCAGACGATGATGCAGTTGAGGTAGGCAAGAAAGACGGCGGCGCTTGCCATGTCCTTGATGCGCTTGGCCAGCGGGTGCAGCTCCGGGCGGAGGTAGTCGATGGTCCACTCGATCGCCGAGTTCAG
>CAYZCV010000057.1:18433-20044 GCA_964476965.1 uncultured Opitutus sp. | reverse complement strand
TCCGGCTGGCCCGTTTCCAGGTAGGCGTGACCGAGGCTGGCGTGGAAGTTGGCGTTCTCGGGCTCGAGTTCGATCGCGCGGCGATAGTACCCAAGCGCCTCCGCGAACTGGCCCCGGGCCGACTGCGCATTGCCCAGGTTGTGCCAGGCCTGCGCATGGGTGGGGGAGAGATCGAGCGCGGCCCGAAACTCCGCGACGGCCTCGTCCGTGCGGCCCCGTTCGAGCAGCATCGCGCCATGGTTGTTGCGCGCGCGGGGACTGTCCGGTACGCGGCGCGCGGTGTCCGCCCAGATCGAGAGGCTGTCACGATAATCCGCATTGCGCGCATGCGTGCGCCACCCAGCGGCCACCAGCAGGGCGAGGCCGAGCGCCAACGCCGCCCGCGGGACAGCGCGGTGGAGCAGCAGCACCGCCGGCACGACGAGCGCAGCCAGCGGCAGGTACATGCGATGCTCCGCGACCGTTTGCGTGGCCACCGGCACGATGCTCGAGGACGGCGCAAGGATCAGGAAGAACCAGGCGAAGCCAAAGCCGGCGATCGGACGCCGGCGCAGCGCGTAGATCCCCGCGCCCAGAGCGAGCAGGACGGCGAGCAGGGCAGGCCCGACCACGGCGGGATTCTTTTCCACGATCGCCCCGTAGTCGAAGATGAGGTTCGCCGGCCAGAGCGCGCGCCAGGCGTAGCCCACGATCGCCGGCGCCTGCGTCAGCGCGTACTCCCACCACGTGATCTCGGCGAAACCGACCGAGCCCCCGCGCCCGCCGCTTTGCACGATGCAGGCGAGCAGCACGAGCCAGGGGCAGGCGAGGGCGACGTAGAGGCGGCGGTGGGCCTGCCAGCTCCGCGCAAACGAGCCGCTGACGAACGTGCGGTCGTAGAGGAAGAGGATCAACGGGGCCGAGGCCATGACCTCCTTCGAAGCCATGCCCGCGACGCAGGCGAGCACGGTGCAGGCCGGCCAAAGGAGGTTTTTTTCGCCCGCCGGTCGGGAGGCCGTGCTGCGGATGAACCCGTAGAGTGTCAGAAAATAGCAGAGCCCCACGAGGGACTCGGCGCGCTGGATGATGTACGTGACGGATTCGGTCTGGAGCGGATGCAGCGCCCACAGGGCGGCGGCGCACCAGGCGAGCGGCGTGGCGACGGAGCCGTAGCGCGCGGCTAGCACCGGCTGGAGCAGGGTCCGGCGGACGACGCCCCAGAGGACGAGCGCGGCGAGGAAGTGGATCAGCAGATTGCCGACGTGGTAGCCGAAGACGTCCGTGCCGTGGATCGCGTAGTTGATCGCGAGGGAGACATTGAGCAGCGGCCGGCCGCTGGTCGTGATTCCGCTGCCGGCGGGCGGGAGCCATGCGGAGCTGAGGCTGCGGATCGTGGGATTGTCGACGATCGAGTCGGGATCATCGAGCAGCAGCGGAACGTGGAACGAGTTCGCGTAGGCCGCCAGCAGTGCCGCCGCCAAGAGCACTACGCCGACCAGCCGGGCGGCAAAGGAGTCCAGAAAAGCGGGGCGGGGCAGCGGAGCCGACATGCAGGTGAGACTGAGCGCAACGCGCGGAGGCCAGCGAGTCGAGGCGGTTCTGGGCGGCCTGAATCGAACCAATCCGGACGTC
>CAYZCV010000057.1:10801-18333 GCA_964476965.1 uncultured Opitutus sp. | reverse complement strand
CGGTTCGTGGCTGAGATCCACCGGCACCAACCACCTGGAAAACGCTCCTCAGGCGGGCATCACGCGCTCGCTGGCGCGGGCGCTGTACTCGCGCACGGGCACGACGCCGGGTGGGAGCGGCTCGGTGAAGCGATCAACGAGCTTTTTCCGCCAGGTGGTCGGCGTGAAGCCGAGCTCCGTCTTGTAGTCGCGGCAGAAGTGGCTGGCGCTGGCATAGCCGCATTCATG
Organism: uncultured Opitutus sp.; assembly: GCA_964476965.1. GTDB lineage: Bacteria > Verrucomicrobiota > Verrucomicrobiia > Opitutales > Opitutaceae > CAMAXB01. The sequence continues at coordinate 18,105 of CAYZCV010000057.1, read as the reverse complement.
GGCGACATCTTCCAACGTGAGCGCGGATCGCGCCATCAATTGCTGGGCCCGTTCGATCCGCAGCCGGCGAAAGACATCCTTCGGGCTGGCCCGGCGCGCCTGCCAGAACAGGCGGCGCAGATGACTGGGCGACACGTGCATTGCATCCGCCACCTCCTTGACCGACGGGTGGTCGGCGAGGTGCTGGTCGTACCAGGACAGCGCGCCCTCGACCTTGAAGCTCACGAGATCGGTGAGGCCGCGGTCATCGCCGGGCAGCGGGACATCCTGCAGGACCAGCAGGGAGAGATCCGCGAGGCAGCGCTGAAAATGGAGCGGGCTCAGCGCCGTCGGATGACAGAAATGGGGCTCCACCGCCGCAGCGATCCGGGTGAGCTCCTCGATGTCCGCCGCAGTCAGCTTGCGCGCCAGAAAGCCGCCGTTGCGGCGCACCGCCTCGTCGACCGGGTAGGGCACATGGCCGAAGTGCAGCGACAGCCGGTGGTAGGGATTGCGTCCGTCGTCCTTCCACGCGTGCGTGCACTCGGGCGCGAAGAGCCAGAGCGTGTGCTCCTGCAGCGGGGCGGGCGTGTCATCCCCGAGCACGGCCCCACACTTCCCGTCGATCACGGCGTAGAATTCCCAGTTCGTGCGCGTGTTGCAGCGCATGCCGGATTTCCAGCGGACACGGCCGTTGGCGTAGTAGCGAAGCATGGGTGGGGGTCGGGGCGGTCGGAGACCGTTGTTACGATCCTGTCACCAGTGCATACGATTAACAACGGGTCGAAAATTCGACCAGTCCGATAAACCCATGGAATTGACCACGGATTTCACGGATGGGCACGGATCACCGCAGAGCGCGGGTCATCGATCCGGGTTCATCCGCTTAGTCCGTGGTTGGCTGGAGGAACTTAACTGCGGTTACCTGCTGGCGGGCACGAAAAAGGCCGACGCTTGCGCGTCGGCCTGGGATTCCCCGCTCCCGGGGGCGGAGCGGGGAAAGCGAATCAGGTCGCCTAGAAGTTATAGGTGAAGGACGCCTTCAGATTGCGGGGATCGCCCACGATCAGCGACGTGCGGCTGCCGGCGGCGAGGATGTAATCCTTGTCGAGGGCATTGTTCACCTGCAGGCGGGCGGTCCAGTTCTCGGCGCGGTAGCTGAAGCCGAGGTTCACCAGCGTGCGACCGGCCACGATGAAGCTGGGCTGGTTCGGCACGAAGGGCGTCGCTCCGGGCAGCGGACGGGTCGTGGTGTAGTTCGTGGCGTTCTCGCCCACGACGTCGGACTTGTAGTCGACGCCGAGGTTGACGCCCCAGTTCTTGAGGGCACCGGAGGTGAACTGGTAGTCGGCGAACACCGCGCCGCTCTTGTCGGGCACGCCGCGCACGCGGACTTCCGTGATCGGCTGGCGGATCTTGTAGTCGGTGTAGTTGCCGATGACCGTCAGGTTCTCGTTCACCGCGTAGGTGAACTCCGTCTCCCAGCCCTTCGAGTTGAGATCGAGGTAGAGCGGGTTCGGGAGCGCGGCGGCTTCGGCGAAGCGGCCCTGGGCGACCAGCGTGTAGTAATCGCTGTTCGGCACGGCGTAGTTCTGCTGCTTGATGTCGAAGCGGGAGAACGAGACATTCAGGCGGCCCTCGAAGGCGGCAGCCTTGATGCCGAACTCACGCTGCGTCCCAGCGGCGGCGCGGAAGGTCGGGCCGTAGGTGCCGGGGTTGAGGGAGCTGGGCATCGTGCCACCGGTCGTGTTGTAGCCGTAGAACAGGGAGATCGGCTTGATCGGCTTCACCACCACGCCGAAGGTCTTGGCCTCGGTCGTGAGGTCGTAGGTCGGGAACGTGATCGCGGGCAGCAGGCCGGTCGTGTCCGTGCGGGCGAGCTGGCCGAAGAAGCGGGCCACGCCGCCGGAGACCATCAGCCGGTCATCCCAGATGCCGAGGTTCTCGTAGACGAAGAGCTGCAGGTCCTCCTGCTTGCCCGTGCGGTTGCCGCCGTTGTTGGCGAGCGAGGGCTGCGGGTAGACCAGCACCGGGTAGGTGATGGAGCCGAGGGCATTCGCCGCCACCGTGGGGCGCGCCACCGCGGGATAGGACTTGAACTGGACCTTCGAGACATTGGCGGAGGCGCCGACGATCGTCGTGGACTTCCACAGGTCGCCCTCGAACTTGACGGCGTAGTCGTTCCGGAAGTGACCCTCCGTGTAGTAGAGGTCGACCGCGCCGTAATTGCGGGTGTAGCTCCAGGTCGACGGATCGGTCACCGCAACCGGCGTGCCCGCGAGGGCCACCGTGCCGGTCGTGTCGTTCTGCCAGGCGGTCGTGTTCCAGTTGACGCCGGGCTCGTAGAGGCCGGTGAACGGATTGCGGCTGCCGCCGCCGGCGCCCGCGATGGCGGCGCTGGTGCCGCCCTGGTCCTCGCGGATGACGTGATTGGCCATCAGCTGCAGGCGGGACGTGACATGGTCGCCGAGGCTCGAGAGGAGCTCAACCGTGAGGCGCTCGGTGGCGCGGTAACGGCGGTCGCTCTTGTCCGGCGAGGCGAACGACCAGTCGCGCGCGAGACCGCGGGCGATGCTGGCTTCCTGGCCGCTGCCGATCGAAGGATCGAGGGGCAGGCCGCCGAGATTGGTCTCCTTGTTCTGGACGACCTCCGCCTTGACGATCAGCTGGTGCGCCGGGCTGAGCTGCCACGAGATCGACGGGGCGAGCATGAAGCCCTTGCGGAACTGGTTCGCCGCGTAGCCATCGCCATCCCAGTAGGCGGCGACCATACGGGTGGCGATGCCCTTCTCGGAGGAGATGACGCGATTGACGTCGGTGCTGACCGAGTTGCTGAAAAACTCACCGAGGCTCAGCGTGACCGAGGACTTGTCGACCATCAGCGGCGACTTGGTGATCGGATTGAACTGGCCGCCGGGGCTGCCGCCGGGGACGAGGATGGCGTTGGGTCCCTTGATGATCTCGATGCGCTCGATGTTGTACGGCGCGAGCGACATGCTGTAGCCGTCCTGGCCCGAGATCTCGGTGCCGTCGACGAACTCATGGGACACCTGGAAGCCGCGGATCGTGTAGCGATCGCCGCCGTAGGGGAGGGTGGACTCCGTCACGGGCGTGACGTACTTCGCGGCGTCCAGCATGCGGAGGCTCTGCGAATCCTTGAGGAACTCGCCCGTCACGACCGAAACGGTCTGCGGGATGTCCTCAATGGCCATGGCGACGCGGGAGGCCGAGAGGGCCTGGCGCGAGACATAGGCATTGGTCGGGTCCTCCGTGATGGTGAACTGGGGCAGGGTGACGACTTCGCGCGCCGCGGGCGCCGGAGCCGTCGTCTGACCAAAAGCGCTGCCGCTGGCGCCCAAAAGGAGGGCGGCCGCGGTGGCGCGGAACAGGGTCTTGTTCGTGGGATCTTGCATGGTACGGGTTGGTGGGGTGATCAGCGTCACGGGAAAGGCCGGGCACGCCGCGAGGCGGGCGGAGCGGCTGACGTGACGAATGGGGTGGGGGTTGGGACGTCTGCCGGGGAGCCGGCATGACGGGTCTGTTCAACGCCCGAGCCGCCGGCGCGTAAAGACGGCCGGACGCTCAGAAAATTGCACAATTCGCTCATCGGCGCGGCGGGGACGCAGCGCCGCGCGGAGAGGCCGCGCGGGTTGCCGTAGGGGCGCGCCTCGTGCGCGCCATCGGAGCCGGGCGCGGACGAGCCACGCCCTTACCGAGGAAAACCCCCACCGCGGCGACCCAGCCTTACTTGAAGTCGATCAGCTCGAGCTCGAAGATGAGCGTCGCCTTGGGCTGGATCTTGCCGCGGATGCCCTTTTCGCCGTAGGCGAGCCAGTAGGGGACGATCAGCGTGCGCTTCTCGCCGCGCTTCATGGTCGAAAGGGCGTCGTCCCAGCCGAGGATGACCGCGCCCGTGCCGTAGGTGAAATTGAAGGGCCCCTTGCCCTTGTCGTAGCTGCTGTCGAATTTGGTTCCGTCGAGGAACGTCGCCTCGTAGTGGACGGAGACGGTCTGGCCGGGTTTCGGGGTCTCGGTTCCGGTGCCGGCCTGGCGGACCAGGTAGCGCAGGCCCGAGGGCGTGTCGCGAGTCCCCGGATACTTCTGGGCGATCACCGTGGCGTCGCGCGCCGGGAGTTCCTGGACGCCGAAGGCCTCGCGCATGGCGCTGTTGATCGGCTGCCCGGGATTCTTCCGCGCGAGCATGCCGGAGCGCACCACGATCGCGATCGTGGCGAAGATGACACCCAGCAAGGCGAGGACAAAGACGCTGCGCATAGCCCGTCAACCTGCCTCAACCTCGCCCGAAATGCAACCCGGGCCGCGGGCGGAACCGGATCAGTAGAAGATCCGCGAAAGCCGTGAAGAGCGCGGATTGCGGAGTTCGGATTGCGGAAAGGTCCAGGCCCGGACCTGATCGTACGGGCATGGGGGCTCTCTGCAGAGATTCTCCCCGGGTGGGTGGAGATTTCCCCCTACCGCTTGGCCAGCAACTCGAGCGCCGACGCGGTCAGTGCGTTCACCGCGGTCTTGAGCGTGGGCTCCGGTGGCGGCGCAAAGGTCGCGGAGTGATTGGAAGGCAGCGGGGCGCCGGTTTGCAGGCTTTCGGCGTACTTGACCGGATCGGCGCCGCCGACCCAGAGGATGCTGATGGGGACGCGCGGCGAGGTCAGACCGAAGTGCGAGAAGTCCTCCCCGCCCGTGGTCGGTTTTTCGAGCATCACGTTTTGCTCCCCCATCCAGCCGCGCAGCGCGCCGACGATGCGGCGGGTCAGCGCCGGGTCGTTGGTCGTCAGCGGGATGGTTGGCGTGGCCAGGGACACCTCGGGCAGGAGGTGATCGGGCACGCCGGCCGCGCGGGCGGTGTGCTCGGCGATGCGGCGGATCGAATCAACGAGATGGGCCGCGACCTTCGAATCGTACGAGCGCGTGGTCAGCTCCAGCTTAACCGAATCGGAAATGATATTGTGCTTCGCTCCGCCGTGGATCGATCCGACCGTCACCACCGCCGGTGTGCCGGGCGCGAGCTCCCGGCTCACGATCGTCTGGAGCGCGACCACGATCTGCGAGGCCAGCAGAACCGGATCCTTCGTGGTCTGCGGCTGCGAGCCGTGACCGCCGACGCCGCGGACCACCACGTCGATCATGTCGACATTGGCGTAGGCGGGACCCTCGACATAGCCGACGGCGCCAGCCGGGAGATTGGACCACGTGTGCAGAGCGACCACCGAGTCGGGCCGGGGAAAGCGTGTGTAGAGTCCGTCCATCAGCATGGCGCGGGCGCCGACGCCAATCTCTTCGGCGGGCTGCGCGACGAAGACCACCGTGCCGCTCCAGCGATCACGGACGCTCACGAGCATGCGCGCGGTGCCGATCAGCCCCGTGATGTGCGTGTCGTGCGCGCAGGCGTGCATCGCGGGGGAGTCCTTGCCGGTGATGTCCTTGACGATCGCGGTCGAGGCGTAGGGCACGCCGGAGTTCTCCTTCACCGGCAGACCGTCCATGTCAGCGCGCAGCATCACCACCGGCCCAGGACCGTTGGCGAGCACGCCGACCACGCCGTAACCGCCCACGCGTTCCGTGACCGTGATGCCGAGGGCGCGCAGTTCCCGGGCGACGAGCGCCGATGTGTTGACCTCCATCAGCGACAGCTCGGGATTCTGGTGCAGGTGGACGTAGATCTGCTCGAGCGACGGGTACTCGGCGGCTAGGCGGGCCTCAACGGTGGCCCTCACCGTTTCCTGCGCGCCGAGGGACGAGGAGAGCAGCAGAAGACCGACCGTGACGGGACGGAGCAGGATCATGGCTTGGGTTCGAGGAGGAAGATCAGGCCGTCGACGACCTCGTCGATCACCAGTTTGATTTTCTGGGCCGGCTGGACCGGACCCGCCTGCTCCGCGGTCGCGATGACGGTGGCCGCGCGCGCCCGCGCGGCGGTGAAGAAGGCGTTTTCGGCGGCCAGCGGGTCGCCGCCGGCGGGGAAGAGGCGTGCTTGGACGGTTTCGCCAGCGGAGAGCGCCCAGGTGTCGGACTCGGCGAGATAGACCACCACCACCCCGTCCCGGGCGGCGCCAAACTTGTCGGCCAGGCGGCGCGCGATTGCCGCGGGAGCGGGATTGGGCTCGCCGGCGTCGGGCTTCGTCATAAGGCGGACAAAGACCTTGAGACCGGTGGACCGCTCAAGGTTCTCCAACTTGAAATTGAACGAACGCGCCCGCGGCGGGGTGGTCGGCAGAATGCCTTCGGGATCATCGAAGCGCAGGTGATCCGCCGGCCGCGCCTTGGCCAGCAGGGCGGCGAAGGCCGGCGCATCCGCGGCAAAGGCGCGTGCGGCCGCGCCCTGACGAAGGATGCGTACCGTGAAGGCGTCGTCCTGCTGGATCTGCGGCAGCACCTCCACGCCGCGGACCGTGCGGCCGAAAACACTGTGGAGGTAATTGAGGCGGTGGACCGGCGCCAAGGTGAAGAAGAACTGCGAGCCATTCGTGTCCGGGCCGGCATTGGCCATGGAAAGAACCCCGGCCGCGTCATGGCGCAGTCCGGGCACGAACTCGTCGGGGAACTCGTAGCCGGGCCCGCCCTCGCCGGTGCCGAGGGGATCGCCGCCCTGGACGACAAAGCCGGGCACGACGCGGTGGAACTTGAGCTGGTTGAAGAAAGGCTGTCCGGGCTTCGGGCCGAGCGTGCCTTCGGCCAAACCGACGAAGCTGGCCACGGTGAGCGGGGCCTTGAGGAAGTGCAGTTCGGCGACCACGACGCCCCGGGGCGTGGTGAACTCCGCGTATAGGCCGTCGGGCAGGGCTTCGTCCGCCGCCCGGATGGTCAGGGCTCCGGGCAGCAGGAAAAGGATCAGCGCGGGAAGGAAGCGGAGACGCATGGCGGGGGAGGCGGGGGCGCCGGCTCCCCGGGATCGAACGAGACGGACGCCGGCGCGTCCGGGGGCGGGCTTAGAGAAACGAACAGATGTACTCGCAGATGCCGGCCGGGACCTCGATGGTGAAGCCGCTCTGGCCGGGAACATCGAAGAAGGTGCCGGCCGCGTACTCGGTCACCGCGGTCGAGCCGTCGAGGGTCACCCGGCAGTTGCCGGCGATGATTTCCATGCGCTCGGGGGCCCCGGTGCCAAAATGGTAGGAACCCGGGTAGATCAACCCGAGGGTCTTCTTGGCCCCATCGGGCATGAGGACGGTGTGCGACACGACGCGTCCATCGAAATAGATGTTGGCCTTGGTCACCGCGGTGACACCGGCGAACTGGGTGGGAAGAGTTGCCATCGGAATCGGCATGCCCGCATCCGCTCCCCGGAGCAAGCCCCGCCTGCGCCCGGC
>CAYZCV010000057.1:2023-10701 GCA_964476965.1 uncultured Opitutus sp. | reverse complement strand
GCGACACTCGGGGGTCGTGGACATCGTCAACCTGCTGGCTCCCATCTTTCTGGTCATCGCCTTGGGCGCGGCCCTGCAGAAGGGAGGCCTGTTGCCGGCCGACGTGCTGGGCGGGTTCAACCGCCTGACCTACTGGGTCGGACTGCCCGTGCTGGTGTTTGTGAGCCTGGCCGGGGCCGATCATGGCGAGGCGAGCGGCACGGGGCGGCTGGTCGCGGTGCTCCTCGCGACCACGGCGGCGATGGTGGGCGTGGCCGCCGCGGTGGCGCGGCTTTTCGGGGTGGCGGTGGGCGGGGGCGGCACCTTCGTCCAGGCGGCCTTTCGCGGCAATCTCACCTTTGTCGGGCTGCCCCTCATCCTGACCCTCCCCGGCGTGCCGCAGACGCCCGCGTTGCTCGCGGTGGCGCCGATGCTGATTGCCTACAATGTCGTTTCGGTGGTGGTGCTGCTCGCGAGCCGCCATGCGGTGGGTTGGAACATGCTGCGGATCGTTGGCCGCGAGGTCGTGCGCAACCCAATCATCATCGCCAGCCTGCTGGGCGCGGCGGCCTACGCCTCCCACCTGGTGCTGCCGATCGCGTTGGATCGCACGCTGCTCCAGCTCTCGCGGATGGCGGTGCCCCTGGCCCTGATCTGCGTGGGGGCCGCCCTCGCCGCGACGCCCACGCGTGGCGGACGGGGGACGGCCGCGGGCGCCGCGGCCCTGAAGGCGGTTGCGTCTCCGGTGATCGGATACGCGATCGGCCGGCTGGCGGGGCTCGATGACGGCGGCCTGCTCGTGGTGGTGATCTTCACGGCCTGCCCGACCGCGGCCGTGTCCTACACCATGGTCCGCCAGCTGGGCGGCGACGAGGGCCTGGCGGCGACCTCGATCGTGATCAGCACGGTCTTCTCCGCCTTGGCGCTGGCGGCGGCGCTGGCGATCCTCTGATCAGGCAGCGGGCGGTCGGGGAATGTCCCAGCGCGCGCGGGGCGAATCAGGGAATCACGAGTTCCATCCCGGCGCTGAGCGGGCGGTTGTCCCCGAGGAGCGTGCTGTTGGCCGTGTAGATTTCGCGCCAGCGTTCGACGCTGCCGTAGTATTGGAAGGCGATCGAGGCGAGGGTGTCGCCGGCCGCCACGCGGTGCTTGCGGGCCGGGGCGGTGGGCGGGGTTGCGGCGGCGGCGGTGGTCACCGTGCCGTCCGCATTGCGCCGGGCGGTGAGCGTGGCTGCGCTGAGTCCGGTGGCACCGCTGGCGGCGGGCTCGCGGGCATCGGCCGGACGCGGGGCGTTGCCGGTCGTGGCGGCGACGACGGCCTGCAGCTGGGTGCGCAGGGCGCTGACCTGGCGCTGCGCGGTGCCGAAGGCCTCGCGCTGGGCGACCAACTCCATGTTGAGCACGCCCAGGGTGGCCTCGGCCTCGAGGGCGCGCTTGGCGAGCTGCTCGTTCTCCGTGCGCACGGCCGTGATCTCGCCGCGGAGCTGGTTATTCTCCTGCTGAATGGTGGTGAAGTCGCGGAGCACGGCGGCGAGCCGTTCCTCCGTCTCGCGCTGCCGGGCGGCCGCGACCGGGTCGGCGGCGGCGCCGGCCGCGTTCTGGACGTAGCGCGTGCGCAGGTCGGAGAGCTCCCGGCGGGTCGCCTCAAGTTCGCGGGCGAGCTGGGCCTCGCGTTCGCCGGCCGGCCGCGCGGGGTCCGCGCGGTTTTCGAGCGCGCGGCGCAGGGTGTCCTGCTCGCGGCGAACGAGGGCCAGCTCCTGCTGCAGGAGCTTGCGCTCGACCCGGAGGTCGGAGTTTTCGCGGGCGAGGGCGGCGTCGCCGGCCGCCGGGCTGGGGCGCAGCCATTGGCAGCCAGTGAGGCCGAGCAAAGCGACCGCGAGAAGGAGTCCGCGAGGGGAGGTCAGGGTTTTCAAGGGATACGAAGTTCGGTGCCCACGCTCAGCATGTCCGGGTTGCGAATGCGATCGCGGTTGGCCTCGAGAATCTCGGTCCAGCGGCTGGCGCTGCCGTAGTAGCGGCGGGCGATACGCGTGAGGGAATCGCCGGGCGCGACGGTGTGGCTGCGGGCGGCGGGCTGGTCGGCCGCGGGGCCGGCGGCCGCAGCGGCGGCGGGAGCCGGGGCTGGCGGAGTCGACAGCGTGGCCAGGGCCGGCGCGCTGCCGGGGCGGGAAGGGGCGAGCAGCGTCGTGGCCGGCGGGCGGGCCGAGACGACCAGCCGGGTCCGGAGTTGGTCGACCTCCGCGGCGAGGGCGGCGGCCTGACCCTGCGTCTGGCGGAGCTGCTCGCGCAGGGCGGACGCCTCTGCGACCGCGGCGCGCGAAGCCTCGAGGGCGGCGGCGCGTTCCTCCGCGGTTCGGGAAACTTCGGCCAGCTGGCTGGCCGCGGCCGAATCGGCGGCCCGAGCGGCGGCCAGTTCAGACGAGAGGCGGGTCAGCTCCGCCTCTCGGAGCGTGTAGGCGCGCAAGCTGGAGGCGAGGCGGCCTTCCACCTCGTTCAGCTGGCGGCGCAGCGCCTCGTCCGCCGCGGCATTGTCGCCCGTCGGCGCGGGGGCCGAGGCGACGGCGGTGCGGGCGGCTTCAAGTTCGCGGCGCAGGGTGTCACGCTCGCTCGCCAGCCCGGCCACCTGGGTGCGGAGGGTCTCCACTTCGGCCGAGGGCCGGGCGGCGGCCCGTGACTGGCGCAGATTGCCGGCCTCGCGTTCGGCTGATTCGAGCCGGGCGGTCAGTTCGCGTGCCTCGGTCCGGCTGGCGGCGAGTTCGCGGTCGAAGCGATCACGCTCGGCCTGGGCCTGTTGGGCGGACTGACGGGCGGCGGCGATTTCGCGCTCGCGGTCCGCGGCGCGGTCGGAGGCCTCATCCAATTGGCGCCGCAGCGCCGTCAATTCCGCGGGTGGGGTGGCGGGAGCGGCCTGGGCGGCGGCGAGGGCGGCCCGGGCGGATGCGAGGTCCCGCTGCAATTCCTCGGTCGCGCCGCGATCCTGCCGGGCGGCGGCCAGATCGGCGCGCGCCTGCTGCAACTCGCGCTCGAGTCCGGAGCGGGCCTCGGCGAGTTGGGCCCCCTGCGCGCGCGCTTCGGCGAGCCCGGCTTCGAGGGTCACGGCGCGTTGGCGCAGGCTGGTGACTTCGGTCAGCGCGGCGTTGGCATCGGCGACCAGGCGCGTGCGTTCCGCCTGCAGTTCGGCGACCTCGGCCGCCGCGGCGCTGTTCTCCGGCGCGGCCGGCGCGGGCTGGCCTTCGAGAGCGGCGACGCGCGCGGTGGCGGTCTGCAGGGCCGCCTCGGCCTGGGCGAGGCGCTCGGCGAGGCTGGTGCGTTCGGTGGCGAGGCTGCCGGCCTGCTGGCGGGCGGTGGCGAGTTCGCCCTCCATCGCGCTGAGCCGGGACGTCGTCTCCTCGACGGAGCGGGTCAGCAGCTGGTTGCGCGCGAGGGCCTCCTGGCGGGAAGATTCAATCTGCGAGGCCTGGCGACGGATCGTGTCCAGCTCGGCGCGCAGGGTGGCCACCTCGGCGGCCGGAGCGGCGGAGGCGCCTTGGGCGGCGGCCAGGGCAGCGCGGGCCTGCTCGAGCTGCTGCTGGAGTGGCACGAGGGCGGAGCGCGCCTCGTTGAGCTGGCGGGTGAGCGTGGTGCGCTCGTCCACGACGAGCGCGGTCTGCTGGCGGGCATTGGCATTGTCCTCTTCCAGCTGCTGGACCTGATCGGTGAGATCGCCGAGCTGGGTGCGGGCGACGGCGAGGTCAGCGGCGAGGCGTTCGCGCTCGGCGCGCAGGGCCTCGACCTCTTCGCGCGTGGCGGATCCGGCGGGCGGGGTCTGCACGGCCTGCGCCTCCCGCAGGCGGGCGGTGGCGGCCTCGACGGCGGCGCGGGCCTCCTCGAGCTGACGGGTCAGGGCGGCGCGTTCATCGGCGAGACCGGCCAACTGGCGGCGGGCGGCCTCGAGGTCGCCCTCGACCTGGGTGCTGCGACCGCGGGCTTCGGCCAGCGTGGCCGCGAGACCCTCGGCGCGGGCCGCCTGCTCCGCGCGGGCGGCTTCCGCGGCGTCGGCCCGGGCGCGCAGGGCCTCGAGGTCGGCGCGAGCGGCGGCGAGTTCGTCGGTCAGGGCGGTGCGGGCGGATGCGGTTTGATTCAGGTCGCTCTCGGCGCGGGCGAGGCGGGCGGAAAGATCGGCGTTGAGCTGGCGGGCGCCGGTGTCGTCCTGCTGCCGGGCTTGGAGCGAGGTGCGTAGCGCCGCGAGTTCGGCTTCCTGCGTGGCGGCGCGGGCATCGGCGGCGACCAGACGTTCCTCGGCGGTGCGCAGCTGCTGGCGCAGGGCCTCGAGGGCCGGGGCATCAACCGAGGCGGCGCGGGCGGACTCCAGCGCGGCGCGGGCTTCGGCCAATTGGTTGGCGAGGGTGTCCCGCTCGGCTTGCGCGCGGGCGGCGGCGGTGCCGACCTCGGAGAGGCGGGCCTGCAATTCGGACGCCTGACGCGAGCTGCTCTCGGCCTGCTGCGCGAGGGCGGTGCGCTCATCGACATTGGCGCGCAGGGCGGCGAGCTCACTCGCCTGGGCGCGGGCGGCGGTCTGGGCAGCTTCGGCGGCGGCTTCGCTCTGCTGCAGGCGATCGCGCAGGTTGGCGAGTTCCCGCTCGGCGACGGAGCGCGCGGAGGCGAGTTCCGTCTCCACGCCAAGCCGGGCGGCCTCGGCGCTGGCGAGAGCGGCTTGGGCTTCGGCAAAGCGCTGGTTGGAGCCGGTGGCGGCGTTGACCTGGGCAACGAGCTGGTTGCGCTCGGTCTCGAGTTTCTCGAGGGCGGAACGGGTCTCGGCGAGGGCGCGGCCCTGCTGCTGGGCGCGCTCCTCGGCGGCGGCGAGTTCGCCCGTGGTGCGATCGAAGCGCTCGCGAAGCTCGTCGAGGGACTGCGCGCTGCCCTGGGCGTTGCCCAGCGCGGAACGGGACTCGTCCAGCTGGCGGGCGAGCGCCGTGCGCTCGGCTTGAGCGCGACTGGCATTCTGGCTAACCTCGTCGAGCCGGCCCTGCAATTCGGTCGCCTGGCGATCGCTGGCGGCGAGCCGCTGCTCGAGGGCGGCGCGTTCGGCCTGCTCCTGCTCGGCGCGGGCGCGGGCGGCGGCGAGATCGGCGGCCTGGGCGCGAGCGGCCTGATCGGCGGCCTCGAAACGTTCCTGCGCCTCGCGGCGCGCCTGCTCGGCGGCGGCGGCTTGGGCCCGGGCGGCGGTGACGTCGCGCTGGGCGGCCTCGGCCCGCTGCTGTTCGGCTGCGAGGGATTGCTGCAGCGCATCGACGCGCGCCATCACGGCGGCGGCCTCGTCGCGGTTGCCGCCGATGAGGAGGCTGGACTGACGCAGATTCTCGAGCTCGGACTGCGAGGAAGCGAGTTCATCGCGGGCCTGGGCGAGCTGGGCGCGGAGGCGACCGGCCTCGTTCATGGCATTGCCGGCGGCGGCGAGTTCGTCGCGGGCCTCCTGCAGCTGCCGTTCGAGCGCGGCGCGTTCGGCGGAGGATTTTTCGATCTCACCCTGGGCGGAGCCGGCGACTTGTTCGGCGGCGGAGAGCTGCTGGGCGAGCTGCTGGCGGGCGGCCTCGGCCTGCGCGAGCGAGTCGCGGGCGGATTCGAGCTGCTGGCGGACGGCGGCGGCGTCGGCCGCCTGCTGCTCGAACTGCTGGCGCTGGGTCTCCGCTTCCTTGAGCGTGTCGTGCAGGCCGGCGATCTCGGCCGTGCGGGCTGCGATCTCGGCGAGCAGCCGCTCGCGCTCGGGCCGGAAGAATTCGCCTTGGGAGGGGCCGGAAAAACCGCCGCTGCTGCCGCCCCCGCCGCCTGAGGGCAATCCGCCCATCTGTCGGCGCAGCGCATCGAGTTCCTGGTCCTTGGTCGCAATGGCATCGGCGGCCTCGGCGGCGCGCTGTTGATTGGCTGCGAGGTTCGCGTCGACCGCGTCGGCGGCGTAGCCGGCCTCGCTGAGCGCGACCTCCAGTTCCATGTTCATCGCCTCGCGGGCGGCGCGGATCTTCTCGATCTCCGCCATGATCGGCGCGGGCACGATCATCTTGGCGAGTGCGTTGGTGGCGGCGGCGCCCTCCTCGGTGATGCCGGGGGGAAGTTGGGAGGCGCCGCGCATGCCGGGGAGCGAAGATCCGGGCTTGGGCGGACCGGAGCGTCCCTGTCCAGGGGCCGCCGGCGCCGCGGGGGACGGCCGGGGAATCGGCGCGATCACGAGCGGGCGTTGGGCCGCGAGGCGGGCCTTGGCCGCCTCCATCTGCTCCGGGGTCAGTTGGCCGACGAGATTCGTGAGGGCGCGGCCCGTGGCCCCGTTCTCCGCTGCGAGCACCAGCCACACGTAGGCTTCGAGCGGATCATGCGCGGCCTCGCGCTCGTCACTGTAGATGAGACCGAGATTGTACTGGGCGACCGCGTTGCCTCGTTCGGCCTTCTGCCGGAGTGAGGCAATCTCCTCAGGCGCGACGGCCTGCAGCGATGCGGTCGCGAGACCGGTGGCGAGCAGCGTGCGCGAGAGGACGGAGCGGAGACGGGAACGATTCATTCGGGCAGCGGATGATGCGCAAGCGTGCGGCGTTTGCAAAGCGGGTAATTACGCAGTTACGCGATTCTGTGCGCAGCGCGAGCAGTCGACATCTTCTTGCGAAAACTGTTGGCTGGCCGCGATTTTTGCAGGCGCGCGCTCGGCGGATGACGCGCGGAGGCAAGATTGTTGAAACCCGGTGAGACTCCTCCATGTCAACAGGGAGAACAAACCATGAAAACTGCAGCTACCCTTCTTGCGCTTGCCCTGGTGTCCGCCCTGCCGGCCCGGGCGCAGCTGTTCCGCCCCGAGGCTGTCACCGGAGCGGTGGTTGGTGGAATCGCGGGGGCCGTGATCGGCCACAACGACGGTCGTCACGGTTGGGAAGGCGCCGCCTACGGTGCGGCCGCCGGCGCGCTGATCGGGACTCTGGCCGGTGAGGCCCGGGATCGCTCGGACTACCGCGCCACGCAGGTCCACGCTCCGGTTTACCGCAACGACCACGGCTACCGCGGCCCGCACCACCCGGTCCGCGTGGTCTCGGCACCCCGGTACTACGGTCCCCGCTACGTCCATCGCGCGCCGGTGGTGTACGCCCCGCGCTATCCGGTCGTTTACGCCCCGCGTTATGTCTCCGCCCCGGTCTATGTCTCGCGTCGTCCGAGCTACACCCGCACGGGCGTCCTGCTCGGTGGCATCGCGGGGGCGATTATCGGCCACAATGACGGCCGGCATGGTTGGGAAGGCGCCGCGTACGGCGTAGGCGCTGGCTACCTGCTCGGCTCGATCGCCGATCGTCAGGCGGCCCAGGCTGAAGCCGAGGCGCGCGCCTACGAGGAAGGTCGCATCGCTGCGGCCAACTCTGCCGCCGTCAACCCGACGCCCGCTCCGGCGGCCGCGCCGCAGCAGGTGACGATCAACAATTACTACTACGGCAGCACGCCCGCGGCGCCAATGGCCGGAGCCAACAGCCTCTTCGGTCGCTAAGCCTCCTCGGGTCTTGATCACGATCTCCTTCTCCCGCTTCGGATCTCCTCCTTCATGAATGCCCTCACCGTTCGTCGTTTTATCCCGACCGCCGCCGCCCTCGCCGTGGCCGCGGTCCTCACCGGCTGCGCCAGCCAGGGCGTAAAGAATCCGTCGGGCGTACCCGTCACGGAAATGCGCCCGGACGAGCGCGGCTTCGTCGCGGGCACGGGCGTTGAATCGCAGGATCTGGTGACCGTCACCGACCAGATGGCCCGCAGCATCCTCGGCATCCCGGTCATCGCGCAGGCGGCCAATCCGCCGGTTGTCGCGATCGAGCCCGTGATCAACGAGACGCGCTTCCCGATCAACAAGGACATCTTCCTCACCCGCATCCGGACGCAGCTCAACTCGAAGGCGGCCGGCAAGGTCAGCTTCCTCGCCCGCGAAAACATGCGCGCCCTCGAGCGGGAGCGTCAGCTCAAGCAGACCGGCCAGGTCACCGCCTCGGCGGATCCGAATGTGACCGAGTTCCTCGGCGCCGACTACTTCCTCACCGGCAAGTTTCAGGGCATCTCCACCCGGACGACGCAGGGCGTGAGCGACTACATCCTCTACAGCTTCCAGCTGATTGATGCGCGCACGAGCCGGATCATCTGGGAGGACGTGGCCGAGATCAAGAAGCAGGGCCTCGAGGATGCCGCCTATCGCTAGGCGGTGAAGGCGCCCGCTGAGCGCCGCAGCCGACTTTCAAAAAACTACACCGAGCCGACCATGAACAAGATCGTCCTTTTCACCGCCCTGACCGCCGCGAGCCTTCTCGCGGGCTGTCAGGCGCCCACCGGGCCCTTCGCTCCGCAGGACACCACCAAGTACACGCTGGAGAACACGGAGAAATTCGTGCTCATGGACGCGGCGGTGCAGACCTCCGTGACCTGCACCGGCCTGCAGCAGCGCACCGCTGCCGACGGCCGGTTGGAGGTGGTGGCCAACGTGAAGAACCGCGAGGCCCGCCGCATCCAGGTTCAGATCGCCTGTGTGTTCAAGGACGCGCAGGGCTTCTCGACCGGCGATGAAACCCCGTGGCAGACCCTGATCCTCGGCGAAAACACGACCGAGGCGGTCCGCTTCGTTTCGATGAATGCCTCGGCCCGCGACTACACCATCCGCGTCCGCCAGGCGCGCTGACGCGCCGCCCCGGCCCGGTCAAACTCCCGACCGTCCC
>CAYZCV010000057.1:0-1923 GCA_964476965.1 uncultured Opitutus sp. | reverse complement strand
GGCGCCGGCCTGCAGCTGACCGGCCGCAAGGAAAAGACCGAGAGCACCCGCTCCGAGTACAGCGGTTCGTCGACGTCCAAGACCGAGACGGTCAAGGCGGAGAACACCTACACCGCTGGCACGCCCGTGAAGACCACGCTGGCCGATCGCCAGACCGTCCGGGATATCGAACGCCTTTTTGGCCGTCCGCTGCGCGTCGGGGGAGCCAAGCTCGCCGATCAGCGCGTCGTGGCCCAGCTCATTGCGGATCGCCCGGCCGATCACTTCATCGCCGGGAATGACGAGGCGGCTCGCAAGGATCGCGAGGCGCTCGCCAAGATCGCCGACGTGGTGCTCGAGGTCCTGATCACGAGCCGGCCGCTCGTGCTGGCCGGGATCGCGGGTGATGAGACCTATGCGGTGCCGGATATCCAGGTCACCGCGGTGCGGCTCGCGGACGGCGCGATCATCGGTCAGGCCACGGCGCGCGACGTCATGGGCAAGGACCGGGACGCGGGCCGCGTGGTGCGGGTTTTTGATGTCAGTGACATTGCGGAGGCGACGGCGCTTGCGTTGATGGAGGACATCACGGTCACCAATCCCTGAGGCCTCGGCCTCGGTGATTCGGTTTGGCCGGGCGGTTCTTCCGCTGGCGCCGCCTCGTCCGGGCGGCGTTGGCGTTCAGGCTTCAGCTTCCTTTCATGCTTCGTTTTTTCTCCACCAGCCTTCTCGCCGCCGCGGTGTTCCTCGCGGGTTGCGCGACCACGCCCCTGCCGCCGCCGGTGCGCTACACGGGGGATGCGCTGATTGACGGCCGGGCGCAGCTGGCGGTGGCGGCGCCCCGCGATCGGGTGCTCTGGCATTATCGCGTGGCGGCGACCGCGCTTCGGCGCGGGGATGCCGACGAGGCGGCCCGCCAGCTCGACGATGCGCTGACGCTGACCCGCGGCACGCTGTCGGCGGCCGGGGATGCCGAGGCGGCCCGGGCGCGCCGGATGTTTCGCAGCGAGGCGGAAAAACCCTTCGTCGGCGAGCCGTACGAGCGGGTGATGGCGGCGTTTTACCGCGGGTTGCTCTACTGGCGTCAGGGCGAGCCGGACAATGCGCGGGCGCTGTTTCGCGATGGGGCGTTCATCGACAGCGACAATGAGAACAAGGCCTACGCGGGCGACTGGGTGCTGCCGGATTATCTCGACGGTCTGGCCACGGTGAAGCTTGGCGGCGACGGGGCGGAGGCGTTGGCGCGGGCCCGCGCGAGTTCGAAGCATCCGCTGCCGGACTACGACCCCGAGGCCAATGTGCTCGTGGTGGTGGAATTTGGCCGGGGGCCGCGGAAGTACGCGGCGGGCGAGCATGGCGAGCAGCTTCGCTTCACCGCGGAACCCTCGCGGCTGACCGGGGCCACGCTGACGGTGGCGGGCCAGGCGGTGGCGCTGCCGGCCTATGATGATGTGACCTTTCAGGCGACGACGCGCGGCGGACGCGTCATGGATCACATTCTCGGCAACAAGGCGGTGTTCAAGGAAGGGGCCGATGCGGTCGGGGATGCCGCGCTGGCAGCGGCGGCTATCGTGGCCAACGACCGGGATGACCGCCGCCGGCCGCCGCCCAAGACCAAGGAGGAGCGCGAGAAGCGTCGCGAGGAGGAGCGGGAACGCGATCAGGCGGCGATCGCCCTCGCGGCCATCGGCATCTTCAGCAAGATCGCGGCCGCGGCGACGCAGCCGACGGCGGACACGCGCACGTGGGATAATCTCCCGCAGTACCTCAGCTTCACCGCGCTGCGCCTGCCGCCGGGTGAGCACGAGGCGGTGCTGACCTTCCAGGACGCCAACGGTCTGACTGCGGCAAGCCGCACGCAGACCTTTCTGATCAGTGTGCCGCCGCCGATGGAGGGCCGCTCCGCCGACCTCGTGGTGTTCCGCAGCGATCTGCCGAACTGAG
>CAYZCV010000056.1:0-20494 GCA_964476965.1 uncultured Opitutus sp. | reverse complement strand
GGGATCCGCACGGCGGAGTTGATCCACGGCGACGGTTCCGCGCGCTTCAATGTGACCCTGACCACGGGCGCGGTGGTGGCGGCCGACCGCTTGCTGCTGGCGACGGGCGGCAATCGGGGATCGGCGGGGCTGACCATTGCGCAGGCACTGGATCACACGATTGAGCCGCCGGTGCCCTCGCTCTTCACCTTTCACATTGATGATGTCCGGCTGCGCGGACTGGAGGGCCTGTCGGTTCTCCACGTCTCGACGGCGGTCGCGGGGGCGCGGTTGCGCGAACAAGGTCCGATCCTCGTGACGCACTGGGGCCTGAGCGGCCCGGCCATCCTGAAGCTGTCGGCGTGGGGCGCGCGGGAACTTGCGGCGATCGACTACCAGTTCACGTTGAACGTGAACTGGGTGGCGCCCCGGACGCCCACGGAGATTCTGGCCGCCCTCACGAGCGCGCGGGCGGCCAATCCGAAGAAGCAGATCAGCACCTGGAATCCCTTCGCGCTCCCCTCGCGGCTATGGGAGCGGCTGGTCACGGCGGCCGGGATCACGCCGGAGACGGTGTGGACCACGGTGGCCAATGCCAAGTTGCAGGCGCTGGCGGGCCAGCTCGGGGCGGGTGAGTTCAAGGTGGAGGGCAAGAGCCTGAACAAGGAGGAGTTTGTGACCTGCGGGGGCATTCGCCTGCGCGAGGTGGACTTCAAGACCATGGAGAGCCGCGTGCGGCCGGGTCTGCACTTTGCCGGGGAAGTGCTGGACATCGACGGGATCACGGGCGGATTCAATTTTCAGGCAGCGTGGACCACCGGCTGGCTGGCCGGGCGGGCGATGGCGGGAGTCAGCGACGAAGCGGTCTAGCCGGGGTCGCTGACCCGAATCGGCGAGGAAGATCAGGGCACGCGAAAGGGCCGCCGCGAGGCCCGCGCCCCGCGCCTGAGGATTGCGGCTTGCTTGGCGGGCGGCGGTCCGCTGGCTTCCGAGCTTCCGATCATGCCGTCCTACTGGGAACTGATGCTGTTGATTCTGCCCGTCTTCGCGTTGATCGCGATCGGGGCGGGGCTGCGGCGGGCCCGCTGGCTGAATCAGGAGGCGGACGAGAGCCTGCTGAAGATGGTGGTGAACTTTCTCTACCCGTGCCTGATCTTTGACAGCGTCGCCGGCAATGCGGCGCTGCGGGATCCGGCCAATCTGCTGCTCGCTCCGCTGGTGGGTTTCGTGACCATGGCGGGCGGCATCGGCGTGGCCTACTATGCCGCCCGCAGCCTCGGGCTCACGGCCGGGCGCGGGTTGCGGACCTTTGCGTTTGCGGTTGGCATCTACAACTACGGCTACATCCCGATCCCGCTGATGTCCGAGCTCTTTGGTCCGGAGAGCGTCGGTGTGCTGCTCGTGCACAATGTGGGTTGCGAAGCGGCGATCTGGACGGTGGGCATCCTCGTGCTGGCGGGCGTGCCGTTGCGCACGGGCTGGCGCAAGCTGCTCAATCCGCCGGTCTTTGCGCTGATTGCCGCCGTGGTGCTGAATCTGCTGGGTTCGGCCGAACTCATGCCCGGTGTGGTTCGCGAGGTGATTCGGCTGAGCGCGGCCTGTGCTATTCCACTCGGGCTGATGCTGATCGGCGCAACCCTGGTGGAATACCTGGGGCGGCCGCGAGAGCTCTACGACACGCGGGTGACGCTCGCGTCAACGCTGCTCCGGTTGGGCGTCCTGCCGGTGGCGTTTCTGCTGCTGGCCAAATTCCTGCCCTGCCCGGTCGAGCTCAAGCGCGTCATCGTGATCGAGGCGGCGATGCCGGCGGGGATTCTCCCGATCGTGATCGCCCGCCACTACGGTGGCCAGCCGTTGACGGCGGTGCAGGTGGTGGTGGGCACGACCGTGGTGGGACTGGTGGCGATTCCCCTTTGGCTTCGGGTGGGGCTGGCGTGGGTGGGCGTTTGATTTTCGAATTTTGATTCTCGAATTTCGATTGGCGAACAGGGGGCGTGATGTTTGCGGATCGCCAAGGGCGCGGAGCCGACTAGCCTGCGGTTGAATTTCTATGGCGGAATCTTCCAGTACAGCGGGCGGCAAGGGTGGCGGCGGTTTGGGCAAGCGGCGGGTCGCCGGATTTGTCCTTCTGCTCGTCGCGGGCTGGGCGCTGCTT
Organism: uncultured Opitutus sp.; assembly: GCA_964476965.1. Taxonomy (GTDB): domain Bacteria; phylum Verrucomicrobiota; class Verrucomicrobiia; order Opitutales; family Opitutaceae; genus CAMAXB01. The sequence goes on along the minus strand of CAYZCV010000056.1, from coordinate 18,360 downwards.
GATCGTTACACCGACTTCAACGCGCAGCTGGCGGTGCCCTTGCTGCTGGGGGTGATCTTCACGGGCTGGTCGATTGTCGCTAAGGAGTGGGGCCTGCTGATCCCCGGCGGCATCCTGACCGGAATCGGCTCGGGCATGCTGCTGACGCGAGTCACGGACCTGAGTCGGGCGGGGGACTCCGGCGTGTTCATGCTCTGCTTCGCGGCAGGTTGGTTGCTGATCACGCTCGTGTCGGCGGCCGTCTTCAAGCGACGGGTCCTCTGGCCGCTGATCCCCGGGCTGGTGATGGCCACGATGGGGGCGGCGGAGGTCGCGGGTCCGGAGTTCCGGCAGGCGATCCGCTACGCGCAGGAGTATTGGCCCTGGGCGCTACTCGCGGTGGCCGCCTGGTTGCTGCTTCTCGGAGGCAAGAAATAGGCCCGATGGCGGCATCGTGCGACGCCTGAGGCTACACCGCGGAGAGAAACTCCGGGCCGTCCCTTGACGGTGGACGCGGGCCCTGCGATGCCTGCTCGTGATGGAATTGCTCGCTGATCCCCAAATCTGGATTTCCCTGTTCACGCTGACGGCGCTCGAGATCGTCCTCGGCATCGACAATGTGATCTTCATCTCGATCCTCGCGGGCAAACTGCCGATCGATCAGCAGGCGAAGGCGCGCAAGCTCGGACTCTCGCTTGCGCTGGTGACGCGGATTCTGCTCCTGATGAGCATCACCTGGCTGATGGGGCTGACCCGACCGCTCTTCACGCTGCCCCTTCTTGGCCACGGACTTTCCGGCCGTGACCTCATCCTTCTCGTGGGCGGGCTCTTCCTGATCGGCAAGAGCGTGGTGGAAATTCACGACAAGCTGGAAGGGGAGGACGGCCACGCGAATCCCACGCGGGCGGTCGCCTCGTTCTCGGCGGTGATCGTGCAGATCCTGCTGCTCGACATCGTCTTCTCCCTCGACTCCGTCATCACCGCGGTCGGCATGGCGAACAACATTTGGGTGATGGTGACGGCCGTGGTCATCGCGCTGGGCGTGATGCTCGCCTTTGCCGGGACGATCAGTGATTTCGTCAACCGCCACCCGACGCTGAAGATGCTGGCGCTGAGTTTCCTTATCCTGATCGGCGTCACGCTGGTGGGCGAGAGCCTCGGCCAGCACATCCCGAAGGGTTACATCTACTTCTCCATGGCTTTCGCCTTCCTCGTGGAGATGTTGAACCTCCGCCTTCGGCCAAAGAGCGCGACAGCGCACCCGGTCGAGTTGCGCTCGTCGATCAAGTAAGGGTCTTGGCCCCTCGCCCTGCCCTCGCAACCCAAGTGTCACGTAATACGTGACACTTGGTTCGGTACGAAACGCGGTCATCTGGTCGCGCACCGAGGGCCGCCCCTGAGATCGGTGGACTGGCTGGCGCTCACCCGGCGCGCGATCGCCCCTGCGTCAGCCGGACATGGCCAGTGTCACGCAATACGTGACACTGGCTTGAGGGTACGGCCGGGGGTTGGGCCGCGGGGAACCGCGCCTCAGGCCGGCGCGCCCGTGCGGGCGGCGACGGCCCAGCGGTAGAGATCGATGTAGCGCTCGGCGCTGCGCCGCCAGCTGAAGTCCTGCCGCATGCCGCGCAGGCGCATGGCCTTGAACTCGGCGGGGCGGTCATAGTACGTCGCGCAGGCCCAGCCGAGGGTGTCGTAGAGCGCCTGAGCGGTGGCGTCGTTGAAGACGAAACCCGTGCCGGTGTCGCCGCCCTCGACAAACTGACTCACGGTGTCGATCAGTCCGCCGGTCGCGCGAACGATCGGGGGCGTGCCGTAGCGCATGGCGTACATCTGCGTGAGTCCGCAGGGCTCGGCCCGACTGGGCATCACGAAGACATCGCTGCCGGCCTGGATCAGGCGCGCGAGCCCGCCGTCGAAGCCGATCTGCACCCCCACGCGTCCCGGATAGTTCAAGGCCGCCGAACGGAAGGAATGCTCGAGCCCCGGATCGCCCGAACCGAGCAGGACGAACTGGACGTGCATGCGATCGAGGACAGAAGGCATGGCCTGCGCGAGAAGATCGAGGCCCTTTTGCGCGACCAGGCGGGAAACGACGCCGAAGACCATGACGTGCGGGTCGACGCGGAGGCCGAGGCGCTCCTGCAGGGCAGCCTTGCAGGCGGCCTTGCCGGAAAGATCGGAGGCGGAGTAGCGGGCGGGCAGGTGGCGATCGTTGGCCGGGTCCCAGGACGCGGTGTCGATGCCATTGAGGATGCCGACGAGATCAGCCCCGCGGAAACGCAGGACCTCGTCCAACCCGCAACCGCCCTCCGGTTGGCGGATCTCCTCGGCGTAGGTCGGGCTGACCGTGCTGAGCTTGGTGGCGTGATAGAGGCCGGCCTTGACCATGTTCACGGCGCCGACGGACTCGATGCTGTCCGGCCGAAACTCGCTGGCTGGAACCCGGGCAAAGGCGACCGCGCGTGGATCGGCGTAGCCCTGATGTTCGAGGTTGTGGATGGTGAAGACGGTGGCGATGCGGCCGAGCGGGGTGTCCCGCAGCGTGCTGTTCAGCATTACGGGCACGAAACCGGTCGTCCAATCATGGCAGTGGGCCACATCGGGAATCCAATCGAGCTGCTGGCAGAGCGTGAGTGCGCCGCGGCAGAGGAAGATGAAGCGGAGATCGTTGTCGGCGTGGGCACCCCACGGGCCGCTGTAAACCTCCTTGCGGCCGAAGAAGTCATCGCGTTCGAGGAAGTAGACCGGCACGCGGGCACCGGGCAGCATGGTCTGCCAGGTGCGGCCCCAGTGGGTGGCGCTGCCGACCTCGACGCCGAGTGGCTCGGCGCGCGGCTGCCATTCACCCTCGACGCGGAGGCTACCGTAGGCGGGACAGACGATGCGCACATCGTGGCCGAGGGCGGCGAGTTCGCGGGGGAGCGCTCCCACCATATCGGCCAGGCCGCCGACTTTTACGAATGGTTCAACCTCAGGGGCGACAAAGAGAATCTTCAGCGGGCGCACGGAAGTGAGCTAATCGCAGGGCATTGGAGTGCCGAGCGAAAAAGGACGGGCGACCTCGAACCGTCTGACAGGAGGAAACGGAGGGAACGCAGCGAGGGCCGCAAAGAGGCACCAAACGCGTAGAAGGAAGCGACCCTGCCTCACTCTAGTCGGCCGAGCAATCCCGGCAGGTCGCGGATCGAGGTCAGCGGAAAAAAGCGTGGGTGATCCGGCGGGCCGTCGACGCGCTCGTGTTCCCAGGTCAGGTGGTAGGGAACGTGGGCGCCGAAGCCGCCGAGCGCGAGCACTGGGAGGATGTCGCTCTTGAGGGAGTTTCCGACCATCAGAAACTCACTGGGGGCGACGCCGTGGCGGCGGAGGACGCGGCCGTAGGTGTCGGGATTCTTCTCCGACAGGATTTCGACGGCGGCGAAGTGGGCGGCGAGACCCGAGCGGGCGATCTTGCGCTCCTGATCGCGCAGGTCGCCCTTGGTGATCACCACCAGGCGGTGGGATCCGGACAGGCCGGCGACGGTTTCGGCGACGCCCTCGAGGATGTTCACCGGATGGGCGAGCATGCCTTGGGCAAGATGGATGATGGCGAGAATCTCCTCGGCGCTGATCTGCCGCCCGCTCAGTTCAACCGCGGTCTCAATGGCGGAGAGGGTGAAGCTCTTGATGCCATAGCCATAGAGCTCGAGATTGCGCATCTCCGTGGCGAAGAGCCGCCGGTCGACCGCGGCCGCGTCGTCGTGGTAGCGCGTGAGCAGCGTGCGGAGCTTTGCGTTGGTCTCCTCAAAAATCGTCTCGTTGTGCCAGAGGGTGTCGTCGGCATCCAAGCCGATCGTGGTGATCATGCCGCCAGGATGAGCCCCGCGGGCGGGCGGCGAAAGGGAAAAGCAAAAAACGCCCGGCGACCGTCGGGCCCCTGACGGGGCGCGACGGAACCGGGCGCGGGAGGAGTGAGGCGGATCCGGCTTATTCCGGAGCACCGACGCCGTGGGCGTGGTGGCGCTTCTCGCGGTGGGTGCTGTGGCGGCGACGGATGGCGGCGTCGAGCTTGTCCATCAGCGTGTCGATGGACTTGTAGGCATCGTCGCTCGCGACCGACGCAAGGAGGTCGGGCCCGCCGACTTCAATGTGACCCTTGGCGATGAACTCGCTCTTGTGGTCACGGGTGCGGTCGTGCTCGAGGTCGATGCGGATGCGGACGATGGTCGAGTCGTGACGAAGGAGGCGGGTGACCTTCTCGCGGACCACCGACTTGAGGGCTTCGGTGAGTTCGAGGTGGATGCCGCGAACGATGAGCTTCGAATCAACCACTTCCGGGGTAATGATGGGTGTCATGCAGAGAGTAAGACGGTTATCGGCGCAAAACGTTGCTTACAAAAGCCATGATCGATCCCAATGAAGCCAAGGTGGTTCGTCGGATCAGCGCTTCTTTTTCAAGGCGGCTGCAAACCAGTCATCATTGAGTGACTGCGGCGGCCGCGCGGGAGGGGTGGCAGGCCGGGGGGCGGCGCCCGGACCGGTGCGCGCTCCCGAGCGCGGGCCCGGCCCGGTGGCGGGGGCGCCCCCGAGCGGCGCACGGCCGCCGAGCTGCGGAGCGCTGCGCATCGAGAGGGCGATGCGATTGCGGGGCAGATCGATCTCGGTGACGGTGACCTGAACCTTTTGTCCGGGCTTCACAACCGTGGCGGGATCCTTGACGAAGGAGTCGGCCAGTTGGCTGACATGGACCAGGCCATCCTGGTGCACGCCGATGTCGACGAAGGCGCCGAAGGCGGTGACGTTTGTCACGATGCCGGGCAGCTTCATGCCCGGCTTGAGGTCCTCGGGCTTGTTGACGCCCTCCTGAAAGCTGAAGGCCTCGAAGCGCTCGCGCGGATCGCGGCCCGGCTTGGCGAGCTCGGCGAGAATGTCGTTGAGGGTGGGGAGCCCCACCTTTTCGGTGACATAGTTCTCCGGACGAATTTTGGCGCGGACCGAGGCGTCGCGCATCAGGTCGGCGACAGTGACGCCCAGGTCGGCGGCCATCTTCTCCACAATCGGGTAGCTCTCGGGGTGAACGGCGCTCGCATCGAGTGGGTGCACGCTGTCGCGGATGCGCAGGAAGCCGGCGGCCTGCTCGAAAGCCTTGGGTCCCAGGCGGGGAACGGTGAGCAGGTCGGCCCGTGATTTGAAGGGCCCCTGTTCGTTGCGGCGGGAGACGATCGCGGCGGCGGTGGCGGCATTCAGTCCGGACACATAGCTCAACAGCTGCTTGGAGGCGGTGTTGAGTTCGACCCCGACGCCGTTGACGGAGCTGACCACAGTGTCATCGAGCGAGCGCTTGAGGGCGGACTGATCGACGTCGTGCTGGTACTGGCCGACGCCGATGCTCTTGGGATCGAGCTTCACCAGTTCGGCGAGCGGATCCATCAGACGCCGGCCGATGGAGACGGAGCCGCGGACGGTGAGATCGTGCTCGGGGAACTCCTCGCGGGCGACTTCGCTGGCGGAGTAGATCGAGGCGCCGGATTCATTGACCATGACAACCGGGATGGAGGCGGGCAGGCCGAGACCGCGAATGAAGGCCTCGGTCTCGCGACCGGCCGTGCCGTTGCCGATGGCGATGGCCTCGACCTTGAAGAACTCGACGAAGCCCTTGATCTTTTCCGAGGCCTCGACGGCGTGGCGGTCGGGGTAGACGACATCGTTGTGGAGCAGCTTGCCCTGCCGGTCGAGCAGCACGACCTTGCAGCCGGTTCGGAAGCCCGGGTCGACGGCCATCACGGCCTTCTGGCCGAGCGGGGCGGCGAGGAGCAGTTCGCGGAGATTGTCGGTGAAGACCTTGATCGCGGCCTCGTCGGCGCGCTTCTTGGAATCGAGGCGCATCTCGGTTTCCATGGCGGGACAGAGCAGGCGCTTGCAGGCATCCTGCACGGCCAGGCGGACCTGCTCGCCGGCCGCGGTGCGGCCCTTCACGAAGAGCGGCTCGAGCTCGGCGGGAGCGGCGGCCTCGTCGGGCAGGGTGATCCGCATCATCAGGAAGAGCTCCTTCTCGCCGCGGCGCATAGCGAGCACGCGATGGGACGGGGCCTTGGCGAGCGGCTCGGTCCAGTCAAAGTAGTCCTTGAACTTGGCGCCCTCGGTCTCCTTGCCCGTGAGGACCTTGGAGGAAATGACGGCGTTGGTGCGGTAGATCCCGCGGAGCTTTTCACGCGCCGCCGCGTCGTCGGCGATGCGCTCGGCGAGGATGTCGCGGGCGCCGGCGAGCACCTGCTCGGTGTTCTCGACCTTGGACTTCTTGTTCTCGTACTCGACCTCGCGGCCGATGAAGGGCTGGGCGGCGGCGACGGGATCGGTGGCGGGATCCTGAGCCCAGAGCAATTCGGCGAGGGGCTCGAGGCCCAGCTCCTTGGCGATGGTGGCCCGGGTGCGCTTCTTGGGGCGGTACGGAAGGTAGATGTCCTCCAGCTTGGTCATCGTGGTGGCGGCCTGGAGCGCGCCCTCGAGCTCCGGCGTGAGGAGACCGCGTTCCTTGAGCGACGCCACGATGGCAAGCCGACGTTCGTCGAGCTGAGCCATCTGCTCCAGGCGATCGCGGATGGCCAGCACGGCGACCTCGTCGAGCTCGCCCGTGACCTCCTTGCGATACCGGGCAATGAAGGGGACGGTCGCCCCTTCCTTGATGAGCTGGGCCGTCGCGGCGACCTGATGAACCTTGAGCGAAAGCTCCTGCGCAATGCGCAGCACGTGGTCGGGATTGGGCAGGTCCGGGGAAGGAGTCATGAAAAGGATGCGTGAGTGCAACTACTTGACCGTCATCGGCAAGCGCAAAGCCACCGGAATTCAGCTGCGAAGTCTTTTCTAATGTGTACTATCTTTATCAATGAACCGTATATTCATTCTCTTCTTGTTCGCGGGCGCGCTCTTGCGTGGGGAGCCTGCGGCGTGGAATCCGCTCGAACAGCAGGTGGCCTCGATCGCCCAGGGCTCTCAGGTCACCGTGGTCCATTTCTGGGCCTCGTGGTGCCCGAACTGCAAAGCGGAGCATGCGGAGAACGGATGGCGTGAGTTCACGGCGTCGAACCCGGACGTGAAGGTGATCTTCATCTCGGTTTGGGGCAGCGCGGAGGACGATGTGAGGTTGCTGGACGGCTATGGCCTGACGGCACTGCCGAACTTCACCGCTCTTCGCCATCCGGATCAGAAGCGCGTTCGCGCCGAGCGGATTGGATCGTTCATGGACCTGCCGGTGACCTGGGTGCCGACGACCTGGGTGCTGAAGGATGGCAAGCTCCGCTTCGCCTTCAACTATGGGGAAATTCGCTTTCCCCTGTTGCAACAGGTCGTCGCCGACTCTCGCGACGCGTGGAAGCACTAGCCGCGCTGGGCCGCGCGATGCGCGGCGATCTCAGATCTCAAATTTGAAATCTCAGATTCTGCCCGGCAGGGCTGACCCTACTTCGCGGCCGTGCGCGGAGCGAGGTCGACGGCGTCGCCGGCGCGGAGCAGGGCGTTCGGATTGACCACAATCTGGAGGTCGGGGGCGAGCCCGCTCGACGTCACTTCCACGTTGGGGCCGAGATTGCGGCCGGCCTTGACCTCAACGAAGGCAATCTTGCCGTCGCGGACCACGGCCAGAGACGACTGGCCGTTGCGGACCAGCAAGGTGTTCGTCGGGACGAGAAACGTCCCGGGGGCGGGCGGGACCGAGAACACCACGGTGCCGGTCAGGCCGGCCGGCAGCAGGAGATCCTTGTTCTCGATCACCAGCTCCACGCGCATGGTCCCGGAGGCCGGGTCGAAGATGCGGCTGGTGCGCGCAATCTTGGCGGGGAAGGTCTGACCGGGAAACTCGCCGAAGCGGAGGGATGCGGGCTGGTCGGATTTCAGACGCAGGGCGAGATCCGGTCCGGCGTTGAGCGTGACGCGGAGCGTGTCGAGCCGAACGAGGCGGTAGAGCCAGCCCTCGGCGGTGGCCGAGTCGCCGCGGACGCGGTCCCCGCGATCGAAATTGCGTCCGGCGACCACCGCGTCGAAGGGCGCGCGCACGGTCGCGAATTTCTGCTGTTCCTCGAGGCGCGCCAGGCTGGCCTCGGCGACGCGCAGGGCGGCCTCCAGTTCGGCGGTCGTGGCTAGGCGCTGATCATAGTCCTCCTGGGAAATGGCGCGGGAGGCGACCAGGCCCGCGGAGCGATCGGAGAGTCGACGGGCGCTCTGGGCGCGGGCCGCCGCCTGCTCGACCGTGGCGCGAGCGGCGTCGACCGACCGGTCAACCTCCGGGGCATCGATCACGGCGAGGATATCGCCGGCCTTGACCTGGTCGCCGATGTCGAAGCGGCGTTCCTTCACCATGCCGGTGGCACGGGTGAAGATGAGCACGGACTCGTAGGCCTCGGTGCGTCCGGGCAATTCGACCGACTGGCTAGCGCTCGCTGGGGTGGGCGGGACCGTGCGGACCACCGGGCGGGCCGGCGTCGAACCGCCGCTCCCGGCCGGTTGCGCGGCAAGGAAGGTTGAGGTGGCGAACAGCGCGCTGAGCAGGACGCTGCGGAGAAAGGACGTGGACTTCATGAAAGGGAGGAGGGTTCGGGACATTAGAGCGTGCGGGCCGGCGCGGGGGCCAGATTGCCGGAGGCCGCGTGTTGGGGGGCGGTCCGGCGGGCGCGTCCGCGCACCGCGGCGAAGGCCACCGGGACGAGGAAGAGTGAGGCGCAGGTGCCGAAGACGAGGCCGCCGATCACGGCGCGGCCCAGCGGGGCATTCTGTTCGCCGCCCTCCGCGTGGCCGAGGGCCATGGGAATCACGCCGAGGATCATGGCGAGGGCGGTCATGATGACGGGGCGAAGGCGCGTGGTGGCGGCCTCGATGGCGGCGTCAAAGGCGCTGAGCCCGTCGTTGAAGCGGTCGCGCGCGAAACTGCTGACGAGCACGCTGTTCGCGGTCGAGACGCCGACCACCATGATGATGCCCATCAGGGCCGGCACGCTGAGCGGCGTGCCGGTGAGCCAGAGCGAGCAGAGGGCACCCGACACGGCGACGGGCAGGCCGCTGATCGCGACAAAGGGCAAGGACCACGATTGGAAGTTCACCACCATGACGAGGAACACGAGGACGGCCGCGAGGCCGAGACCGCCGATCAGCTCGGAGTAGGCGGAGCGCATGAGGGCCGCCTGGCCCGCGAGTTCGATTCGGTTGCCGGGTGCGAGCTTGGTCCGCAGGTCGGCAAGAATCCGTTCCAGATCGCCGGCGACGCTGCCGAGGTCCCGGCCCGAGGCATTGGCGACCACGGTCAACGTGGGCAGCAGCGTGGTGCGCGACACGCTGGCGGGCCCGCGCTGTTCAACCAGGGAGGCGAAGGCGCGCAGCGGCACGGGGGCGCCGTTGCCGGTGGAGGGCCGGATCGGCAGATTGAGCAACTGCTCGGTTGAGGTGAGATTGGCGGGCGGGGCGATGATCTGCACGTCGTAGGACGAGCCCGTGACCACGTCGGACCAGTAGTTGGGCGCCACGGTGCCGCCGCTGCCAAGCGCGGCGAGCAGGGCGGTGGCGGCATCCTGCTGATTGATCCCGAGCGTGGCCGCGCGAATGCGGTCGATCCGAATCAGGAAGCGGGGCTGGTCGAGCACCTCGCGGAGAGTGACATCCACGGCGCCGGGGACGGTGGCGAGACGCTGCTGGAGTTCGCGGGCGAGGGCGAGATTGCCGGGAAGATTGCGGCCAATGAAACGCACCTCGAATGTGGTCGGCGCGCCCGAAGCGAGGGTCTGGCTGGTGGCGTCGGCCGGCCGGAAGAAGCTCTGCACGCCGGGAAACTTCTCGGCGAGCATGGCGCGGATGCGGTCGATGTAGACCTCGGATGGCCCGTGTTCCGCGGCGAGTTGGACCAGCACTTCGCCGTCCGCGGAGCTGATCGCGGTGGTTTCGACCCACGCCTGGTTGATCGAGGCGGGTGCGCCGATGTTCTCCACCACGAACTGAAGCTCGTTGGCGGGGATGATCGACCGGATCTCCCGCTGAATATCGGCGAGCACGGCGGCGGTGTCCTCAATGCGCAGACCGCTGGGGCTCCGCACGAAAAGCCGGATCAAGCCGGCGTCGGTCTTGGGAAAGAATTCGCGGCCCGAGCCCAGCGCGGCGAGGGCGCCGAGCGCCACGGCGATGCCGACGGGAATCAGGACGATGGACTTGCGACGAAGCAGGCGTTTCAGGATCGCGCCCTGGCCGGAGGCAAGCCGGTCCATGCCTCCCTCGATCGCGTGGTGGATGCGGCCGAGGCCGCGGGGGGCCTCGCCCTCGTGACTGCGCTCGTAGCGCAGCTCGGCCGGCAGGATGATTGAGGCCAGCGTGGGCACGAGGGTGCGGGCGAGCAGGTAGCTGGCGCCCATGGCAAAGACGACGGCGAGGGCGAGAGGCCGGAACACGTCCGCCGACGTGCCGGTGAGCAGGAAGATCGGCAGGAAGACGATGCAGATCGCGAGGGTGGAAACGAACTCGGGAAACGCGACCTCCTTGGCGCCGTCGACGATCGCGGTGCGCACGTCCTTGCCGAGGCCGATCTGGCGCTTGATGTTCTCGATCTCGACCAAGGCGTTGTCGACGAGGATGCCGATCGCGAGGGCGAGGCCGCCGAGGGTCATGAGATTGAACGTCGCTCCCGTGAGGCTCAGGCCAATGATCGAGCACAGCAGCGCGAGCGGAATCGAGGTCAGGACAATGAAGGTGGAACGCCAGGACCCGAGGAAGAGGAGAACCACCGCGGCGACGAGGCCACCGACCAGCAGGATCTCGTGTTCGACGCCCTTGACGGCAGCGCGGACAAATACGGATTGGTCAAAGATGGGTTCGACCGTGAGGCCGGGGGGCGCGGAGGCCCGGATCTCGGGCATGCGCGCCATGATGCCATCAATGATGTCGACGGTTGAGGCGTTGCCGAGTTTGAGGATGGCGACCATCACGGCATTCTGGCCGTTGAGCCGGGCGATGTTGGTCGAGACCGCCTCGCCATCGCGGACATTGGCCAGATCGCGGAGGAGGACCATGCGGCCATCGACGACGCGGATCGGGAGATCGAGGAAGGCCTGAACGGTTTCAGGACTGGCGTTGAGTTCGACCGGCATTTCGCGTCCGCCCTCGCGCAGGTTGCCGGCGGGCAGGGTGAGGTTCTGCCGGCTGACCGCGCCGCTGACGTCGGCGGCGGACAGGCCGAAGGCGCTAAGCGCCTGCGGATCGAGATCGATCATGACCTGCCGCGCCGCGCCGCCGTAGGGGAGCGTGATGCGCATGCCGGGAACGCTTTGGAGCTGGGCCCGCAGGGTGAGGCGGGCGTAGTCAAAGAGCTGCCCGTTGGTCATCGTGTCCGAGGAGATCACGAGTTGGACGATGGGCACGCTGGACGGGCTCGTGCGCACAATGATCGGCGGGCTGGTGCCGGTGGGCATGCGCCGCAGGATCGTCTGCGAAATTGCGGCCGTCTGGGCCATCGCCGTGCTCATGTCGGCGGAGGGTTGGAACCGCAGCTTGATCAGCGCGACGCCGTTCGAGGTCTCGGAACGGACCTCGAGGAGGTCGTCCACATTGTTCATGACGGCGGTCTCGCCGAAGGACGTGATCTTGGAAGCCATGTCGGCGGCATTGAGACCGCCGTAGTTCCACACGAGCGTCAGCTCCGGAGCGTCGACCTGGGGCAGGATGTCCGTCGACATGCGCCGCCCGGAGAGCAGGCCGAACAACAGAATCAGGATCGCGAGGACTCCGATGGTGTACTTGTAGCGTAGCGCGAAGAGGACGATCCACATGGTGAAATTGGGAGAGGCGAACCCGCCGGGCCAGACGCAGAGCCCCGGTGGATCCGGAGATGCGTGGCGGAAAGGTGAGAGCAGGATGGGTGCTCGTTTAGTCCCCGGGGAGCCGAAAGAGCTTCTGGGCGGAAAAAACAACGACCTGCGCGGCCCGAAGGCGTCGCAGGTCGTTAAGTCGCACACTGGCCCGCCGTGGATTCGGCGGGCAAGATTTATGCGTAAGTGGTGGAGGTGGCGGGATTTGAACCCGCGTCCCCCCGGCTTTTGCGTACCGCGTCTACCCGTATAGTGTTGGTTTGATCTCGCCGACGTTACGCGACAACACGCGCTTAATCGCCAGCCAATCCCCGGGTCGAAGTACGGTGCGCAAACCGCGGATCGCTCCGCGCACTATGCCTGCTATCGTCGTTCACGTCAGTTAGCAGGTGTCACTGGGCGAACGTCACTGCATTATTAGGCAGCGAGGGGCATTTCTTCGTAGGTGCCGTTTGTTTGTTTTGAAGGATGATTTGCGAGAGACCTTCACTCTCGACGGGCAACGGCACACGCCAACCGAGGGTCGAATCCAGAACACCCCCAAAAGAGGAGAGGTCAGAGGCCAGAAGCCAGAGACCGGAGGTCAGGAGGACCGATTGGTGTGAACCAATCAAAGAACAGGAAGGCAGACGTTACGCGTTGCTCCGGCTAACGCAAGCGCCGCATCGCCCGCCCGGGCCTCATCCGCCCGGCGAGAGGATGGATTCAATTGTCGCTAACATTGAACAGCTTAGGAACTTTCCGCTGGTAGCCGCGGCCGGGAGTAAACGTTGGTGCGGGCCTCGCGCGCCCGTTCCTTCTCTTCACGGACGGCCGCCAGGTCGGGAGCGGTAGCTCTCGATCACGGGGAGATCCGCCGGGGCGAGATCGTAGTGGGGCAGTTCGTCGAGGGTCGGCCAGGCCAGCTCCGAATGTTCGATCGCGATCGGTTCCGGGCTGGCCGGCGCCAGCCGGACCACAAAGGGGATCATCTGGATGACCACGGTCCGGTAGTCGTAGCTGAACGCCGGCAACGGCCTGACCACCACGACGGTGCAGCCAAGCTCCTCCTGGATTTCACGCCGGATGGCGGCCTCGGGCGGCTCGCCGGGCTCGACCTTGCCGCCGGGGAATTCCCACTTCAGGCCGAGATGTTTGTGGGCCGGCCGCCGGGCGATGAGAACGCGACCCTCGCGCTCAATCAGAGCGCACACAACGGGGATGGCGGCGGGCAGGTTCACGCAGGAGGGGCATAGATCGACGAGTGGCGAGGCGCGAGGCAATGTTTCGCCGGGCGCGGGGTGGGGCACCGGGGCTGCAACTTTTGCGCCCGATCGGGGTTATTGAAGCATGAACACCTTCTTCAAGACCTCCCTCAAGGTCCTGCTCGTCGTCCTCGCGGCTATCCTGCTGATCAAGCTCCTGCCCATCCTCATGATCCCGCTGTTTCTGGCCGTTGGTCTCCTGCTCGGGGTCGGCGGTGTGCTCGCGGGTGGCTTTGCTTTGGCAGCCGTCGTGATCCTCGCAACGGTGCTCGGACTGGTCGTCGCGGGCCTCGCGATTGTGGGCGTGCTCTCGCCGATCTGGATTCCGGTCCTCGCCCTCTTCGGCGTGGTGGTTCTCTTCCGTCGCCTGGCGAACCGTCCCGCGGTCGCCGCTTAAATCCTCGCGGCTTTCCCTCTTTCCGCTTCCGGGCCCGTGTCACGCGCTGCGTGGCGCGGGCTTTTTTTTGGCGTGGCGTTGGCGAGGCCGGACGCCTGAATCAGCGGCCATCATGGCGAAGGCGGCGGGCGATCCGCAGGCATACCTCTCACATATCCGGTTGATCGGCCGCGGCGGCGGCGCGTTCAAGCTGCTGCGCGGATTCGACAAGAGCCGGCACACCGTCCCGGACGCGGTCAACACGGCGACGAGCGGTTTCCTGGCCAAGCTGGCGGCCCCGGAGCTGGCGGCTGAGGCGGAGGACGTCTTTCAGCGCGCCAAGGCGGCGCTCGGCTATAAGCGCAAGGACCTCAGTCTCGATGTGACCAGTCCGGTTGCGGTCCTCGCGGCGCGCGACTTCACGCTCGAGATTGCCTATGCGCTCGAGGAGGCCGACCCGGGGACCTACGCGATCACGCGGACCCTGCACAGCCTGCGCTCGGTCGACCTCGTCGAGGTGCCCGCCTTCGATGCGCTGTTTGCGGCGGGCTTCACGGGAATCGTCTTTGCCCTCGTCAAGGGAGTCAGCGTGGAGGCGGTGATCGACGCCGTGGAGGCCCTCGAGGAGGGGGGCGGGCTGCGCGTGGCGTACCCGTCGGACTGCCGCGACTGCACCCTGTCGGTGGACGGAGTGGAGGCCGAGGTGATCTGCGACGGGGCGAGCCTGGAAATGCGTTTTCCCCGGTCGGGCTCGCCCCGTGAACTGATGGCGCAATTCCTCGCGGTCCGGGCGGCTTTTGCGCTGACCAAGGACAAGGCGCTGCGGGGGCTGCTGGGCTAGGGCGGGCGGGCCATTAGCTGCGCTGGGCGGTGCGTGAGCGCAGGTTGATTCCAATCCGACCGGGAAATTCCATCCGGTGGTGCTTGCGGAGCGCGCGGCTTTTGCAAGGGTAGCGGCTGCATGCTTACGATCAAGGGCTTGAAGAAATCATTCACGTCCCCCGAAGGCGGAGCCGCGCTGATTGTCGACGTCCCGGAATTCACGCTCGCCGCGGGCGAGCAGCGGGCGCTGCGGGGCGAGAGCGGATCGGGCAAGACGACTTTCCTCCACCTCATCGCGGGCATTCTGGCCGCCGATGAAGGCACGATCGAACTCGCGGGGACGGCGTTGACCGGGCTGGCGGAACCGGCGCGTGACCGGGTGCGTGCGGATAAGATCGGCTATATTTTTCAAACCTTCAATCTGCTGCAGGGCTACACCGTGCTCGAGAACGTCGTGCTTGGCATGTCCTTTGGCCCGCGCGGCTCGGACCGGGCCAAGGCGAAGAGCCTGCTTGAACGCGTCGGATTGGGCCACCGCCTCGACCACTACCCGCGGCAGCTCTCCACCGGCCAGCAGCAACGCGTGGCGGTCGCCCGCGCGCTGGCCAATGGACCGGCGCTGGTGCTGGCGGATGAGCCGACGGGCAACTTGGACCGCAAGCATGGGCGCGAGGCGCTCGCGCTGATCCGCGATGTTTGCCGCGAGAATGGCGCGGCGCTGCTGCTGGTCAGCCATGACGAGGAGGTGCTCGCGCAATTTGAGCTGAAGAGCGATTTCACTGAACTTAACCGCGCCGCGCTGCAACCTGCCGCCGCCAAAACCTGAGGACCTTGCCGTGACGCTACCGCTGATTGTCTACCGCAGCTTGCGCCAGCACGCGCTGTCCACCGTGGTGACCGCCACGAGCATTGCGCTCGCGTGCGGGTTGTTGATGACCGTGTGGATGGTCAAATACCAGTCCCAGCGGGCCTTTGCCGACTCGACGACGGGCTTTGATGCGGTGCTGGGCGCGCGCGGCTCGAAGCTGCAACTCGTCTTGAATGCCATCTTCCATCTTGAGGCTTCGCCGGGCAACCTGGCCCCGGCTGACTTCGAGGCGATTCGCCGGCACCCGGCCGTCAGGACGGCCATCCCGATCGCGGTGGGCGACAACTACGAGGGCTGGCGCATCGTTGGTACCGTGCCGCAGCTTTTTGCGGTGGAGTACCGCAAAGGGAAGACCTACGCGATCGCGGAGGGCGGCAAACAGTTTGACCCGGCGCAGCGTGAGGCGGTGATTGGCAGCCTCGCGAGCGAGCGGTTGGGCCTCAAGGTGGGCGATACCTTCCGCCCGTACCATGGCCTGAATTTTGATCCGAAGGCCCAGCACGAGGAAGTCTACACGATCACGGGTGTGCTGAGTCCGACCAACACGCCGGCGGACCGCGTCATCTGGATTCCGCTGCAGGGCGTTCAGACCATGGGCGGCCACGACCCGAAGATGGCGGGCGATGTCAGCGCGGTGCTGATCCAGTTTCGCGCGCCGACGGCCGGCATGATGCTCGATGTCATGTACAACAAGCAGGGCAACCGTCTGACGCTGGCCTATCCGATCGGCGCGGTGGTTGCGGACCTGTTCAACAAGATCGGCTGGATGGACAAGGTCCTTGCGCTGGTCGCCTACCTGGTCGCGGTGGTCGCCGCCGGCTCAGTCCTCGCGAGCATTTATGCCTCGATGCACGCCCGCCGGCGCGACATCGCAATCCTTCGCGCACTGGGCGCGCGGCGCCGCACGGTGTTTGGCGCGATCGTAGCCGAGGCGGCGGCGATTGGCGGCCTCGGGGCGATCGCGGGCTATGCGGTTTATGCGGGCCTCTTTCTGCTCGTGGCCGGCGTCATCCGCGCGCAGACCGGCGTCGTCCTCGAACTGGGTTCGATGCACCCCGTGCTGTGGGCGGCCCCGCTCGGCATGGCTGCCCTTGGCGCGTTGGGCGGCGTCGTTCCTGCACTCAAGGCCTACCGGACCCCGGTGGCGGAAAATCTCATTCCCGCATCATGAACGTCTCCTTCTCGCTTCGATCGTTTCGTCAGATTGTCCTCGCGTCGGTCATTGCCCTGCTGGCAGCGGGCTGTGGTCAGGGCGGGGGATCCTCCGGCGGTGGTCACGCGCACACGGCGCCTCACGGGGGGCAGTTGGTCGAGGTGGGCGATCATGCCTACAACCTCGAGTTCGTGCTCGACCGCGAGGCCGGCAAACTCACGGCTTATGTGCTCGATGGCCACGCGGAGAATTTCATCCGCACGGATCTGGCTGGAATCGCACTGACCGTGAATGATCGCGCGCTCACGCTGGCGCCGGTCGCGAATGCGGCCACGGGTGAGACCGTGGGCAGCACCGCCCAGTTCGAGGCCGCGGCCGACTGGCTGAAGGCGCCGGGCGCCCTCGTGGTCAAGGTGCCGACGCTGACGCTGCGCGGCAGCGCCTTCTCGGCCATTGAGACCAAGCTGCCTTGATGGGGTCGGGCTCGGTTGAGCCCGGCCTCAGGATCTTGGCTCCTAGCGCGAAATGTCGCGTTGGGTCAGGACGCGAAACCCGCGGTGATTGAGCGTCTGGGTCGCCACATCCGTGTCCTCCGCATTGATCGCGAGCGCGGCGCGTCCCTCGGGTCGCTTGATGAAGCTGTAGACGTAGTGAATGTTGATCTCGGCCTCCAGCAGGGCGGCTAGCACCGGCTTCAGATCCCCCTCGTCATTGATCTCCACCGCGAGCACATCGCACTCGGTGTACGGAAAATCATTGTTGATCATCAGTTCCCGCGCCTTGTCCGGATCGTCGACGACCACGCGGACAATCGCACTGTCCGTCGTATCGAGGACGGTCAGCGCCATGATGTGGACATTGGCCTCCTTGAACAGCGTGGTCAGGTCAAAGAGGCGGCCGACGCGGTTCTCCGCGAAAACGGAGAACTGTTTGACGGGATCGGCGGCGGTAGCGGTGCGGGCAGCGGCCATGAAAGGAGAAGTCAACCATGGCCGGCGGCCCGCGCCGGGTCAATCGCCGGGGCACGGCCGGACCCGCTGGCGAGCGCCGTGGCGTTCGGCCGGTTTGCCTCGATCCGCAATCCGAAGTCCCGAATCGGCAATGCCCGTGGTCGGCCTCAGCCCGGCAGCGTGAACGCGGGCAGCTTCATGACTTCTCCACCGCGCAAGGCGGATTCGTGGGCGAGGATGCCGGTGCACGTCCAGTTGGCGGATTCCATCGCGTTCGGGAAGGGATCCCGGTTTTCGATCAGCGCGGAGATGAATTCGTGGGCAAGGTGGGGGTGGGAACCGCCGTGACCGCCGCCCTGGGTGAAGGACAGGTGCTCGTTGCCCTCCGTGTCGTAGACGCCCTTGGTCGTGAAGCGACGGATCGGCTCCGGCAGCAGGTGGGCGAAGTCCGGCACCGTCACCTTTTGCGGAATCTCGGGCTCCGGCTTTTTCGCGGTGTGGATGACCGGGTGCTCGCCCTCGATGAGGGGCCACTCGAAGGTCTTGAGGCTGCCGTACACGTCGAAGCTCTCGCGGTACTGGCGGGCCACGTCGAAGAGGCTGCGGTAAATGCGGGCTGTCAGGTCGCTATCCTTGAACTTGATGTGCGTGGACTCGACCGCGAACGGCGAGTTGTACTTCGGAATCATCTCCTCGCGGATCCGGCCGGAGCCGAAGCAGGAGACCGTTTCGGCGAGGTTGCGCGTCAGGCCGAGGCAGGGCCCGACGCAGTGCGTGGCATAGTGCATCGGCGGCAGGCCGGGCCAGTAGCCGGGCCAGCCGTCCATATCCTGCTGATGGCTCGCCTGCAGAAACTGGATCTTGCCCAGTTCGCCCTGACGATAGAGCTCGCGAACGAAGAGGAATTCGCGGGCGTAGACCACCGTCTCCATCATCATGTACTTGAGGCCGGTTTCGCGCGTGAGCCGCACGATCTGTTCGCAATCGGCGACGCTGGTCGCCATCGGGACGGTGCAGGCCACGTGCTTGCCCTTGCGCAGGGCCTTGATCGACTGCGCGGCGTGGTCCGGAATTGGCGTGTTGATGTGAACCGCGTCGATCGACGGATCCTCAAGCAACTCGTCGTAGCTCTGGTAGCGGCCCTTGATGCCGAAG
>CAYZCV010000055.1:19185-20617 GCA_964476965.1 uncultured Opitutus sp. | reverse complement strand
GCGACCTCATCCGCCACTGGCCCGCCGGCGTCACCGACCCCTTGCCGGGTTCCGCCTTCATCCAACTGCCCGTCCTCGACCGGGCCGAGCAGCGGATCAGCGGCGTGGTCGCGCGCCTCGCCGCCGTGCCCAGCGGACTCCCCGCCATCAAGATCGACGCCGCGGTGAAATGGGCCGAGGACAAGGCCGGCTTTGCCTTCGCCGACCTCCAACGGGAGGCGCTCCGTAACGCCCTGGCCCACAAGTTCACCCTGCTCACCGGTGGCCCGGGCACGGGCAAGACCACCATACTACGTGCCCTGGTCGATATCTTGCGGGCGAAGAAGGTCCGCGTTCACCTCGCCGCGCCGACGGGCCGCGCCGCGCAGCGCCTCGCGGAAACCACCGGCGGGTTCGCCTCCACCATTCACCGCCTGCTCAAGTACGATCCCGCCCGCGGCGGATTCGAGGCCAATGAGGATCGCCCGCTTTCGACCGACTTCCTGATCGTCGACGAGGCCTCCATGCTCGATACCCGCCTGGCCGCCGCCCTGCTGCAGGCCGCCCCGTCGCGGGCCCATGTCCTGCTCGTCGGCGATACCGACCAGTTGCCCAGCGTGGGCGCGGGCAATGTCCTCAAGGATCTCATCGCCACCGAGCGACTTCCGGTCACCCGGCTGAATGTGATCTATCGCCAGCAGGGCCAGAGTACCATCGTCACCACCGCCCACGCAATCAATGCGGGGGATCCCTCGCTCCCTCCCGCGGTCGCGACAACCGACGAGGTTCCGGTCTGGAGTGACCTGACCTTCATCGCCGCCGACTCCGCCGATGATTGTGTGCGCAAGGTGATCGCTCTCTGCACCGAATTCATCCCGCAGAAGATCAAGTGGCCCCACCCGGTGAACGACGTGCAGGTCCTCGCGCCCATGCACAAGGGCATCGCAGGCGTCGGCAATTTCAACGTCCAGCTCCAGGCCGCGCTCAACCCATCGCGCCGCCCCGGCCTCCGCGGCCCCGCCGGGGAGTTTCGCCCGGGCGACAAGGTCATCCAGCTGCGCAACAACTACGACAAGAACCTGTTCAACGGTGACATCGGCGCCGTCACCGCCGCCGATCCGGAGGCCGGCACCCTGACCGCCGATTTCGACGGCAATGTGCAGACATTCGACCGCGGCGAATTGGGTGATCTCGCCCTCGCCTATGCGATCAGTATTCACAAGTCCCAGGGCAGCGAGTACCCCGTGGTCATCGTGCCCCTGCTCAAGGCGCATTTCATGATGCTGCAGCGCAACCTGATTTACACCGCGATCACCCGGGGCCGGAAAAAGGTCTATCTGGTCGGCGAGCCCGCCGCCTACGCGATGGCCGTGCGCAACAGCGACGCCAAGACCCGCAGCACCCACCTGCGCGAAAAGATCGCCGCCCTCCGCCCCGCCTAGCGCAGCCCGGC
>CAYZCV010000055.1:0-19085 GCA_964476965.1 uncultured Opitutus sp. | reverse complement strand
CGCATCAATCCTTTTGCAGAGCGGCCCGGTTCGTGCCACGTTCGCCCCACGTTCATTCCTATGAAAGCCCGTTTCCTCCCCCTCGTGCTGATGGCGCTGTCCGCCTTGTGCGTGCGCGCCGCCACCCCCGCCCCGGTTCAGGTTGATGGTTTTTCCTTCGTGAAAACCGTCGGTCCGATCTCCGAGTACACCCTCACCAGCAACGGACTCTCCGTCCTGCTCCTCACCGACAAGTCGAGCCCGACTGTCACCTTCATGGTGACCTACCGGGTCGGTTCGCGCAACGAGGTGACCGGCACCACGGGCGCCACCCACCTGCTCGAGCACCTGATGTTCAAGGGCACGCCCAACTACAATCGCGAGAAGGGGAATAGCGTCGACCAGTTCCTCGAGCGCGTCGGCGCCAATTTCAACGCCACGACCTGGCTCGACCGCACCAACTATTACGCGACGATCGGCAGCGAGCATCTCGAGGGCTATATGGCCATTGAGGCCGACCGGATGCGCAATCTCTGGCTGCGGGAGTCGGATCGCCAGCCGGAGATGACCGTGGTCCGCAATGAATTCGAGATCGGGGAGAACAATCCAATCGAGGCGCTCGACAAGGAGATCGGCGCTGCCGCCTACATGGCGCATCCCTATCACCACTCGACGATCGGCTGGCGCAGCGACATCGAGAAGGTCTCGATCGAGAAGCTGAAGGAATTCTACGACACCTTCTACTGGCCCGATAATGCCACCGTCACCGTGATTGGCGACTTTGACCCAGCCGCCACCCTCGGCCTGATCAAGAAGCACTACGGGGTGTACCCGAAGGCCCCCGCGCCCATCCCGCAGGTGTACACGGAGGAACCCGCGCAGAGCGGTCCCCGCCGCGTCACCGTCAAGCGTGCCGGCCAACTTGGGGTGGTGGGTGTCGCCTACAAGACGCCCTCCCGCCGCAGCCCGGACATGCCCGCCCTCCAGATCCTCGACGCGATCCTCGGCCGCGGCAAGGGCAGCCGCTTCTACCGCGCACTGGTCGACACCAATCTCACCACGGATGTCAGCGTGGGCACCGGACAGTTTCACGATCCGTCCCTGATGAACATCTACGCCAGCCTCGCGCCCGACGTCACCCATGAGCAGGTCGAAAAGGTGATTCTGGCCGAGATCGAGCGCCTCAAGAAGGACGGCGTCACCGCCGCCGAGGTCTCAGCGGCGATCAATCAGACCCTGGCCCAGTCGGCCTTCCGCGGCGACGGCTCCTTCGCCATGGCCAGCACGTTGAATGAGTACATCGCGAGCGGCGACTGGACGCTCTATGTCACCTTTGACGACGCCATCTCCAAGGTGACGCCGGACGATGTCCGCCGCGTCGCCAACCTCTATCTGCTCGAGGATCAGAGCACCACCGGCTGGTTTGTCCCGATCGTTCCGGCCGCCCCCGCCGCCAACAACTAAGCCCTGCCTTGAACGCCATGAAGACCTCTTTCCGCCTGCTTCTCGCCACCCTCGCCCTCGTTGCCGCCGGCGTCGCCGCCCGCGCCGCCGTGGCCGACAACGCCGTGCGCACGTCCATCGCCGGCATCGATGTGATCGCCTACCCGACCGGGGTAAAGAATGTCGTCACCTTCCGCGGTTCCCTTCCGGCCGGTGACAGTCTCGCCCCCGAACACAACATCGCCATCCCGACGCTAGTGGGGGCGATGCTCGACCAGGGCACGCTGAAGCAGGACAAATTTGCCCTCGCCCAGAAGCTCGAAAGCGTCGGCGCCACCCTCAGCTTCAGCGTCGACGGGACGATGCTCACCATCAGCGGGAAATGCCTGGCCAAGGACATGCCCCTCGTGATCAGCCTGCTCGCCGAGCAGCTGCGCGAGCCCGCCTTCCCGGAGTCCGAGCTCGAGAAGGTCAAGAAGCAGCTCGCTGGCGACTTTCAGCGCGCCCTTGAGAGCACCGACTACCGCGCCAATCTCGCCTTCTCCCAGGCCGTCTATCCGATCGGCCACCCCAATCGCGATGCGTCCACCGAGGAGTTTCTCGCGGCGGTCAAGAGCGCGACGGTCGCTGATCTCAAGGCCTTCCATCGTACCTACTACGGACCAGCCGCCTTCACGCTAGTCGCGGTGGGCGACGTGAACGCCGCCGCCCTTCAGGCCGAGGTCGCCAAAGCCTTCGCCGGGTGGAACGGCGGCAAGGCCACGCCCGCCCCGGCCCGCGCCCGGCCGACCGACTCCGCCAAGGACCAGGTCGTCTTCATCGCGGACAAAACCAATGTGTCGATGATCTGGGGCCAGACCACCGGCCTTAAGTACAGCGACCCCGATACCCTCGCCCTGCGCGTCGGGACGAACATTCTGGGCAGCGGTTTCACCGGGCGCCTCATGGCGAATGTGCGCGACCGGGAAGGCCTGACCTACGGGATCTACTCCGCCGTGCTGAACGACACCCACACCGATGGCGACTGGCGCATCGTGGCCAATTTCTCGCCGGAGCTGCTGGAGAAGGGCATCGCCTCCACCCAACGCCAGCTGACCGAGTGGCACACGAAGGGCGTCCTGCCCGAGGAGTTCGCCCGCGAACAAAGCAATTACATCGGTACCTACAAGGTCACCCTCGCCACCACCACCGGCATGGCCAACGCCCTGCTCGCGTCGGTTCAGCGCGGGTACGGCGTGTCCTGGCCCGATGAACTGCCCAAGCGGGTCGCGGCCATGACCGTCAATGACGTCAACGCGGCGATCAAAAAGCATGTCCGGCCCGACAGCTTGGTTCTGATCAAGTCGGGCACGGTTCCGGACGTCGCAAAGTAAGTCGCGCCCGGTCCGCCGGGATGAATCCAAGCCGGGCGACCTCGCCCGGCTTTTTTAATTCCCTCATGACAAGGCGATAGCGACGGAAGAACCCTCGATTTCCTGCCGAAGAGGTTAACCATTCCCTCTGTAACCTGATTTGACGGAATTACGTCATTATCTCTCGTCCCAACCCTTTACCCCATGAAACTGCTCTCCCGCCTGCTTGTGATCGGAGCCCTGCTTTCGAGCGCGGCCCTCAGTGCCCAGTCCTATTCGGATCCCGCGCCCGCCCCGGGTGGCGCTGCTCCGGCCGCGCCGCAGGGACCGCGCGAGATTGGCTATGCGTTCATGCAGACCGCGAAGATCAATCCGAAGGCGTACAAGGACATGAAGACCGGCCCGTTCAAGCTGCCCTTCGTGGGCGAGCCGAAGTTGGCCAAGGAATTCACCGCCCGGGCGAATGTGCCACCCGAGCTGACCGCCATGCAGAAGGAGGGCTATGTGTTGGCCGCCCTCAAGATCAGCCCCGAAGGCAAGGTGGTGCACATTGGCCTGATCGATTCCAATCCGAAGGGCGTGGTCGAAAAGGCCGCCCAGGAGTTTCTCGCCCAGGTCGTCTATGAGCCCCAGAAGCGCAAGGGTCAGGCGATCGAGTTCGAGACCAACGTCTTCCTCGCCTACAAGTTTGTGGCCGAAGCGCCGGCGCGGACGCCGCCCGGCCGGCAGCGCTGAGCGGGCCCAGCCAGCCCATCGGACCAACCCGTTCCCGCGGCACGTCACCAGACGCGCGCGGGAATTTTTGCTTCCAAGGCTGCCTCCGTGCCGTCCGGCAACTCGGGCAGAAAATCGAGCCCGGTCCGCCGTTCAATCTCGTCGATCGAGACCAGATGACGTTCGAGCTCTGCGGTCGCACCCGCCTCCTGGGGCAGGATCACCCCGAGCGCCCGGAGCCGCCCATCGCTCTCGTCGAGCAGGATCATGAAGAACGCCGCGGGCACGACCGGACCCGAGGGCAGGCGCAGGCGGGCGGGTCCCAGCACCGGCCCCGCCAGCACCCAGATCTCACCAAAGCGGCCCGGGTAGCTGGTTGCGATCCGCAGTTCCAGTTCCCTCCAGGGACCGGCGTTGAGCGCATGGCGCTGCGGGACGATGTTGGACATGAGGAAGGTCTCGCGCTGCGCCTCCTCCCCGTAGCGGCTGGCGATCGCGTAGTTGGGCGCCAGATGGCCGCGATCGTAACCGCTGCCTGAATACGCCTCGGGCGTGACGCGCGCCGTGGTGCGCAGGTCGACCGCAAATCGGTCCGGCCGCGCCGCGGGCGGAGGGAGGCCGTCGCGGTCCGCCACGCGATAGGCCGCCCAGACCGGACTTTCCAGCACATCGCTGTAACCAACGGTGTAGCCCCGGTTCACCAGGCGGCGGATCGGGTGCGGAAATCCGTCGGGGCGGGGAACGCCCCCGTAGAGATCGCCACCATCGGTCCGCGCCGAGGCCGGGACAAAGGCTTCGCTGAAATAGAGCTGGTGGAGGTCCCACGCCACATCCACGAGATCGATGCGCTTGTTCCGCTCAAGGTAGTTGCCGAGCAGCTGGTCAACCTCGGCGCGGCGCGCCGGAGGTTGAAACAGATACCAGCTGCCCATCAACCCGAGCAGCAGGGCGTTGAACCAGAGCAGCGGGCGCGCCCGGCGGGGGCGGCGTGATTTCCGGGCCGGCATGAAGGCAGGGACCCGGTCCTAGCGCGGAAGTTTCCGCAGGGCCCGCGTGATCGCCGCCGCATCGCAGCGGGTGGGATCGTAGTCGGGCCCGACCCACTCGCGCCATTCCCGTCCAAGATCGGTCGCCGGCTCCAGCAGGCAGGCCAGCATGTCGTGGTAGGCCTCGAGCCCGCCGCAATCCTCCGGTGGCCCGGCCCGCTCGCCGCCGAGACAGACGGGCGTCCGCTCCCCCTTCGCCAAGGGTCGGACTTCCTCAACGAGCGCCTGAACGGTCCAGCCCTCGCCAAAATGATAGGTGTAGGAAAAGCGCCCGGCGGCGGCAAGGCCCGCGTCCGCCAGGGAAACGTCGCGGTCGTCCTCGACCGGGGCCGGACCCGCCACCGGGTTGCCCAGACGACGGTCGCCCACCGTGAACACATGCGTCTGGTAGTCGAACCAGTCGAAGGCGATCTGGATGCCGTCGTGCAGGCGCGACAACCACAGCGACTCCCGTACGACCAGCCGCCGCCACACCTCGGGCTGGGAGCCCGCCACTGCCAGGCGCAGAACCAGAGCCCGGTCACCCGACTTGCGGGGCCGGACGGCGCGGGCGCCTTCGTGGAGGGAGATCATGGCACTCGGCGCAAGCGCGACCCGCGGAATCCGGCCAACAAAAACCCCCGTGGCGCCGGGGGCACGACGGGGGTGGGAAAGCGGGTCGGTCGCGAATTACTTCGCGAAGACAGCCTTGGCGACGTGGGCCTTGGCGCGGGAGGCGGCGTTGCGGTGCACGACACCCGACTTCGTGGCGCGGTCCATGGCGGACGCGTAGGCGGCACCGGCGGCGCGGGCGGCTTCCTTGTCCCCGGCCTTGGCGGCGGCTTCGAACTTCTTGTGAAGGGTCTTCAGACGCGTGGAAACGGCCCGGTTACGGACGGTGAGGCGCTCGGACTTGCGGGCGGCCTTGATGGCAGATTTCGTGTTGGCCATGGCGAGGTGTTAAAAGATGAACGGTTAAACACTCAAACGGGAGGGGTGGAGTCAAGGGCGAATTCCTTGACTCCCCTCGCCGAAGCCCGTCCCTAGGAGTCCCCGGACCCCGATCATGAGCATCAAACTGCGACTCGCCCTGCTGCTGGGACTCCTTCTGCTGGTTTTCCTGCTTTCGCTGCTGCTCCTGCGCCGATTCGAACGGCAACAGCTCGACGTCATGCTGGCCAGTTCGCAGCGGGACAGCGTGGAACTGATCGAACGCTGGCTCGACCTTACCGGCCAATCACTTCGGCAATTTTCCTATGACTACTCCCTCTGGGGGGAGACGGTCGATTTTGTCGCCAAACCGGATCCGGCGTGGGCCAGGATCAACCTCGAGGCCAGCCTGCCGAATTTCAACGCCCACGCCATCTGGATCCTGGCCCTGGACGGATCCGTGATTTACGGGGCCGACATTGACGACCACGACCCGCTGGACGCGCCGATCACCGGACGCGACCTGGTCGCCCTGACGGCCAACAATCCTTTTTTCCACTCCTTTGCGGAACACCACGGATCCATCATCGAAATCCGGGGCGCCCCCATCCAGCCATCCGAGGACACCCAGCGCAAGGCACCCGCGGTGGGCTGGCTGATGGTCGCCCGCCGATGGGACGAGACGCATCTTCGCACCCTTTCGAGCCTGACCGAGTGCGATGTCCAGCTCAAGACCCTCGACGAGCCGGCGCTCCCGGAGCCGGCGGATGAAACGCGGGTGTCGCTCATGCGCCCCCTGAACGACTGGAATGGAAAGACCATTCGTCTGCTGCACCTGCATCGCAGTCTGCCCGAGATCTCGCAGATGCTGCACAGCGAGGCGTATGAGGCCCGCACCTTTGTCGCCTTTGGACTCCTCGTGATCGTTTCCCTCGCTCTCGGCCTGCAGCGTTGGGTCCTCCAGCCGCTGGGCCGGATCGGCGAGAGCCTCTCGACCGGCAGCCCGGCGGCAATCCAACCGCTGCTCAAGGAGCGGACCGAGCTGGCGCGCGTGGCCCAGCTGATTGACTCGGCCTTCGCCCAGCAGACTGCGCTGCGGCACGAGGTTGAAGACCGGCGTCGCGCCGAGGCCGCGCTGCGCGAGAGCGAGGCGGCGCTGCGCCGCACAATCGAGGAGCGGGCCAGGCTTGGACGCGATCTTCACGACGGTGTCATCCAGTCCATCTACGCGGCCGGGATGGGCCTCGCGGCGACCCGGACCATCCTGCAGCGAAACCCGGCGGACGCGGAACAGCGGATCGACCAGGTCCGCGCCGCCCTGAACGACACGATCCGCGAGTTGCGCGGCTTCATCACCGGCCTCGAGCCGGAAGCCTTCAAGCAACGCACCTTCGCGCAGGCCGTCGGCACGCTGGTCGAATTTCTCGAATCCACCGGTTCCGTCGACGTCCGCGTGAACATCGATGAGGCCCTCGCCGAGACGCTGCCCACCACCGTGCGCACCGACGCCCTGCAAATCATCCGGGAGGCGGTGAGCAACAGCCTGCGCCACGGCCATGCCGCCCGTGTGACCATCGGAATGACCCGCGAGGCCGGCGTCGCGCGGCTGGAAATCGCCGATGACGGGGACGGCTTCGATCCGGCGAGTGCCCGTCCCGGTGGCCAGGGTCTGGCGAATATGTCCGAACGGGCCCGCGAATCCGAAGCAGACTACTTGCTTGAGTCCGCTCCGGGAAAAGGAACTCGCATTGTGGTTAAATTCCCAATACCCAATTTCCACGTTACATGACCCCCCTTTCCGCTCCGATTCGTGTGCTGCTGGTCGATGACAGCGCCCTTGTCCGCCAGGGAATCAAGACCGTCCTGACCTCCCAGCAGCCTTCGCCTGCCATTGAGGTTGTCGGCGAAGCCGGCTCAGTCGCCGAGGGCATCGCCGAGGCCAAGCGCCTCGAGCCGGATGTGGTGCTGCTCGACATCCGCCTGCCCGACGGCTCCGGCCTGCAGGCCTGCCGCGATATTCTCAAGCAACGACCCACCACCCGCGTCCTGATCCTGACCTCGTTCACCAACGACGACTTCACCTACGAGGCGATCACGTCCGGTGCGCAGGGTTACCTGATGAAGGAAATCGACCCGGCCGGCCTCGTCCGGGCGATCCACGATATCGCAGCCGGCAAGTCGATCCTCGCGCCGGACATCACGGCGGGCGTGCTGCGGCTCATGCGCGGCGGCAGTCGCAGCGAGGGACCCGATCTTTCCTCGTTGTCCGCGCAGGAGCGCCGCGTTCTGGCGCTCGTTGCCGAGGGCAAGACCAACAAGCAGATCGGTGACGACCTTGGTCTCAGCGACAACACCGTGAAAAACTACCTGTGCAGCGTCTTCGACAAGCTGCAGGTCCGCCGGCGTTCGCAGGCCGCCGCGTTCTACGTGCAGGCCAAGCCGGCCCGCAATTAGGCCGCTTCGGGCCTAGGTTCACTAGGCCTAAATTAGCATCCGTTCGCCCCTAACGGCGAGCTGTCCGGTGCATTAGGATGGAGCGCGATGTCGCGCCATCCCTTCCTCCCTTGGTCCGTGCGGGGCCGCAGCGGCTTCACGCTGGTCGAGGTCATGGTCGCCGCCATGGTGCTGATCTTCGGCATCGTCGGCGCGCTGTCCTCGCTCCAACGCGGACTGCAGGCCGTCGACTCGGCGCGCAACCTGACGGCGGCCACCCAGCGCATGCAGTCGGAGATGGAAAGTCTGCGCGTGAAAAGCTGGGCCCAGATCGAAGCCCTTCAGGCCTCCGGGGTCACGGCCGTGACACTCGACGATACCCGCGCCGGACCACGCCTGACCTGCACCCGAACCATCAGCGATCTCAAGGCCGACATGAAGGAGATCGTCCTGACCGCCGAATGGCGGGGCTACGATGGCCGGCCCCAGTCCGCACGATTGATCACGCGCTACGGTAGGAGCGGCCTGAATGACTACTTCTACACCACACACTGAGCGCCATCGCTCCTCCCGGCGCGGCTTCACCCTCAGCGAGGTGCTGATGGCCACCACGCTTTCCGTGTTCGTCCTGGCCGCGGTGATCAGCACCTTTCTCTTCATCGGCCGCACGGGTTTCAACGCCAGCAGCTACAGCGAAATGGAGGCCGAAGCCCGGCGCGGCCTTGAACTCTTCGCTGAGGATGCCCGCATGGCGAACGACCTTCGGTGGACGAGTTCCCAGTGCCTGACCCTGATCCGCACGGTCGACGGGGTGTCGACCGAGACGACCTATGCCTACGATCCTGATCCCCAAAGCGCGACCTACCGCTGCTTCTACCGGGTCGCCGGTGGCGACCCGTTGGCGGCCGGCAGGCAAGTGCTGATCCACGATATCACCTCCGACTTTTCCTTCCGGCGATACAAGCTCGAGCAATCCGGCGCCCTCGATGCCGTCGCCACCAACGATCTCGAGACCAAGCAGATTCAGCTCACTCTGCGCGCCGTCCGCGGTACGCAGGGTGCGGCGGCCAGCAACGCGGTGGTGTCCGCGCGCTACGTCCTGCGCAACAAGCGAGTCAGCCGATGATGCCGTCGACGCCGCCCTCCGCGACCGCCGGTTGGCGTCTGCCGTGCCGGCCCCGCCGGCTGAGGGGAACCCGGGGCTCCGTTCTCATTGTCGCGTTGATGATCGCAGCCCTCATCGCCGTCGCGCTCGGCAGTTACCTCAACCTGAATCTGGGGTCGGCGCGCCTCGCCCGCCGCAGCTTCCACCAGCAGGCCGCGTTCAATCTCGCGGAGGCCGGGGCCGAAGAGGCGCTCTGGTCCTTCAATCAGGACTCCCTCGGGTCGTCCACGGCATGGGAAGGCTGGACCGACGACGGGAATGCCGCGTGGCGCCGGTTCGAAGGATTCGCCTTCGGCGGAGGCGCCCACGGTTCCGTCAAGGTCTACGTCGACCACCGGGCGCCTGCGGCCGGTGTCCGCCCAAAGATCATCGCCCAAGCGCAGGTGGAGTCAGCCGGCGAATCGGTTGTCAGCCGGATGCTCGAGATCACCCTGGCGCGAAGGTCGCTCTTCGCCAACGGGCTGATGGCCAGGAACTCCATTCGCTTCGCCGGCACGCGCACCTCCGTCGATAGCTGGAACTCCGATCCCGACCAGGATCCCGCCACCGCCGCCATCCCGTATTCCGTGCCAGTGCGCAACGATCGCGGCACCGTGGCCAGCATGTCCGTGCTCAACACGGCGGTCCTGGTGCAACAGGCCACCGTCTGGGGCTACGTGTCCACCGGTGGTGAGTTGCCGACCGTCGGCAGCCATGGATCGGTCGGCCCGTTCGGCACTCCGGCCGGCACCTTGCATCCCGGACGCGTGTCCACGGATTTCACGGCCGACCTTCCTTCGATCGTCCTGCCAGAGGGCGGCACGGTCATCTCCACGGTCGGGCCGACCCTCGGCACCGCCGGCCGGGCCACCACGTGGCGGATCCCCGGGATTACGCTGCGCGGCCGCGAAACCCTGACCATCCTGGGCGACGTCACCCTCATTCTCACGGGCGGCGCAGGAACCCGCGCGATCGACGTCACGGGCAACGCCTCCGTGATCATCGCGGCCGACTCCAGCCTCAAGGTCTACGCGGAGGGTGACATCCTGATCGCCGGCAACGGGCTCGCCAACGCCAATGCCCAGCCGGTCAGCGCCCAGTTCTGGGGCGTCGGCGAACCCGCCCTGCCACCGTCCATTCAGTTGGCCGGCAACGGCTCCCTGCAGGCCGTCGTCTACGCCCCCTTCGCCGACGTCCAGATCAATGGCAACGGCGACATCATGGGGTCGGTGGTCGGCAGCACGATCACCCTGACCGGCAATGCCGACTTCCACTACGATGAATCGCTCGCCGAAGCCGGCGCGGGCCAGCCCTTTGGCGTCGTCCGCTGGCGAAGCCTGACCACGCCGGATGAGCAGGCGCCCTACCGGGACTCTCTCGCCCGCTTCTGAGCCGGGTGCCGTCCAGACCGTCCGTTTAGCGCCATCACCCTCCGTTCGGGCCTAGGGAGCTGAGCCTGAAAAATCACCCGCAGGCCTCTAACGGCCGCGCGACCGAAACGGTAGACTGGCCGCATGAGGACTGCTCCGTCCGCCTCCGTCCGGCCCCCGCGAATCCCCCGTCAGCGCACGCGCGGCTTCACCATCATCGAAGTGGCGATGGCCACGTTCGTGATGATCTTCGGCATCTCCACCTCGCTGATCACCATGCAGCGCGGCTTCGAGTCCATCGACACCGCCCGCAACATCACCCTCGCCGCCCAAATCATGCAGAGCGAGATGGAGCGAATCCGCCTGCTCAACTGGTCCAGCCTGCCCGCGGATGAGAGCGACGTGGACCTGAGCGCATTCTTCACCAGCAACCCGTCGCTCGCGGACAAGTTCACCCTCGCCCGCTCCGTCACCGATGTTTCGGGCAAGGTCGGCGAGATGAAGTCGATCACGCTCACCGTCACGTGGAACGGCGTCACCGGCACGCCCCACCAACGCCGCTTCGTCACCCGCTACACCAAGGATGGACTCTATGACTACTACTACACCCTCGCCCGCTGATCAGGCCCGGGGGCCGGTCCGGGGCTTCACGCTGGTCGAGGTCATGGTGGCCGCCGGCCTCTCCGGCTTTGTGCTCACCGGGGTCCTGACCTGCTTTCTGATGCTTGGGCGCAGCGGCGCCAATCTGGTGAACTACACCGACATGGAGGCCGAGGCGCGGAGCGGTCTGGAGCTGTTCGCTCAGGACACCCGCATGGCGAACGACATTGTCTGGAACAGCATCAACAGCGTGACGTTGATCGTGCCCGCCAGCGGGAGCAATGAGCGCTACACCTACACGTACAATCCGAGCACCCTGCAGTTCACCCGCCAGCGCACCGGCCCCACCACCGGCACCGCCACCGTGCTGATCTCCGGGATCAGCGAATTCAACTTCAAGGCCTACCGGGTCAACGCCAGCGAGATCGACCTCGAGGAGCTTGAGGACGACGGCGACCTCGACCAGGCCAACGT
The DNA here is from genome assembly GCA_964476965.1 of uncultured Opitutus sp. Taxonomy (GTDB): domain Bacteria; phylum Verrucomicrobiota; class Verrucomicrobiia; order Opitutales; family Opitutaceae; genus CAMAXB01. Next base: position 7,621 of record CAYZCV010000055.1, on the reverse strand, counting down.
CGACACCAAGCAGCTGCAGATCTCGCTCAACGCGAGCCGCACCTCCTCCACCGTGGCCACCGCGACCAACACCGTGCTCTCCGCCCGGTTCATCCTGCGCAACAAACGGATCACCACATGAACGCCCGTCGCTCCTCCCTGCCCCGTAGCCAACGCGGCGCCCTCCTGATCGTGGCCATGCTGCTTTCCGCCGTGATCGGCGTCTCGCTGGCCTCCTACATTCGCATGAGTTCCAGCGCCATGGAGATCTCCAATCGCGCCCTGTTCAGCAACGCCGCCATGAATCTCGCTGAAACCGGGTTGGAGGAGGCGGTGTGGTCGATCAACCAGGACCTCGCCGGGGCCGCCGGCGCCTGGACCGGGTGGACCACCTCCGGCAATGATGCCTCGCGCGGCTGGTCCGGCTACGATCTCGGGGCAAATGCCAACGGGGTGATCCGCGTCTTCATCGACAACTACAACGGCGTCGGCAGCGCGCCGATCATGGTCGCCCGCTCCACCGTCACCCCGGCCAAGGGCCCCACCATCGAGAAATGGGTCGAGGTCACCCTCGTCCGGCGATCCCTCTTCGCCAACGGGCTCACCGCCCGCAATGAGATCAGTTTCAACGGCACCTGTGAGGTCGACGCCTACGACTCGCGATTGGGCGCCTACAACGCCGTCCTCGCGGACGGCACGCGCAATCGCTACGCGCGTGGGCGCTCCGCCAGCACGTCGACCGATGCCGACACCTTCAGCCTGGGGAATGCCGACATCTGGGGCTATGTCGCCGTCGGCACGCCCGACCTCTCCGGCCTCGATGTCGGTCCGGGCGGCACGATCGGACCCTTTAGCACCCCCGCGGGCACCATCGTGAGCGAACGCGTCTCCACCGACTTTACCGCCGACTTCCCCAACGCGGAGGCGCCCACGCCTGCCGGGACGATCAACGCCGCGCCCGCCAGTTGGGTGACCACGCTGCCGGCCTCCGGCAACGTCGCGGCCGCCGACGGCAAGTACTACTACACCGTACCCACCGGATTCAGCCTCACCGGCGCCGCATCGAACAAGCTGACCATCGCGCCCGGCGCCGAGGTGGTCCTGCTCTTCACCCAGACGACGGGCACGGCGATCAGTATCGGCGGCAATGCCTCCATTGCCATCGGCACGGGTTCGAGCCTCGAGATCTACACCGAAGCCAATCTCAGCATTGCCGGCAACGGTGTGGCCAATGCGAATACCCCGGAGAGCTTTCAGATCTGGGGCACCGCCGCCGATACCAGCAGCCCCGTGCAGACGATCAGCATCTCCGGCAATGGCCAGCTCAACGCCACGGTCTACGCGCCCAACGCCGATGTCAGCGTGAACGGCGGCGGCTCCAGCGGCCAGGTCAGCGGCGCGGTCGTCGCCAACAACATCAGCCTCGTGGGCGGATCGAAGTTTCACTACGACGAGGCCTTGGCGGACATGACGGAGGGCAATCCGTACGGCCTGGGTGCCTGGCGCGAGCTGACCACGGCCACCGCCCGCGCAGCCTACGCAAGCGATCTGGCTTTCTCGGTGCCGTAAGCACCCCCTTTAGCCCGTTCTGAGCCTACAGCGGCCGCAACGCGACTGCCCCATTTCCGTTTCTAATCCGCCCTCCGCAATCCCCGCTCCGCATTAAAGTTAGTCCTTGGTTTTGGGGCGGTAAGCCGGATTCTGTTCCTCCCGCTTTCGCGGGATTCGGTCGTCATTTCTCTCAGGCCCTTGCGGACCTGGCCTCCGTCGATCGCTTTCACGACCGCGGCAGGCTGCGACATACCCGCGGCTATTGGGCGGGCCACCCAGCCGCCTATTTTGCCTTGCACCGGACGGGGTTTTTCGTGCCGCCGTCATTGCTGACGACGCGGTGGGCTCTTACCCCACCTTTTCACCCTTACCGATCTGAGATTCGAGATCCAAACCGGCGGTTTGTTCTCTGTGACACTCTCCGTCGCCGCGCCTTGAAACGCGACGCCCGCGCTTGCGGTGAAGCTCGCGCGGCATCCTGCCCTGCGGTGTCCGGACTTTCCTCTCCGAATATCTAGCGGGCGCGGCGTTACCCGCGCCTTGGGATCAAAGAACTCGGAGCGACGACCAGCCCCAAAACCAAGGAGGGTCAGCTTGGGTCACGACCGAGGCATTGTCGAACGCGGAATGGAAGAACCCTGATCATCCGAGCCGCGTGCCCGCGGAACATGCGGAAATCGCGGAAGCGGCATCCCTGCACCGAGAAACAAGAACGCGTTTCGCTGCTCTTTAGGCGTTCCGAGGGGCCCCGGCCCCACTCAGCTTTCGAACCAAACAATCCGGCCGCACTGGTCGCAGGTGACCAGCTTTTCGCCTTTGCGGGCAACCGCGTCGTTTTCGCTGGAAAGCTTGAGGTGACAGCCGCCGCAGTTGCCGCCGCGGACCGGTACGCAGGCCGGCATCTGGCGGGCGGACACCCGATCGTAGAGGCGAAGGGAAAGATCATCCACTGCCGGACGGGCCTGCGCGACCGCCGCCCGAGACGCGTCCAGTTCGGCTCGCAGATTGGCTTCGCGCTCGGCCAGGGTCTTCAGCCGAGCCTCGTGGCCGGCGATGTTCGCCTTGAGCACCGCCTCGGCCGCAGCGAAGCGCTTCTTCGCCTCGTCGATCTGGAACATGATGCCGAGCTCCTTCTCCTCCATCCCCTCGATCGCCGTCTTGGTCGTCTCAATCTCGTGGCCCAGCGCCTGATACTCCTCGTTCTTGCGCACCTGCAGCTGCTGCGTGCGGTACTTGGCCAGCTTGTCCTCGGCCGAGCCAATCTCCGTCTCCAGCAGCTTCTTCTTGGTCTCCAGCTCGCGCATCTCGGTGCGGGCGGACTCGATGGCGGCTTTTTCCGCGGAAATCTTCTGCTGAACGCGCTCCACGTCCCCGGGAACGGACTTGAGCTGCGCCTCCAGCGCCAGCCGTTGCTGGTCGCGATCCTGGAGAATGAGCAGCTTTTCGAGAACGGGAGGGCGCATGGGAGGGAGGCCGGGGCCATCCGCCCCGGAAGAGTTCGGGGCTAAATGTAGTACATGTCCTCGCCGGACTTCGCGAGGAACTTGTCGAGAGTGTAGGAGCGGCACTTGACCTCCAACGAGGCCCGCACATCGCGCCAAATCTGGTTCACCCGGCGGCCGGACTGACCTTCGCCCGTGCCATTCAGCTCGAGCAACTCGCCCTCGATCAGCTTCACGATGTCGTAAAGGGTGATCTGCTCCGGCGGCCGCGCGAGCGCATACCCGCCCTGCTTGCCGCGGCGGCTCGTGATCAACCCACCGTTCCGGAGCTCGCTGAGGATCTGGACCAGGTAGTTGGCCGGGACCGACTCGATCCGCGCCAACTCCTCAATGTGGGCCAATTCATCCGTTCCGTGCGACCGGGCGAGCTGCGCGAGCACCCGGCAGGCATAGTCGACTTTGACGGAAAGCTTCACTCAGCGGCGGAAGGTAGGGCCGAATCTTAGGTCCGCAACCTAAAATACGGTTTCTTGCCTCAAAACACGTCGAAAATGGCCCCAAAAAATACGTTGTGACAGCCCCCGTTTTCGGATGGAATTTTGCCTTTAAATCGCAGCCTCAGACCACCCTCTTTTTCACCCGCATGTCCGAAGCGTCCGACTCGCCCCTTCCTTCCCAAAATCCAGCCATTTCCGAGACTTACGATGCTTCGAAGCTCGGCAAGCTCGAGGGCCTTGAAGCCGTCCGGAAGAAGCCGGGCATGTACATCGGTGGCACGGATGAGCGGGCGCTTCACCACTGTGTTTCCGAGGTCCTCGACAACTCCGTCGACGAGCACCTCGCCGGCCACTGCTCGCGCATCGAGGTCACCATCCATGTCGATGGCTCGATCAGCATCCGGGACAACGGCCGCGGCATCCCCGTCGACATCCACCCCCAGTACGGGATTCCCGGCGTCGAGATGGTGCTCACCACCCTCCACTCCGGCGGCAAGTACGGCCAGGGCGGGTACAAGTTCTCCGGCGGCACCCACGGTGTCGGCGCCAAGTGCGTCAATGCCGTCTCCGAGTGGTTCGAGGTCGAGGTCTCCCGCGGCGGCCAGGTCCACCACATGCGTTTCGAGCGCGGCAAGACGATCAAGAAGCTCGAGGTGATCGGCAAGGCCCGCGCAACGGGCACCTACATCACGTTCAAGCCCGACGGGGAGATCTTCCGTGAGACGACCGTTTTCCAGACCGGTCGGATCAGCCAGCGTCTGCGTGAACTCGCCTTCCTCAATTCCGGCCTCGAGATCGTCTTCCTCGACGAGCGTCCCGCCGGCGCCAAGCCCGAGACCTACTACTACAAGGACGGCGTCGAGGAGTTCGTGAAGCAGATCAACACGGGCAAGACCCCGCTGCACCCGAAGCCGATCCGCATCACCAAGGAGACCTCGGTCAAAAACGACGACAAGCAGTCCGAGATCCACATGGAGGTCGTGCTCCAGTACAACGACACGTACAACGACCAGGTCCTCTGCTACACCAACACCATCCACAATCCGGATGGCGGCACCCACCTTTCCGGCTTCCGCAGCGCGCTCACCCGCGCGATCAACCAGTTCTCGAAGGCCAATAATCTGCTCAAGGACAAAGACCCGCAGATCACGGGCGACGACGTTCGCGAGGGGCTGGCCGCCGTCATCTCGATCAAGCACAGCGACCCGAAGTTCGAGTCCCAGACCAAGGTCAAGCTGCTCTCCCCCGAGGTCGAGAGCATCGTCGGTTCCGTCTGCTACGAGGGCCTGATGATGGCCTTCGAGACCACGCCCTCGATCGCCAAGCGCATTGTCGACAAGTCCCTCAACGCCGCCCGCGCCCGCGAGGCCGCCCGCAAGGCCCGCGAGACCGTCCGCAAGGGCGCCCTTTCCGGCGGCGGCCTGCCCGGCAAGCTGGCCGACTGCTCCGAACGCGATCCCGCCCTCACCGAACTCTACATCGTCGAGGGCGACTCGGCCGGCGGCTCCGCCAAACAGGGCCGCGACCGCCGCTTCCAGGCGATCCTGCCCCTGCGCGGCAAGCTCATCAACACCGAGAAGGCCCGCCTCGACAAGGTGCTCTCCAACGAGGAAATCCGGACCCTCATCACGGCCTGCGGCACCGGCATCGGTGAGGGCGACGAATCCGTCGGCGGGTTCAATGTCGATAAGGCCCGCTACCACCGCATCATCATCATGACCGATGCCGATGTGGACGGCTCCCACATCCGCACCCTGCTGCTCACCTTCATTTACCGCCAGATGAAGGGCCTGATCGAGCGGGGCTACATCTACATCGCCCAGCCGCCCCTCTACAAAATCAAGCGCAAGAAGCGCGAACAGTACGTCGACAACGACGAGCAGCTCAACCGCATCCTCCTCGAGCTCGGTTCCGAGGATGTCGTGCTCAAGCGCCTCAAGGACCAGCACGTCTTCGCTCCCGCCGTGATCGACCGTATCGTCGAGAGCCTCGCGGCCATCGAGAAGCTCGGCGCCGGGGTCACGCGCTACGGCGCAGGCCTCGCCGAATACCTCGACCGTCACGAGAAGGAAACCCACGCGCTGCCCCGGTACATCGCGCGCATCCGCGAGGGCAACAAGGAGTCACACGAGTTCATCCGCGACGAGACCGCCCGTGCCGCCTTCCTCGAGATTCAGGGGCTCAATGCCGACCTTACCCCCGTTCTCGCCGACGCAGGCAGCACGCCGCCGATGCCCGTCGAGAAGAAGCCCACCGCCCCGGTGCGCCGTGTGACCCTGCACGAGATCTTCGAGAGCACGGAAATGACCAAGCTGCTCAAGGCGATCGCCGCCACCGGCTTGGAGATCAACCGCTTCAGCCCGACGGAGGAGGCGCGCTACACCGTGACTGAGAACGTCGGCCAGAAAACGGAAACCACCACCGAACTTCGCGCCCCGCTCGAGATCCTCGGCCACATCCGCAGCCTCGGTCGCAAGGGCCTCAGCATCCAGCGCTACAAGGGCCTGGGTGAAATGAACCCCAAGCAGCTCTTCGAAACCACGATGGACCCGGACAAGCGCCGCCTCCTCAAGGTCTCGATCGACGACGCTGCCAAGGCCGACGCCCTCTTCACCCTCCTGATGGGCGACGAGGTCCCGCCCCGCCGCCAGTTCATCGAGGACAACGCCCTCAACGTGCAGTACCTGGACGTCTGATCGCTCCAAAGAAGCCAGAAGCGAGGAGTCAGAATTCAGCATTCCGACTCCGATCCGCTCCTGGCTCCTGAATTCTGACTCCTGACTCCTTTCCAGCCCGTGTACACCGCCAACGAAAAGCTCTCGACCGCCAATATCACCGATATCATGCAGACGGCGTACATCGATTATTCGATGTCCGTCATCATCTCCCGCGCCCTTCCGGACGCGCGCGATGGCCTGAAGCCGGTGCAGCGCCGCATCCTTTACGCGATGCTGCGCGAGGGTCTCCTCCACAACCGACCGTTCGACAAGTGCGCCGGCGTCGTCGGCGAGGTCCTCAAGAACTACCACCCGCACGGTGACTCGTCGGTGTACGACACGCTGGTCCGCCTCGCGCAGACCTGGGTCATGCGCTACCCGCTGATCGACCCGCAAGGTAATTTCGGCTCCGTGGACGGCGATCCGCCGGCCGCCTACCGTTACACCGAGAGCCGCCTCAACGAGATCGCCGAGGACCTGCTGAAGGACATCGACGAGGACACCGTCGACTTCGCGCCCAATTACAAGGAGTCGACCACCGAGCCGACCGTCCTCCCCTCCGCCCTGCCCAATCTGCTGATGAACGGCTCGACCGGCATCGCGGTCGGCATGGCGACCAACATCCCGCCGCACAATCTCGACGAGCTGATCGACGCGGCCTGCGCCATCATCGACAAGCCGACGACCACGGTCGACGAGCTCTGCACGATCATCCGCGGCCCTGACTTCCCCACCGGCGGCACCATCGCCGGCCGCGAGGGCATCGAGAGCTACCTCCGCACCGGCAAGGGCATCGTCCGCATGCGCGGCAAGGCCCACACCGAGGAGATGAAGAACGGCGGCGAGATGATCGTCATCACCGAGATCCCCTACAACGTGAACCGCGCGACCCTTGTCACGCGCATCGCGGAGCTGGTCGGGGAAAAGGAACTCGATGGCATCCGCGACCTGCGCGACGAGTCCGACGAGAACACCCGCATCGTCGTCGAACTGAAACGCGGCGAGCAGGCCAAGGTCGTCATCAACCAGCTGTTCCAGAAGACCGCCCTCGAGTCCTCCTTCGGCGTCACCCTGCTCGCGCTCGACAAGAAGCGCCCGAAGCAGATGAACATCAAGGAACTGCTCGACTGCTACCTCGAGCACCGCCGCGATGTCGTCACGCGCCGCACCCGCTTCCGCCTGAAGAAAGCCGAGGACCGCGCCCACATCCTCGAGGGCTACATCATCGCCCTCGATAACCTCGACGACTTCGTCAAGATCATCCGCGCCTCCTCCAACCGCGAGGAGGCCAAGCAGCGCCTGATGGCGAAGTACCCGCTCTCCGAGCGCCAGACGGATGCCATCCTTGAACTCCGCCTCTATCAGCTGACCGGACTCGAGCGCGGCAAGATCGAGGCCGAGTACCTCGAGCTGATGAAGCTCATCGAGGAACTCC
>CAYZCV010000054.1:0-20997 GCA_964476965.1 uncultured Opitutus sp. | reverse complement strand
TGATCACGGAGGTTTCGCCGGATTCGGCGGCGGCCAAGGCCGGCCTGCAGCCGGGTGAGGTGATCACCGAAATCAACCGCGAGCCGGTCGCCAGTGCGGAGGATGCGATCAAGCTGACCGAGGAAACCGCTTCCAAGAAGACGCTGGTCCGCGTCTGGAACCCGCGCGGCATTCGCTACGTGGTGGTGGACGAGACGGAAGCCCCCTCCAACTGAACCTGCCTTTCCGGCGCCTAAGCCGGTCCCTCAACCGCCCCGCCGGCCTTCGTGGACGGCGGGGCGTTAAATTTAAACGTTCCGCTTTAAAGAGGGAAACGGAGAGAACGGAGTTCAGAACGTGGACCCCAGATCGACACGGATTGGATTCTCGGAGTGCTATCGGTGTGAATCGGTGTCCATCTGGGCTACTCTCCGTTTTCTCTGTTTCCTCCTGTAAAAATTCCTCCCTATAACCGTAACACCATGCGCGTACTCGTGGTCGAAGATGACGCCAAGATTGCCTCCTTCGTGGTCAAGGGCCTGAAGCAGGAGGGCTATGCCGTCGACCATGCGCCGGACGGTGACACGGGGCTGTCGCTCGCCTCGACCACGCGCTACGACGTGGCGGTGGTGGACGTGATGCTGCCGGGCCTCGACGGGCTCAGTCTGGTCAAGCGCCTGCGGGCCCAGCGTGAAGATGTGCCCGTGCTCTTCCTCAGTGCGCGCTCGGGGGTTGAGGATCGCGTGCGCGGACTCCAGGCGGGCGGCGATGATTACCTGACCAAGCCCTTTGCCTTCGCGGAGCTTTCGGCGCGGCTGCAGGCGCTGAACCGCCGTTCGACGCGCTCGCCCGAGGCCACGCGACTGTCGGTCGGCGACCTCGCGATGGATCTGGTCGCACGGACCGTGACCGTGGCGGGGCAGCCCGTCGATCTGCAGCCGCGGGAGTTTGCGCTGCTGGAGTATCTGATGCGTCACCCGGATCGGGCGGTGACGAAGACCATGATTCTCGAGCATGTCTGGGACTACAGCTTCGATCCGCAGACCAATGTCGTGGATGTCCTGATGCACCGGCTGCGCGGCAAGGTGGATCCGCAGCACACGCGCATCGAAACCGTGCGGGGGGTCGGCTATGTCCTCAAGACCGTCGTTTGAACGCACGCATGGTTCGGTGGCCCTGCGGCTGAGCGTCTGGTTCGCCACGCTCTTCACCATTGGTTTCACCGCGATCTTTGCGCTGCTGTACTGGCTGCTCGCGCAGTCCCTGGAGGCGAGCGAGTACGAGGCGCTGCAGCTCCGGCTTCGGCAGTATGCGAGCATTTATGAATTGAGTGGGGTCAACGGGCTCCGGCAGCGCGTGGCGGAGGACAGCGAGGCGCCGAACGTGCGCTCCCTCTTCATCCGTCTGAGCGGCCCGCGGGGTGATGCGGTCTGGGGCAAGATTCCGCCGGACTGGATTGAGGCCGATGTGCGCCGCGTGGCGGTACCGGACGGGTGGGGCGGCTGGACCTCGCGGGAGCAGGCGATCAATGTGCTCCGTGTGCCGCGGGATGCCGAGCGCGACCTGGCGGTCGTCTCCCAGCTGATCGACGAAAATCTGCTCCTGCAGGTGGGCCGCAGCACGGACAGTCGCGCGGTGCTGCTTGCGCCGCTGCGCCGCACCTTCCTCTGGGTGGGCGGTGCGGTGATCGTGGTGGGTTCCCTGGCCGGCTATCTTGCGGCGCGGCGCGCCACGCGGCCGCTGCTGCAGGTGGTGGAGACGGCGCGCCGGATCGTGGCCACCGGTGCCCTGGATGCGCGCGTGCCGGCTCCCGCCCGCGCGGATGACGTGGCGGAACTGGTGCACCATTTCAACACGGTGCTCGACAAGAACGCGGCGCTGCTGCGGGCGATGCGTGAGGCGCTCGACAATGTCGCCCATGACCTCCGGACCCCGCTGACGGGCCTGCGGGGGAGTGCCGAGATTGCGCTGAGCCAGACGACGGACCCGGTGGCACGCGATGCCCTGGCCGACTCGGTGGAGCGCGTGGACGAGGTGCTGCGACTCTTGCGTGCCCTGATGGAGATTTCCGAGGCCGAGGCGGGCATGCTGCGCCTGGAGCGGGCGCCCTGCGACTTGGCTGAACTCGCGCGGCGGGCGGTGGACCTGTACGACGAGGTGGCGCAGGCAAAGGGCCAGACGCTGAACTTCGCGCCGGGTGGCCCCGTGCCGATCAACGGTGACGCGGTGCGCCTGCGCCAGGTGGCGGCCAATCTGGTCGACAATGCCTGCAAGTACACGCCGGCCGGAGGGCGGATTGACGTGCGGGTGGGGGTTGAGGGCGGCCGGGCGGTGCTCACGGTGAGCGACAACGGCCCGGGCGTGCCCGAATCCGAGCAGGCCCGCATCTGGGAACGCCTTTACCGCGGGGACAAGAGCCGTTCAGAGGCGGGCCTGGGTCTCGGGCTGAGCCTGGTCCGCGCCGTGGTCGTCGCGCATGGTGGCGAGGTCGCCGTGCGCAACGCGCCGTCGGGTGGCGCGGTGTTCGAGGTGCGACTGCCCCGGAGCTAGACAGAAGTCAGTAGACAGGAGTCAGGATTCAGAAGGAAAGGCCCTCTGGGCGTGGCTGTCAGGGGGATCTCCTGAATCCTGAATTCTGAATCCTGTCTCCTTCCTCCAGTCACCGTACGGTCCGCAGTTGCACGCTGTCGACGAGGCGATCGTGGGAGAGGATGTCGGTGGCGATGACGAGCTTGTCGCCCGGCTGGAGGCGGCCCTCCTTGCGCAGGAGTGAGATGGCCTGCTCGATCGTGTCGTTCGGATCCGACGTGAGCGGCATCAGGAAGGGTTCGACGGAGCGCAGGAGGCGGAGTTGCCGCAGGGTCTCGGTCGAGTTGGTGATGGCGAAGATCGTGGCGTGGGCGGGCCGGAGGGCGGCGAGGCTGGTGGCCATGAAGCCCTGGCGGGTGAAGGTAAGAATCGCGCTGCCCTGGACCTCATTGGCGAAGAGGACGGCGGATTGGAGCAGCTTGAGCTTGTCGCCGTTGAGATGCTTGGGCTCGACAAACTCGAAGGGCCCCTCGAGCTCGATGCGGCGGGAGATCTTGTCCAGGATGTGGACGCATTCCTGCGGGTACTTGCCCACGGTGGTCTCGCCGGAGAGCATGACGCAGTCGGCCTTTTCGAACACGGCGTTCGCGACATCCGTGATCTCGGCGCGCGTCGGCATGGGCGAGCCGATCATGGACTCGAGCATGTGGGTCGCGATGATCACGGGGCGGCCGTAGTGGAAGCAGGTCTTGACCGCGCGGCGCTGGATGACGGGCAGCTCCTCAAACGGACACTCGATGCCGAGGTCGCCGCGGGCGACCATGAGGGCGTCGCAGGCCTGAATGATCTCGTCGAGGTTGTTGATGCCGGACTGATCCTCGATCTTCGCGATGATCTTGGCCCGCGAACCCTGGCCGCGGAGGAATTCGCGGAGCGATTCGATGTCGCGCGCCTCGCGGACGAAGGACAGGGCGACATAGTCGATCCCCTCCTCAAGGCCGACCAGCGTATCGGCCCGGTCCTTCTCGGTGAAGGAGGGCAGATTGATCTTCACGCCGGGCAGATTGATGTGGCGGCGCGAAGTGAGTTGTCCCGGAGTGAGCACCTTGCACCGGATGTGCGCGTCGCGCTTCTCGAGCACCTCGAAGCGCATCAGACCGCTGTCAACCAGCACGATGTCGCCCACATGGATGTCATTGATGAGATCCTTGTAGTTGACGTTGACCGAGCGGACCTCCTCGGCGTTTTCCCGGTCCCCGCCCGGCTTCACCGTGAAGTCGAACGTCTCGCCTTCCTTGAGCTCGATCGGGGCCTCGACGTCACCCGTGCGGATCTCCGGGCCCTTGATGTCCATCATGATGGCGATTTCCCGTCCCACGCGCTGGGAGACGGCGCGGATGCGGCGGATCACGGTGCGCGTCCACTCATGCTTGGCGTGCGCCATGTTCAGTCGCGCGACATCGACCCCGCTCAGGATCAGCTTTTCGAGCATGGCCTCGCTCTCGGTGGCCGGACCGAGAGTGAAGATGATCTTTGTGCGACGCGTGTCGGGGCTGGGCTGATTCATGCCCGACCACTCTGCGGAAACCGTGCCAGCGATGCGAGCCCTGCGTGGGTCGATTCCGCTAAAGTTTCATCGCGCGGCTGCTGAAAGCTATCAGCAGCGCTTGGGAGAATTCCGTCAGCCTGCTGCAGATTTGCGCAGCAGGCGGCTTGGCTCAGCCCACGTCGTAGAACGGGGTGCCGCCTCCGGGTGCGACGATGGAGAATCCACAGCTGAGGCGGGCGCGCAGCGGCGAGAGGGTGGCCTCGATGGCCTCCGTGCTGTTGCAGTCCCGGCTGATGTGCGTGAGAAAAACATGCCGCCACCGCGGGCTCGCCACGGTCTCGAGCAGCTCGCGCATCGCTTCGTTGGAAAGATGGCCATGCCGTCCGGCAATGCGCTGCTTGGTGGGCCAGGGGCGCTTGAGGTCGGCTTGCAGGAGCTTGGGGCAGTGGTTGGATTCGACCACCACCACATCGACGTCGCGCAGCCGCTCGTGCACATGGGCCGGGGCGTGGCCGAGGTCGGTCAACCAGGCGATGGCCCGGCGGGGAGCGAAGAGGTCACCCTCCTGACCGGAGGCAAACGTGAAGCCGACGGGATCCTGGGCGTCGTGGGGCACGGCGAAGCTGGCGATGTCGAGGTCGCGGAAACGGAAACGGGAGCCGGTCTCGAAGAGATTCCAGGCGGCGCGATGATCGAGGCGGGCCTGGACCGCCCGCGCGGTCGCGGCGTTGGCAAACACCTGGACATGCGGGAAACGTGCGAGCCCCTCGATCCCGGCGGCGTGGTCGCCGTGCTCGTGGGTGAGGAAGACGGCATCGATTGCCTCGAAGGAGGTGCCGGCCTCGTGCAGCATCTGCTTGAGCCGGCGCGGCGAGAAGCCGGCGTCGATGAGCACGCGCGCGCCCTCGGATTGCAGCAGGGCGCAATTGCCCGAACTGCCGCTGGCCAGAATGCTGAAGCGCAAACCCATGGTCGCAGCAAACGGCGGTGGCCGCGCGCGACAAATCAAAACGATCCGGGCTTGCCCGAAACCCCTCGCCGGGTTGCGCTGCGGCCATGCCCGCACTCCGTCTGGAACACGTTGCCCTAAATGTAGCCGACCCCGGCGCCGTCGCCGCCTGGTATGGCGAGCACCTGGGTTTGCGCGTGGTGCGGGTCGGGACCGATCCCGCGCGGACAACCTTTCTCGCGACCGCGGACGGGCTCGTTCTGGTTGAACTCTATTGCAACACGGCGGCGCCGGTGGGGACGTACGGGCAGAAACATCCCCTCGAACTGCACCTCGCCTTCCGATCCGATGACCCGGCCGCCGATGCCGACCGGCTGATCCGGGCCGGCGCGAGCCTGTTCGAGGCCTACAAGACGACCCCGGCGGGCGATCGGATGGTGATGCTGCGCGATCCATTTGGCCTGTCGCTGCAGCTCGTCTGGCGCGCCCAGCCCATGCTGGCCTGACGAACGCCGCGGCGGCGGGAGGGTCGGGGCATTCGCCGTGGCGGGTTGACCGCCGGGGGATTTGTGTTACCTACTGACCCCTCCATGGCGAAGAAGTCCTCCCAGTCAAAAACCGCTCCGGCTGCGGTGCGGCCCCTGCAGGGGGTGGTCAGCATCACCCGTCAGGTGCACTTCAACTCGGCGCATCGGCTCTACAATCCGACCAAGAGCCAGCGGTGGAATGAGGAGCACTACGGCCTGTGCACGAACCCGCACTGGCACGGGCACAATTATGTGCTGGAGGTCACCCTCCGGGGGCAGCCTGATCCGGAGACGGGTTACATCATGGACCTGGGTGAGCTGAAGAGAATTTTGCACGAACACGTCGTGGATCTGTGCGATCACCGCAATCTTAACGACGAAGTCACCTTCCTGCGCGGAGTGATCCCTTCCACGGAAAATCTGGTCATTGCCTTCTGGAACCAGATCGCGCCTCACATCCATGCCGGGCGGCTGCATTGCGTGCGGCTGTATGAGACCCCGCGCAATTTCGCCGAGTACCACGGTCCGGACGCCCGCTAACGTCCCCCGCCATTCCCTTTCGCCGGGCCCGGTTGTTATCGGTCCCCAACCACCGGCGCCGAACCCAAAAACGACATGCCCAAGAAAAACGCGAAGACGATGTACCTCCACGCCATGGCGGGAGGAACCAAGCCGCGGATTGCGCGGGCCTATGATCACGGGTTCAAGCTGAGCGCGGCCTACCGCGAATCGCTCCCGGACATGATGGAGGCGGTCGATGCCATCCAGGGCGCGGCCGTGCCGATCCAGCAGGTGGGGATCGCGCACTTCAAGTTGCCGCTCAAGTACCGGGTCAAGCCAGGGCAGGTGCTGGCCCTGGAGACGAGCGTCACCGGGACCGTGTCCCTCGAGGCGACGCTGAAGGGGATCAATATGAGCCGCATCATGCGGTCCTTCTACGAGCACCAGGACGATGTCTTCACGCCGGAGCAGCTCGGCCGCATCCTCGAGAAATACCGCCGGAAGGTGGGCTCGATGTCCGCCCGGCTGCGCCTGGCCTACTCGCATCCGCTGATCCAGCGCTCACTGCGAAGCGGGCTCGAGGGTTACCAGTATTATGCGGTCGCCTTTGAAGGCACGCTGGACCCGCAGTCGGGTTTCCGCCGCTTCATCGAGTTTGATTTTGTCTACTCGTCGGCCTGCCCGTGCAGCGCCGAGCTCGCGGAGCACGCGCGCGACACCCGGGGCGCCTACGCGATTGCGCACAACCAACGCTCCAAGGCACGGGTCAAGGTCGAGATCGCCCCGGGCGCGCGCCTGACGGTCGCCGACCTGCACCGGCATTGCCTGAACGCACTCCGGACCGAGACGCAGGTGATGGTGAAGCGCGAGGATGAGCAGGCCTTTGCCGAGTTGAACGGGGCGCACATCAAGTTTGTCGAGGACGCGGCCCGTCTGGTCTATGCCGAGCTGGCCAAGGACCGCCGGATCCACGATTTCCAGGTCGCATGCTCGCACCTCGAGTCACTCCACTCCCACGACGCCGTGAGCGTGATCTGCAAGGGAGTGAAGGGTGGCTTCCGGGCCGACTTCATGGACTTCCAGTCGCTGGTCTGCTGAGTTTGATGCGTACCCTTTGTTCGCATCCTGCCGCGTTCGCTCTGCCGAGCCTGAACGGGGAGAACGAGTAAGCGAACGAGAACGATGCCATGAAATCAGCGCCTGTCATCCTCATCACCGGAGCGTCCCAGGGCATTGGGGCGGCGATTGCCCGCGTGTTTGCCCGGGAGATCCGTGGGGTGCGGCTGGCCTTGGTGGCGCGCAACAAGCGCGCCCTGGCCACGACGGCGCGCGCCTGCGTCAAAGCGGGGGCAACGGCGGAAATCTTTGTCTGCGACGTGGCGGACGAAGCCGCGGTCGCCGCGATGACCGCGGCGGTGACCAAACGGTTTCGCTCCGTTGATGTGCTGATCAATAACGCGGGCGTATTTGCCGGAGCGCCGTTCGCGGAGCTGGCCGTGGCGGACTTTGACCGCATCGTTTCGGCCAATCTGCGCAGCGCCTTCCTCGTGACGCGGGCGTTTCTCCCGGCGATGACGCGCCGCGGAAGCGGCGACATCTTTTTCATGAGCTCGATCGCGGGGCTGGGCGCTTATCCGAATGGCGCGGCCTACTGTGCGGCCAAGTTTGGCGTGACCGGTCTGGCGCAGGTGCTGCGGGCGGAGACGCGGGAGTCGGGAATCCGGGTCTGCTGCGTGCACCCCGGGGCGACCTGGACGCCCTCGTGGTCCGCGAGTGGAGTGGCGGAGGAAAGGATCATGCCCGCGGCCGATGTGGCGCGGGCCTTCCTGGACATCTACCGCCTGGGGCGGAACACGGTCGTGGAAGAGATCGTGCTCCGGCCCCAGCGCGGGGATATCTAGTCGGTCAGGCGAAGAACGAGTCCGTATCCTTGCCGGCGGTGACCGGGGCGGACGTGTGGGCGGAGGACTTGGTCTTGCCGGCTTTGGCCGGAACGAAGCGGGTCTGCTCCCGGGGCGTCGTCGCGAGGGTGGGTGAAACGATGGGCTGGTTCGTGGCCTGGCCGCCCACCAGTTCGTTCAGCCGGCCGATCGCATCGTGGAGGCAGATGGTCTGCGCGCTCAGTTCCTCGGCGGCGCTGGCCGATTCCTCGGCGGAGGCGGCGTTGGTCTGGGTGATCTGGTCGATCGCCACGACGGAGGAGTTGAGTTGCGCGATCCCATCGGCCTGCTGGCCGGAGGCGTTGGCAATCTCGTTGACGATGCCGTCGACCTCGCGGACGCGGGTGTTGATGTCGGTGAAGCAGGCGGCGACGCGGGCGCTGAGCGCCACGCCGTGACGGCTCTTGGTGACCGAGTCCTCGATCTTGGCCGCGGTCTCCTTGGCGGCCTCGGCGCTGCGATGGGCGAGCGAGCGGACCTCTCCGGCGACGACGGCAAAGCCGGCCCCGGATTCGCCGGCGCGGGCGGCCTCGACTGCGGCGTTGAGGGCGAGGAGGTTCGTCTGGAAGGCGATCTCGTCGATGGTCTTGATGATGGCGGCGATGTTGTCGCCGGATTCCTCGATGGCGTTCACCGCCTCGATCATCTGCTTCATCTCCGTGGCGCCGTTCTCCGCCGCTTGACGGGTCTGCTGGGCGAGGTTGCGCGCATTCTTGGCGTGCTCGGCATTGTTCTTGGTCATGCTCGAGATCTCCTCGAGCGACGCGCTGGTTTCCTCGAGGGAGGCGGCCTGGGTGCTGGCGCCCTCGGCCAGCTTCTGGCTGGACGTGCTGATCTGGGTGGCCGCGGCCGACGTCTGGTCGGCGTTTTGGACCAGGGCGGAGGCGAGTTCGCGGAGCGTACGGGCGAGTCGGATCCCGATGTACCAGGTGAGAACGGCGCCGGTCAGGACACCGAGGAGCGTGGCCCCGAGGCTGGTCCAGGCGGCATTGCGCTGGGTGACGTAGGCCGCGGCGCGGGCCTGTTCGGCCTTGGCCTCGATGTGTTCGGTGATGGCGTTGATGCGGCTGCGCGCGGCCTCAAACTGGGCGGCGGCCGGTCCGTTGGACAGGTCGATGGCCTCGCGGCGGCCCTCGGGCGTGTTGGCGGCGCGGACCTCGGCGATGCGCCGGGTAGTCGTCATCCAGACGGCGATGAGCTTCTCATACTCGGCCACGAGAGCGGGAACCTCGGGTGGAAACTCGCCGATGGCCTTGAACTGGCCCCAACGATCCTGCGCCTGGGCGATGTTGGCGGCGTGTTCGTCGGCGAGCGTCTTGAACTGCGGGGCGGCCGGGTTGGCGAAGATCATCGTGCGCTCGGCGACGACGGTCTGGTGGAGATCGCGGTCAACCTGCAGGAGCAGATTGATGGACGGTATCGTGACCTCAGTCGCGGTGTGCAGGTGTCCGTAAATGGACTGGCCGGCCCGGTAGCCCACATAGCCGGTGGCGCCGATGAGGGCGGCCATGGCAGAGAAGCCGAGGATGATTTTTTGGCTGACGGAAAGAGAGCGCATAGGGGGGTGCGGACGAGGCGATTAAAGTTTCTCCACGTCGAGGCCGAAGCAGACGGCGCCGATGACGGCTCCGCCGTCGACGACGGGGACGGAGATCTGGACGGAGTACGACTGGGTGCTCTCATCGAATTCGACCTTGCCGATCCAGATGGAGCCCGCGTCCTTGATGCAGGCGGTGAACTTGGCCTCGTCGCCCTGCCAGTAGTCCGACGTCTTGTCGGTCATCGCCACATTGGCGCCCTGCTTGTCCATGACGAAGGCCTCGGCGAGGGCGGGCAGGCCGGTGCGGGCGGCGCGGAGCTGGGCGGCGACGGGGGAGTCGATCAGCTTGCGCATGACGTCGTTGATGCCCGGGGTCGCCATCCAGGCCTTGTCGGCCTCCTGGATCTCGGCGAGCGAGTGATTGAGCGCGTTCTGGGCGCGGACGGCCGCGACCAGGGCGGGATCGCTGGCGAGGGGCGCGAGCTTCTCCGCGGCGATGGCGCGGAACTTGGCTTCGTCCGGGGCGGCGCCGAAGACGGTCGCGGTGAGGGCCAGCAGAAGGCTGGTGAGACGGAAGGTGGTTTTCATGGGCTTAGTAAATGATTTGGGCGCTGGTCAGGATGCGGTTCTGGTTGGAGAGAGGGCCGGCGGGATCGCCGATCAGGTAGTTGACGGAGAACTTGAGATCGTCGCCCTTGAGCCGGTACGTGAGGCCGAGGGTGAGGGTTTCACTGCGGGTGTTGGCGCGGTCGCGGTCGGCCTCGTAGCTCTCGAAGCGCGCCACGGTGCGCCAGGCCTGCGCGGGCAGGGTCCAGGCGGCGAGGGCGTACCAACCGGTCGAGCGCACATCGGCACCGGTCAGCGGGGACGCCGTGACATCGAAGAGCTCGGCTTGGAACTCGACCGGCCCGGACACGACCTGGGCGTCGACCGCCCAGCCGTCGCGGTCGCCGGTGAAGCTGGTGCCCTGCGCGTTGGTGGTGAAGCCGTTGACGCCGGCGGTCAGGGTGACGTTCGCCGACTTGACGACGACACCTTGGACGCGGGCGACCGCGAGGAAGTTGTCATTGTCGTTGGTGCCATTGTTGGTGCCGTTGCCGTTGTAGAGGCCGGTGCTGTAGCTCAGGCGGCCGCCGGCGAGGTCGCCGAAGGCGCCGGCCCCGATCTGGCGGCTCAGCGTGAGGCGATCGTTGGGCAGGGACCGTTCGATCAGGAGCGTGCGGGTATCGGCCATCAACTGCTCGTAGCCGAACGGCGTTTTGAACTGGCCGGCGCGCACGCTCAGGCTGCGCTTGAAGGCGTAGGTGGCATACGCGTCGGTGATCTGGGCCGAGTAGCCGGTCTTGCCGCCGATGCCGTTGTTGCCGAAGTCGGCCTCGACCTTGAAGCTGAGCGGCTCCTTGTAGGAACCCTGCAGGCCGATGCGGGCGCGCCGAACGAGGAAGCGATCGCGGGCGTCGGCTGCAGACCAGCGGGCGTCCGGTGCATCGCCGAATTCGGCGTTGAGCTGGGAGTAGCCGCCGACGGTCAGCTGGGTCTCCTTGCCGGCTGCCCGGACCAAGGTGTTCGCGGCGGTGCCGACCTGCGTACGCAGCGCGGCATTTTCGTCCCGCAGGCCTTTCAGCTCCGTTTCCAGACGGGCCAGACGCTCCTCGACAGACAGCTCGGCGGCTGGCGCGAGGGCGGGAATGAGAGCGAGGACACAGAGGAGGGCGAGTCGGCGGTACATGTAAAACGGAGTGATGTACCTTCCTAATCGGGCCTAGCAGAAACTACTTAATTCCTTTCGGGAGATTGTGTAAAAGAATCACGTAAGATATTATATAATAAATATCTAGTTCATTGTAATGACGGGTCGCTTTTTGTAAAATACGGCCCGTGGCTTCGTCGGTGTGCGCCGGCTCTAGCCCGTCTCAGGGGTTTCGGAACCCCTGCAGCCTGCAGTCTCGCGCCGTTCGTGAACGTGCGCTTTGCACGGACCCGCCAATGATTGGATCGGCGAATTTTTAACTTAAATCGATCATTATGAGGCTCTTAATTTAATCGCACGGAGGTTGGCACTGGACGGGCATTCACCAAGGATGAACCGCTTACACGCTCTGGGATTCATGGGTTTGGGGTTGGCCATGCTTGCGCTTGGATTGCTTGCGCCGCAGTGGGTGGCGAGCGACTCGATTTACGGTCCTGAAGGGCGGCAGTGGTGGCTGCTCGGAATGGGTGCCATCAACGCCGCTGGCGGATTCGCCTTCCTGCTTCGCGAGAGCTGGACGTTCCTCGCGCAGCCGCGAGCGGCGGCTCCCGTGGAGGACGTCGAGGCCGAGCCGGTGGCTCCGTGGGCGCGCGAGATCCCCGCGCGGGCGGCTGGCGACTTCAGGCCGGGCCGGGCTCGTCGCGTGGAGGCCTGAGTCCCGCGAACCCGCTTCAGCTCGACTTGGGCGCAGAGAGGACGACCGGCTCGGGCCGGGGCGGTGGCGCGATCTCGGCGGGGGTGGCGCTGTTCAGTTGCTGCGCGAGGCTGATGTCCCCGGAATTTCGGCGCCGCTTCACGGTCTTCTGGAAAAAGAGATTATTGGGAACCTGCAGCAGACGACCTTCCACGTCGACGAGCGTGGTGTAGAAGAAGTTGAGGTCGATGACGCGCCCGGCGACCGGTTCGCCGGCGATCTCGATGTCATCTCCGATCTGGAATGGCCGGAGAAAGAGGATCAGCACGGTGGATGAGGCGTTGCTGAGCAGGCTCCAGACGGCGACGAAGCCGATCGCCACCAGACCGAGGACCGTGGAGATCATGGCCCAGAGCCCGCCGAGCTCGAAGCCGAGCACCCCCAGGATGAGGACGATCCCGATGATGCGGAAGAGCCAGCGCACGATGTAGACGACCGGTTGGACGTCGGCCTCCGACAGGTGGGTGCGGCGCGCCAGCAGGCGCAGGGTGCGGCCGGTGGCCAGGTTAAGGAGCGTGATCACCACGACCACGATCAGGACCACGGGCAGCGCGGCCACGAGTTGCGGAAGGTACGAGGCGAAGCGCTCGATGAGCTGTTGCGGCGTCATGAATCAAGCTTGGCGGCCCGCGGGTCGTGAGTCGACCTGGCATTCGACCTGCCGCGGCGATCACTCCTCGGCGAGATGGGTCGGATCGGCCTCCACTTCCTGACACGCGCGGATGAAGGACGCCGCGGACCACGCCTGGTAGGCCTTGCCCATCGGGCGTCCGGTCTGTCCATGAAACCATTCATTGAACTCCCACTCATGATCGCGGCCCAGCTGATTGAGCCGGGCCAGCTTCACGAGTTCAGCGCAGGCGACCTCGTGAAAGCCGAGCCGATGAATGAAGCGAACCCACATGCCGCCGATGAAGGGCCAGACCCCTCCGTTGTGGTAGTGATGGGGAAGATTGAGCAGGTTGACGGTGTAGTACGCCTTCCAGTCGGGGTCGCCGGCCTGCACGACCGGGTAGAGATTGGCGACCGGCCAGGGGTGATTGACACCCACGCCCCACATGAAGCGGAACGCGGTGCGGGCGCGCTCGACGTCGAGCAGATTGACCAGGTAGGCGAGGATGTTGCCGAGCACATCGCAGCGCCAGTTGAAGGAGAAGGGCGTGACCTCGGCGATGAGGTACTGGGAATCGCCCAAGGTGAACTGCCGGTCGGCGAAGCGATAGGGTTGCGGGCTTCCGGTGGGCACGGCGGTGGTCGGCCAGAAAACGTCGAGGACCCGCGTCCGGATGCGTTGGGAGCCGCGCAGGTAGTCGGCGGCCCGGTCAAAGTCGCCGAGGAACTCGCACATCCGGCCGTGGCAGACGTTGGCGCGGTACCACAGCACTTCATCGTACAGCACGTTGTAGCTCCGGCCGAACAGATCGGTCCAGTCGCCAGCTTCGGGGATCTCGAGCAACGCGTCGTTGTTGCTGTCGTGGGCGCTCAGCCAGTCCATGGAGCGCTGGAGGCGCCCGGCGTGCCGCCGAAGCAGGTCGAGATCGCCCGTCTTGGCGACATAGTTGTAGAACGCGATGATGATCCAAAGCCCGCTGTCGATGGAGCAGATGTTGCCCACGCCGGCGAAGTCGGGCTTGCCGTCGGCGATGCGCACATTCGCGGGGATCTGTCCGCTGGGGGACGACGCGTGGAGCAAGGTTTCGAGGGTCGCGCGCTGGGCGGCCCGGATGTCCGGGGCATCGAGCTCGATCGTGTTGATCAGCGTGATCGCGCCATCCCGGGCCCACACACTGCGGTAGTTGGCGTCGGTGCCGGTGACCGTGTTGTCCGCGAGGGAGCAGGCCGAAAAACCGAGCGGGGTGATGTTCTTGCGGAGAGCAATCAGGGCCTGCTCGTAGCCGGTGAGCAGGAGCTGTTTGTCATCCGGGCTCAGCGACCCGAGCCGCGTGCCCGTGAAGAGCATGCGGAACGCCGGCGGCATCCGGTCGCGGGGGATCTCGGTCTGGCGCGCGCGGGGCAGGACGCAGGCAATCCCGTGGTGACATAACCCGTCGAGCACGCCGTCGGCCATGACCTGACGCGACGTGTAGGTCGGGAGGTCGACGGTTGCGGCGAGAAGGTCCGGGTGGGCGTTCTCGACGAGGATGCCCCGCACCCCGGGCAGGCGGAACATGGAGCTGTCGTTCCCCGTGTCGCCCGCGACGAGGACTTCGTTGAGCCCGATCTTCAGCCGGGTGCAGAGCCAATGCAGCGCATTGCCCTTGGTGGCGGCGCGGGGCAGCACGTCGAGGTCGCGCGCACTCGAATAGACCAGATGGACGTCGAGGCCGGCGGTGGCGAGCCGCCGTTCGATCGCTGCGAGCTGGTCAGGGTCGGCGCCGGGCAGGAACCAGCTCGATTTGTAGGCATGCAGGAAGGTCGCCGGCTGCCGCTGAATCCCGGGAAGGGACCCCAGCACCTCCTCAACGCGAGACAGGTCCCAACCTTGCCCAAGGCCGCGGCTGAACTCCTCCATCATCCGATCAGCGCGAAGGTCGAAAATCTGGGTCCCCACTCCGCCAATGATGTAGTCGGCTGGGGGAAGCTGGCCGATCGCGATCAGCGAGCGGACATCGTCCACGAGGCGTCCGCTGTTGTAGACCAGCAGCGGGCGCGCCGCGGGGGACAGGCTGTTCCATGCCGCAAAAAACCGATGGGCGGACTCGTGATTGCCCAGCAGCGTCCCGTCAAGATCACTGCTGAAGAGGCGGACGGGGGAAGGAATGTCGCTCATGGTGGTCAGTCCCCGTCGTTCCACGGCTCTTCCCACTCGGTGTCGTCCAGCGCCTTCAGCACCGGCCGGCCCTCGACCAGGCTGATCAGCTGCTGGGCGATGCCGGTCCAGGTAAACAGGCTTCGGGCCTTGTGGGCGCCCATCCGGGACAGGCGCGCGGCGATCCGTGGATGGCGGAAAGGCTTCATCATCATGATGCCGAGGTCGGCGCGGTCGAAGGGATCGCCGTAGAGCGCATGCCGCCCGAAGGCGACGGCGCGAAACAATCCGCCGTGGATGGTGACGACCGTGGGCGTGCCGCAGGCCATGGACTCGATCGCGGTCATGCCGAACGGTTCGTACCGGCTGCTGAGCACAAAGAGGTCGGCAGCGCGGTAGTAGTCGGCCAGGTCTCGGTCGGCGATGAAGCTGGCGAACTTGATCCGTTTCGCGAGCCCGAGCCGCCGGGCCCGGCGCTTGAGGTCGGCGAGGATCTTGCGCTCCGTCGGATCCATTTTTTTGCCGCCCACCGCGAGGTGCAGCACGGCATCCGGAACGCGCTTGGCCGTGACGGCGAAGGCCTCGATCAGGAGATCGTAGCCCTTGTTGGTGGCGAGCCGGCCCAGCGCAAGGATGGTGGGAGCCTTGAATCCGAGGCGCCGCCGGATCATCTGCCGCGAGGCCTCGCTCACCGGGAAGAAGCGGTTGTCATCATACCCTGGTGGAATCATGTGCACGCGATCCGCGGCGACACCATAGTCGGCCTTGATCATGTCCAGCTGCGGCGGTGTGGTGGCCACGACCAGATCGCAGGTCCGGTAGAGGATGGTCTCGTGCTGGATGCGCTCGGTGAAGTTGAATTCCTGCTCGAAGGTGTCGGCCCGGTCCGGGTAGTCGGTCTCCATCTGCCGTTTCTTCCAGATCCCCAGCGAGTGCGGGGTGTGGACATGCGGGACCGCGAGGGCCTCGGACAGACGCTGCCCGGCGACGCCGGCGTCCCAGTAGTGGCTGTTGATGAACTGGTAGACGAGTCGCTTGCGCCGGATGAAGCGAAGCGCGTGCTCGCACCACTCCATCAGCTCGCGGTGGAGATACTCCTTGGGGATGAAGGCGTCGCCGCCGCAGGAGGCGCGGATGACGCGCACGCGCGGATTGACGCGGTCGATCTCGGGCTGGCCTTCGAAGCGTCGGGTCCAGATGTCGACGTCATAGCCCAGCTGGGCCAGCTTGCGGGCGAGCTCGAGGACATAGACAACCTGGCCGCCCGTATCGGCGGCCCCGAGCGGAGGTTGGGCGGCGACGTAGCCATGGGTGGAAACCATGGCGATCCGCGGCCGCGCGGAGGGGGATGTTCGTGCGGGCATGGCTGGATTTTCCGGACGCACGCGCCCGGGTTCAAGTCTGCAGACCCGCCCGGCGGCCAAAGGATGCGGAATGGAGGCGAATTCCGGGGATTCCCCTATGTATCCAAGAATAACTACGCCCGGTCGGGCGGGGGCGGCGGCATGGGCAAGTAGCGCCGCCGGCGCGAGGCGGGGCCAACCGTCGGGACCCGGACCGCGGCGGGCGTGTAGGCCTTGCGCCGGTAGCCGGCGAGGGCGGGGTCCGCGGCGCAGCGCAGCTGAAAATCCTGCATGCGCTGAAAGAGGCCGAGGAGCTGGTCGGGCAGCGGATAGCGGTCGAGGCCGGCGCGTTCGAGCGCCAGCAGCATCTCGTGCGTGGCCTCGAGGGTGGACAGGCAGCCCTCCTGTGGCTGCTGCTTGATCACGTAGCGGCTGGGATGGGTGGCAATGAACATCACGCGGGGCAGACGCTGCAGGCTGGGGCTGAGGCGCAGCATCTTGCGGGCACCGCTCCAGGTGGAATCGAGCAGGAAGACCAGCAGGGTGCGCCCACCGAGATCCGCGGCGGTGAGCCCGCCCTGCGAGAGATTGCGCGCCTCCGGGCCGGGATAGAGCAGCACGGGAAAGTAGCGGGGATCCCGGATCAGTGCCTGCACGGCCTCGTGTTCATCGAAACCGATGCCCATGTGCAGCTCGCTGTTGGCGAGGCAGAGGTGGGTCAGGCGCCCGGTTGCGGCCTTCTCCTGCTTGTACTCCTTCGGGTGCATCAGGAAGACGAAGCGCGTGCGCGTCTCCATGGGGGAGAGGGAGGGGCACCAGCACAGCGGCTTGGGCCAGAAGCAGCGGTAGCAGGTTTCGCGGGCCATGGAGTCGGAGCGGCGGACGGCCGCGGCCGGGTGAAATCAGAGCAGGGCGCCCTGCGCGCCGCCGGTCGGGGACAGCCCGATCGCGGCGTAGCCCTTGGGGGTGAGCATGCGACCCTGCGGGGTGCGCTGGAGGTAGCCCTCCTGGATCAGGAAGGGTTCGTGAACTTCCTCCAGGGTTTCGGCCTCCTCGCCGACAGCCACGGCGATGGTGCCGAGGCCGACCGGGCCACCGCGGTAGTTCTCGGCCATGCAGCGGAGCACGCGCTTGTCCATCTCGTCGAGTCCGCGCGCATCAATCTCGAGCAGCTCGAGCGCGGCGGCGGCGGCGGCGCGCGTGATGCGGCCATTCGCGCGCTCCTGGGCGTAATCGCGGCAGAAATTGATCAGATTGTTCGCGATGCGAGGCGTGCCGCGGGCGCGGCTGGCGATTTCCTCGGCGCCGCTGTGGTCGGTGGCGACCTTGAGCAGGTCGCAGGACCGCTTGACGATGCCGACGAGGGTGGCGGCGTCGTAGTAGTCGAGGCGCGTCTGGAGCGTGAAGCGGGACCGGAGGGGCGCCGTGAGCAGCCCCGCGCGGGTCGTGGCCCCAACCAGGGTGAAACGCGGAATCGAGAGACGGACGCTGCGGGCGTTGGGCCCCTGGTCGATCATGATGTCGAGGCGGAAGTCCTCCATCGCGCTGTAGAGGTACTCTTCGACCGTTTTTGGAATCCGGTGGATCTCGTCGATGAAGAGGATGTCGCCCTCCTCCAGGCTGGTCAGCAATCCGGCCAAGTCTCCGGCCTTCTCGACAACCGGTCCGGAGGTCACGCGGACCTGCTTGCCGAGTTCGTGGCCGAGGATGAAGGCGAGGGTGGTCTTGCCGAGTCCGGGCGGGCCGCTGAGCAGGATGTGGTTCAGCGCCTCCCCGCGGCGCTTGGCCGCGCCCACCATGACCTGCAGCCGCTCAACGGTCCGCGGCTGGCCGGTGAAGTCCGCAAACGACAGCGGCCGCAGCGCGGCCTCGGCCGGGGAAACGGGGGTGGCGAGGGCGCCCGTGATGAAGCCTACGCCGGTCGGCGCGGAGGGCGCGGTCGGCGGGATTTTCGATTTTCGATTCTCGATTTTCGATTCAGACACGGAAAGGGAGGTCAGCAGGCAAACAGCGGTTGGTCGGTGATTCGAAAATCAAAATTCGAAATTCGAAAATCTCCTCACTTCCACTCCAACTCCGCGCCGAGGCTGCGCAGGTTTTCGACAAAGCGCGGGTGGGCGCGCTTGATGATCTCGGCGTTGCGCACGACGCTGCGTCCGGGGATCGAGGCGGCGACCATGGTCAGGGCCACGGCCGCGCGGATCACGTAGGGGGAGTCGACGATGGCGGGTCGGAGCGGACGGTTGCCGAAGACCACAATGCGATGCGGATCGCTGACCACGGCGTGGGCGCCGAACTTGGCCAGTTCGGGGATCCAGGAGAAGCCGTTTTCATAGACCTTGTTCCAGAAATGGATCGTGCCCTCGGCGCGCGTACTGAGCGCAATGAGCAGGGGCAGCAGGTCGACCGAGAAGTAAGGCCACGGAGCGGCCTCGATCTTGGGCAGGAGATTGCTGGTGTGCGGTGCCTCGATGCGCAGCGACTGGTTGCGCCGGACGATGGCCGTGTCGCCCTCGTGCTCGACGACCACGCCCAGCTTGTGGAAGGCGCGCGTGATCAGGTCGAAGTGGTGGGGCAGGGACTTGCGGACGCGGACCTCGCCGCCGGTGATGGCGCCGAGCGCCAGGAAGGTCACGACCTCGTGGTAGTCGGTGCTGATGGTGATGGTCGCGCCGTGGAGTTTCTTGACCCCCGTGATGCTGATCATCGACGTGCCGAGGCCCTTGATCTTCGCGCCCATGGCCACCAGGGCGGCGCAGAGGTCCTGCACATGCGGCTCGCTGGCGGCGTTGATGAGAGTGGAGGTTCCCTTGGCCAGGGCGGCCGCCATCGCGAAATTCTCCGTTACGGTGACCGACATGTAGTCGAGCCAGTGGCGGGCACCGGTGAAACCGGCGGGCAATGCGATGGTTAGGGGATCGCCGTCATTGATCACCGCTCCGAGCGCGCGGAGGATTTCGAGGTGCGGGTCGATTTCGCGCACGCCGAGGGAGCAGCCCTTGGCATTGGCCTGGACGGTGATCTTGCGCAGGCGGTGCAGCAGCGCGGGGTAGAGCAGGACGGTCGAGCGCATGTCCTGCGGCAGCTCGTCATTGGCGAGGGCGCTGCGGAAGGTGGAGTGATCGACCTTCATCACGCCCTTGTCGCGGTTCCAATCGATCTTCGATCCTTGGGAGCGAAAGAAGCTGACCAGCTTGTCGAGGTCGGTGATGTCCGGGACATTCTTCAGGGTCACCGGCTCGTCGGTCAGCAGGGTGGCGCAGAAGATCGGGAGAACCGAGTTCTTGTTGCCGGAGGGAGTGATGGTGCCGGCGAGGGGCTTGCCGCCGTGAACGATGAGATCAGCCATGGAAGAGGGAGGAAAGAGACAGGCGCGGGGTCGCGGAAAACAAAAAGGCGTCCCGCGGACACGGGACGCCTTTGAACTGCGCTCAGGCCCGAAGGCCTTGGCAAGGTTTAACTGGTGGGGCCGCCACCACCGCCGCCACCTTCGGGGCGGGGACCGCCGCCGTTGCGGCCGCGACCACCGCGACGACGACGGCGACCACCGCCGCCACCGCCGCCGCCTTCACCACCGGGTTGACCGCCCTGGGGGCGGCCCGCATTGCCCTGGCCCTCGGGCCGGGGCCCGCGGGAGTCGGCGCCCGGGCCGCCCTGGAAGCCGCCGCCACCACCACCGTTGCGACCGCGGCCACCGCGGCGCCGACGACGACGGGGGTCGTCCTGACCGCCCTGGCCGCGATCATCACCGCCGCGACGCTCGTCGCGGGCGGGCGCGGCACTGGTCTCCGCGGGACCGCCGAAGAGGCCCTTCAGCCAACCGAGCAGGCCGCCTGACTTCTTGGGTTCATCGCGGACCGGGGCCGGCTTGGTTGCCGGGGCGGACGCGGGTTTGGGTTCAAATTTGCGGGGTTCGCGGGCCGCCTCGCGTGGAGGCGGGCCGGCGTTGATTTCGCTGGCGGGGCGGAGTTCGCGCTTCTCGGGCTTGAAGACCGGGCGGTCTTCGCGGCGCTCGCGGCGACCCTCGGGGCCGTCCTTGAAGGAGGCGGATTCCCAGCTCTGGGCCGGCCGCTTGAGCTCGGTCGGCGGCAGGATGTTCAGCTCGGCCTTGGCGGCGGGCGTGCGTTCGTCGAGCGGGAAGAGGTCGGTCGACTCGGCGGCGGCCGAGCGCACAGGAGCCGGGGCGCGGGCTGGAGCGGGTGTCGGGGCGGGCGCAGCCACAGGCGCCGCCGAAGCGGCCGGGGCGGCCGGTTCGACTGGAATCGCAACCGGAGCGACGAAGGTTGGGGCGGGGGTTGGGACAGGTTCAGGCGCGAGCGTCACCACCGGAGCCGGAACTGGCACGGGGGCCGGAGCTGGGGCGGGCGCTTCCTCGAGGGGGGCGAACGGGTTCTTGTACTCGGTCTTGACGGTGATCACCTGGATCGAGGTCGGACGAAAGTCGCCCGCAGGGGCGACGGAGGCGGAGGCTGCGGGGGACGGGCCGTTTCGCTTGCCGCGCGCGAGGCCTGAGCCTCGACCGGTCCCGAACGAGGCGGGAGGCGGCGCGCTGGGAGTCGCGGCGGAGGCCGCGGCGGGGGCCGCAGGCGTGTCGCCGGACGTGGATGTATCTGACATGACGTGTTTTGTGTTTTTGGTTAAAGCGCGCTCACCAAAGAGTGGGAGCAGCGCGAGGATTGCCATCGGCGGAACGCGTTCAGCGCTCGACGCGGGCAACAAGGCAGGAAACTCCCTGATCAGCCCCTTTGGGGCAACGCTTAATTTGGAGGTCCGCCGAGGTGAACCGACGGAGTTAGGTCGGGTTGGCGCAAGGGAAGTTGTCACTTGCGCCGGTCCGGTCGCGCTCCCAGCCTCGCGGCCCATGGACAAACTTGAAGAGATTTTCCGGATGCAGGATGGGCTCAATCGCCGGATTGGCGTGGAACTGCCCCCGCCGACCGACGAGGA
>CAYZCV010000053.1:6745-21763 GCA_964476965.1 uncultured Opitutus sp. | reverse complement strand
CCGATCCGCCGGCCATCGCGCTCTACACCCAGCTCGGGGTGCGCGAGGACGTGCTTCACTTCGATCTGCCTCCGCTCGCCCTTCGACCGCAAAATCACTCATGACCAATCCTCCCACCATTCAGGACATCGGCCAGATCGCCGTCACGGTTGGCGATGTCGCGGCGGCGAAGGCATTCTATCAGGACGCGCTCGGCCTCAAGCTCCTCTTCGACGCCGGCCCGAATTTGTCCTTCCTCGCGGCCGGCCCGGTGCGGCTGATGCTCACGCTGCCGCAGGGCGCGGGCGAGGTGGGCAAGAACTCGGTCCTCTACTTCCGAACCACGGCGCTCGACGCAATGTATCGGCGCGTGCTGGAGCGAGGGGGCAAGGCCGAGCGCGAACCCGCGCTCACCGCGCGCATGCCGGACCATGAACTGTGGATCGGCTTCGTGCGCGATCCGGACGGCAACCTGGTCGGCTTGATGGAAGAACGCCGCTGAGCGGACGCTCGCAACGGCGGTCGCGGACGGCAACGCTCTGAACCATGGCCGACTACATCCTCCTGATCCAGGGAAACGAGACGACGGCCACGACGGGCGACGAGTGGGAGCGCTTTTTCGTGGCGGCGCTTGAGAGCGGGACTTTCCGCGGCGGCAGCGAGATCGGCCGGCGCGAGATGCTCGGAGACCGGCTGACCGCCCGCTCGACGGAGCACATTGTCGGCTACATGCGCTTCGAGGCCGAGGACCAAGGCACACTTGTGGCGCTCCTCGCACTCCACCCGGTCGTTCTGCACGGCGGCTCCGTGGAGCTGTGCGAATTGCCGAAATCCTGATGACTCCCTGGCGGGAAGGGGTCGTGCCCGTTACACGTTGCTCGTCGAAACGCGCCCGAACCCATTTCAAGTGCCGCCTAACGCTCCGCTGAACTCACATCCTGCCAGAGGCGCTCGAGCACGGGCTTGAGGATCTCGGCGAACTCGAGGTAGGCCGGGGGATGGAAGTGGAGAAGGTCATCGCGGTAGAGTTCGAGCCTTGGTCTTCCGGCGGCGTCGACCAGCACGGGGTTCACGTCGACGAAGGTGTGATTCGGCGTGGTCGCGCAGTAGACGCGGGCGAGGGCGTTGTAGTGGTCGACCTGGGTCCAGCGGGCGACGCGGTCCGGGGAGCGGGTGCTCGACACAAACACGAGGCGGGTCGCCGGGGACAGGGCACGGACTTTTTCGGAAAACTCCCGAAAGCGCGCGAAAATGGCCGCGGGGTCTTCCGTGACCTTGCCGGCATTCAGATCGTTGCTGCCGCAGTAGTAGACGATGATCTTCGGCGCATAGGGCGGCACCACCTGCTCGAAGCGGGCGAGCAGATCCGCCGTGCGTGAGCCGCCGAAGGCGCGGTTGAGCACGGGTAGGGGGGCCATTCTGGTCGGGACGTCCGTCCAGTGACGAAAGATGCTGCTGCCAACAAAGAGAATGCCACCCTGCAGGGGAGGCTGCGCCGCATCCGCCGCCGCGAAGGCTCGAAACTCGGGTTCAAAGCGCTCCCAGCGCGCAGCCGCGTCATCCGCGGCCGCCGCCAGGCGTGGCGACGAAACGAGCAGCAAGCCGGTGCAGGACAAAAGGAGGCGGAGCGAAAAACGCATGGGGAGGGGGAGATGGATTGGCTACCGATTCTGTCCCGAAAGGCGAGCCGCACCCGCTGGTTCCCGGGGTGAGCGATCTTAACATTGCCTCGCTGGATGGCTGAGCTATCACGGGTCGGTGAATCCGTCGGCTCCAACCGATCTCGTCACGGTGCGCTCCTTCTGTCCGAGCGACCCCGACGATCGATCGAATGGCTATGAGGCCGTGGCCCACCGCTTCATTGATCAGCGCTCGTCAACCGTGGGCGTGGAGACGGTGCGGACGTGGGCTCGGGGGTTTTCGCCGGGCGCCGCGATTCTGGATCTAGGATGCGGGCATGGCCGGCCGATCTCTGAGCTATTAGTTGAGGAAGGCTTCTCGGTTTATGGCATCGATGCGTCGGCCCGTCTCATCGAGGCGCTTCGTGCGCGCCTGCCGTCGGTCCACGCCGAGTGCGCCGCGGTGGAGGATTCAACCTTCTTTGGGCGCTCGTTTGAAGGGGTGGTCGCGTGCGGGCTGATGTTTCTGCTGACCCCGGAGTCGCAGGCGCTGGTCGTGGCCAAGGTGGCGCGCGCGTTGGACCCGGGCGGGCGCTTTCTTTTCACCGCACCGTGGCAGATGTGCACCTGGACCGACGCCCTGACCGGACGGCGCTCGGTCTCACTCGGTCGCGACGCGTACATTCGTCTGCTCTCCGCCGAGGGACTTCTCCTCGAAACGGAATCGCAGGACGAGGGCGGCAACCACACCTACGCCGCCGTCAAGTTGTCGCACCCGGCTGCGGCCTAGCGCCGCCCCCACAGGCCCTTCCCCCGACTCAACTGGACTGATCCCATGAATAACCTCCTTCGAAACGGACTGGCCGTCATCCTCGGTGTGGTCTTCGGCAGCGTGGCCAACATGGCGCTGGTGCTGGTCGGCCCCCTCGTGGTGCCGCCGCCGGCCGGAGTCGATATGAGCACGGCCGAGGGCATCGCGGCCGGGGTTCATCTGCTGATGCCGGCGCATTACCTGTTCCCTTTCCTCGCTCATGCGGTGGGCACACTCGTCGGGTCCGCGGTGGCTCACCTGGTCGCGGCGACGCGGCGGCCGGTCTTCGGCTACGGCCTTGGCGTGTTTTTCCTTACTGGAGGAATTGCCGCCTCCTTCATGATTCCGGCGCCTTCCTGGTTCATCGCGCTCGATCTCCTGGTGGCCTACCTTCCCATGGCGTGGCTGGGCGTTCGACTGGCGCGCCGCCTGCGTCCGGAGGCGGTTGTTCCGGCAGCCTGAGGCGTCCGCCTTCGTGATAGTCGAAACCGGCCCGATCCCCTTTCCCCATGCAAACCCACGTTGAATTCCGTTCGTCGAGCTTTCCTCCCTACGAGGGGGAGGAAGAGGAGATCAATCCCGGCCTCTGGGGAAAACGCCTGACCGAATACCTCGCCGCGAAGCTGGCCGAGAAGGGCATCGAGACGGAGCCGATGGCCGTAGAGGACTGGGGCTGCTACCTGCCGGTGAAGAATGAGGGCTTTCGGCTGGGGCTCTGCTGCGGACATCAGCATGGTGACGACGACCAGTTCCAGGTCTTCTCCGAGCCGAGCTCGCCCAAGGTGAAGAAGTTCTTCCGCACGATCGACGCGACCCCCCAGCTGACGCGCCTGCTCGGCGCGCTCCGCGAGATTCTGGCCGCCGATCCCGCGATTCGCGAGGTGGTCTGGAGCGAAGCGGAGTAGGGCCGTCTCCCGCAACCTCAGCGACCAACCGCGAGGATCTCGACTTCGATTTGCTTCCCCATCGGGAGCGCGGTCACGGGGAAGGCCGTCCGGGCGGGCTTGTGGGGATTGATGCCGGGCAGATTGAAGAAGCGGCTGTAGGCCTCGTTCCAGCGGGCGAAGTTCCCCGGGTAGTCGTCACCGACCACCGGGTAGCCGCGCAGGAAGACCGTGTCACCTAGGCTCACGCCCACCGCCTCCGCGCGGGAACGCAGCGCGAGGAAGGTCGTCACGGCCTCATCGTGAATCCCGTCGCCGGTCCCGATCGCGCCGGCGAACCAGACGAGCGGGCGCAGGCCGGTGATGGCCGCCGTGGTGCTGATCACCGCCGACGGCGCACCGGTCGTTTTCACCGCAGGCGTGGGCACCGCCGCCGCCGCTGCCGGGGGCGGAGGAGCGGCGGCGTCGACGACCGGAGCAGGCGGCACCGGCGTGGCCACACGGGCCGCCGCGTAGACCTCGATCTCGACGATGCGGCCGGTGGCATTGAAGCCCGGGGCGGCCCACACGGTGAGGGCGGGGCGGTGCAGCGGATTGCGCACGGAAAACGCCTGTTCAAA
Organism: uncultured Opitutus sp.; assembly: GCA_964476965.1. Lineage (GTDB taxonomy): Bacteria > Verrucomicrobiota > Verrucomicrobiia > Opitutales > Opitutaceae > CAMAXB01. The sequence continues at coordinate 17,850 of CAYZCV010000053.1, read as the reverse complement.
GGCCCGGCCGAAGCCGGCAAAGTCGACCGCGGCCTCGCCCGCGACCGGCGAAAGCAGGGCGCGCACATAGAAGATGTCATCCCACGCGAGATTCTGCGTGCGCAGGGTCTGCTCCAGCTTCACGAGCACCGAGGCGGTCTGGGTCGCCATGTCACCGAAGCGCGCGACGGCGTTCTCCGGCTGCGTCGGGTCGACCGGATCGGCGAGGATGCCGGCGGTGAACACGAGCGCGGTGCCGGGAAGCACGAGGGTGGCGGCCGCCGATCCATAGGCGGCGCTGCCGAAGCGGCGGACGCGCGGATTGGGCGTGGCTTCGCCCGGCAGTGGCGCGTTCGGGCGGAGCACCCGGGCGGCCACGCCCTCCGCGTTGACGCGCGCCTCGGGGGTCGCGAGCGCGACGGTGCCGAGCGTGGTGCGCGTCGGGCGGTGCGCGAGGTGCATGAGCAGGTTGTTCCAGCCCCCGTTCCACGGCTCCATCTGCACGGGCGCACCGGGAGCGGTCAGGAGGCTGCCGCGCACGTTCACCAGGTCGGCCGGCGTGGCGCCGGCGAGCGAGAGCCGCCCGCTGAGGGTCGCGAAGACCGCCGGGGAATCGATGCCGTCGGCGCCCGAGGTGAAGATCAGGGCCGCCTCGGGTTTCACCTTTGCCGCGAACGCGTACACGGCACCCTCGAGCGGAAAGTAGGTCGCGGAATCGGTGACGATGGGCTCGGCGGCCGCCAGCGCGCGGGCCGATGCAACCAGGAGCAGGGCGGAGACAAGGAGTCGACGGTTCATGGCGGGCAAGGATTGAAGCGAGGGACCTCGGGTGACGGTCCTGAGCAGCGCAAAAATCGCCCGGAAAGCCAACTGCCTAAGTCAGCCGATCAATCGATTTCAGGACGAAGATCGATCGTTTGACCTCGGATTGCACGGATTCAGATCCGGATGGATTGAACCGGAGAGGACCGAGACTGCGGCAGACACGATCCTGAATCGATCGGGAGCGGAGCTCGGCTCGCTTCGTTCCCTCGGGTGAATCTCGATTCCGTTTGGATCGGTCCTGATCATCCGTGCGATCCGTGTAATCCGTGGTTCAATTGCTTGCCGGACTGGTCAGTTCGCCGGGACCAACCGCCAGATGCGGCCCGGGCCCTCGAGTGCGACGTAGATGGAGCCATCGGGGCTGACCGCGACGTCGCGGATGCGGCCGATGCCCTTGAAGAGGATCTCCTGGCTGACCACCTTGCCCTGATCGAGCACGAGGCGGCGGAGTTCCTGCTGGGCCAGCGAGGCGACCAGCAGGCTGTTCTTCCATTGGGGAAAACGATCGCCGGTGACGTAGGCGATGGCGGACACGGCGATCGAGGGCGTCCAGTGCAGGACGGGCTGCTCGAGTCCGGGCTCCGACGTCCGATCGGTGACCGGCGTGCCGTTGTAGTTCATCCCATAGGTGATGCGCGGCCAGCCATAGTTGAGACCGCGCTCGACACGATTGAGTTCGTCGCCGCCGCGGGGGCCGTGCTCGGCATTCCACAGGCTGCCGTCGACCGGGTGTTGGGCGAGACCCTGGGGATTGCGGTGACCATAGCTCCAAATGGAAGGGACGGCGTTGGGGACATTCAGGAAGGGATTGTCGGCGGGGATCCGCCCGTCGTCGTGGAGGCGGTGCACCTTGCCATTGGGCCGGGTGAGGTCCTGCGCGTCGGCGGGCGTGCCGCGCTCGCCGATCGTGAAGAACAGGTAGCCCTTGCCGTCGAAGACGAAGCGGCTGCCGAAGTGATTCCCGCCGCGCTTGTAGAGATGGGAGGGCGCCTGGAAGATCATTTCCTGATCCACCCAGCGCCCGTCGCGGATGCGTCCGCGCACGACGGCGGTCATGGCGAGGTTGTTGTCGCCGGGATCGCTGTAGGAAAGGTAGATCCAGCCATTGGCGGCGAAGTCCGGGTGCGGGGCGACGGAGAGGAGGCCGCCCTGGCCGTTGGCGAAGACCTTGGGCGTGCCGGCGATGGGCTTGGGGTTGAGGCGCCCGTTCTCGATCAGCCGGAGTTCCCCGGAGCGTTCCGTCACGAGGATCCGGTCGCCGGGGAGGAAGGCGATTGACCAGGGGATCCCGAGACCAGAGGCAACCTCCTCGAGGCGGAAGGCGTGAGCGGCCGTTTTGACGACCGCGCCCGGACGCGGGCGGGCGAACGTCGTCTGTTTCTCCGCGGTGCGGACGCCGATCTCGCGGATGTAGACGATGAGGGCGCGGGTCTGGGCGGCATCAAGGACCTCGCCGAAGGCGGGCATGCCATTTTCGGTCCGGCCCTGAAGGATGCTGGTGGCGAGGCTCTGGTCATCGGCGCCGTGCTTCCAGACATCGTCGATCAGGCTGCCGCCCCCGCCGCCCTCGAGGTCCGCGCCGTGGCAGCTGGCGCAGAGTTGGGCGTAGATACCCTTGGCGTCCCGCGGGAGGTTGGGTGTTGCGGGCGCCTGCGCCTGCGCGAGGGAGGAAAACGTGGCGAGGACGGCGAGGGCCAGGAGACGAGGGGTGGCGTGCATGGTTGGGAAAGAAGCAAGCTGGGGCCGGCGAATTGGCAAGCGGTGGGGGTGGGGAGAACGAGCCATGGAGGGGGCGAGGGGCCTGAACAACAGGCTTCCGCCTGACGCGGGAATCGGCACGTTGATGAGCATGCCCTCCAAGCCCATCCCCGGCTCCTCCGGCGAGATCCTGACCTGCCTGCCGTCGCCCTATGTGCCGCATGCGGCCACCGGCCTGCTGCACCTGCCGCGCTTCCTGGCGAAGGCGAAGTACGTGAAGGAGCACGGGGCGCTGCCCGCGAGCTATGCCAAGAATTACAAGCGGGGGATGGATCGCTTCCTTTCGATGCACCTCGGGATCGATCCGGCGGCGGTGGAGAAGATCGTGCATGAGTGCCTGGACCAGGGGCTGGATGACGCCGAGCGCGACCGGCGCTTGCTGGCGCTCTTTCCGGCCGACCTGCGGGTGGCGAAGTGGAATCGCGAGTATGTGCAAAAGGGCATGACGACGGCCGGCCGCGAGTTCCTGAAGGAGGCGCTGACCAACATGGGCTGCGCGGATCGGGTGGAGCAGATCCTGAGCGTCGCGGACCTGATGGACTTCGACGAAGGCCGGATCGACTAGTCCCCGCCGAATACTGCGTGATTACCAGGTGTGATGCGTGAGTCTCGTGAGAAACGTCCGGTCCTGATTCACCCCCTGGCGTGGGTGGTGGAGCCGCTGGAGATCGAGCCCACGTTGCTGATCCGGCCGATGTTCGGCGGGCGGGCGGTCTACGTGCGCGGGCGCTTCGTGCTCTACCTCACGGCAAAGGAGGAACCCTGGCGCGGGGTGTTGGTGCCGACCGAGCGGTCGCACCAGCCATCGCTGATGACCGACTTTCCGTCGCTTCACCCGCATTCGATCCTGCCGAAGTGGCTGTACCTGCCGGAGGCCGCGGGCTCATTTGAGCGCGATGTGGCCGAACTGGTGCGGCGCATCCGGTCAGGTGACCCGCGAATCGGCATCGAACCGGCGCCGCGGCGTCCGCGGGCCAAGGCCCGGCCCGGAAAGCGGCGAGCGAAGCGGGATTGAACTGCGTCGGCGAGGCCGGCAGGCTGTTCGGACCATGGTCAAAGGCCAGAAAGTCGTCTGCATCAACGACACCTTCAGCGAGTTCATCCGCGCGATCTACCGGCAGCTCCCGGTGAAGGGGAAGACCTATGTCATCCGGGAAGTCTTCCTCGGCCGCGAGAAGGTCGTGAAGGGCGGAGACTCGGCCACGGTCGGCCTTTTGCTCACGGAGCTCATGAATCCGCCCGATCCCTTCCATGCGGGTCAGCAGGAGCTCGGTTTCTCCTCCGAGCGCTTTGCCCCGCTGGAGGAACTGCCGCCGGAGGAAGCCGAGGAGGAACTTGCGGTTGGCGCCGGCGCCGGCGTGGGCTTCGGGTACGGGTCGAATTAAAGGGTTCGATGTAGCTGGGGTCGTCGACCCCGGGGATCGAATCTAGTTGTTCAAGCTCGGACCGGGCTCGGCGAGCCCAGCTGCATCGATTCGAGATCTGATCGAGGTGGACCGTGTTGCCCTCGACGCGCTGGCTTGAACTTGTGCCAGGCTTTTCGATCCAACGCGTTGGGGGCAACGCGTTCCACCTTCGGACCGGCCTTTGAGGCACACCGTTCCGATCTGCTGATCGGCCGGTATGTGTCCGAGGTTCTCGCTTCGCGAAACCTAGGCAGACTGTTCCCCTCTGCTGAGGGGCCAGTATCTGTCCGACGTTCTCGCTGCGCGAAACGTAGGCGCACCGTTCCCTTCTGCTGAAGGGCCGGTGTCGGTCCGAGATTCTCGCTACGCGAAATCTAGGCCGAAAAAAACAGCCGCCCTCGAAAGGACGGCTGTCGTCGTGGTTTTGAACCAGCGAGGTCGTTACTTACTTCTTCTTCTTAGCCGTCTTCTTCGCGACCTTCTTCACCGTCTTTTTGGCTTTGGCCATGGTATTGATCGTTGGATTGGTTCTGGTCTTTCGCCTGCGTAGGTTACGCAAGGACTAGCGCAACTGTGCGCTGGTTAATTTTTAGCATCAACGCGTTGGATAAGATTGCAAGTGTGCAGTGATGAGTTTGTGCATTTTTTTTCCAACGCCGTTTCCGGGCCGTTGTCACCACATTCCAACTACAAAACACCGTGGACTCAACGCTGCCCGTTCCACAAGGGATCGGAATAGGTTTCAATGAGCCCGGAGAGCTCTTCCTCCTCTAGAAACGGCCAGCCCGACGCGGTGGCCTCGCCTCCGACGACGGCCGCGAGACGCTGCGAAAATGTCTCCGCAAACGCGTCCCAATCGAGGCCGGCGGCGGCCGGACGCCACAGCGAACCTTGGAATAAAAGTCCGCGCTTCGCGCGTTTTTGCGCGGCGCCGGCGATTTTTTCGCCGCTCTGGGCGTGGATGACGTCGTAGAGTTCGGGTCGCGTAAAGCAGACGCCGGCAGGGCCGGGTTCGCTTCCGGGCGCGCACGGCTCGCAGGCGGTCTTGAGCAAGGCGGGGCAGCCGAGCGCCACGAGTGCCTCGGTCAGGGCGGCATGCACCATGCGATAGCTCTCGATCGCGCGCGCTTCGTAAAGCGGATGCGCCCGGGGCACGATCAGGCTGTAGGTCCAGTCCTCGCGATGATCGACCAGCCCGCCGCCGCTTGGGCGTCGGCAGAGGTCGACGGGTTCGCCGGCGGGCAATTGCGACTGGATGAAGGCCAGTTTCTGGCTGTAGCCGAAGGTGAAGGCCGGTCGCCGCCACTCGTAGTGGCGCAGCAGCGGATGCTCGGTCGCCGCCCGCTGCAGCAGGAGGAAATCGGTCGCCATGTTCTCGGCGGCGCCGCCGGTGCGGTCGGGGAGGAGGGCAAGCATGGAGCGGGATCAGGCGGGCAGACGGGTGGCGTCGACCCAGGCCTGCAGCGCGGGGGGAATCGCGAGCTGGGCGAGCTGGGTGGCGAAGGACTCGGGCGCGGTCTGCAGGGCGGGCGCGAGCGGCGCGAGATCCAGCGACAGGTCCGCCGGGCGGGTGGCGCAGGCGGCGGGGTCGTCGGCGCGCCGGACCGCGGTGATCGGGGCGCGGGCGGGATCGAGGCGGAAGTGGGCGCGCAGGCGGACGGCCAATTCGTGACGCGAGAGCGGCTCGAGGCCGGCCCAGTGCAGATTGCCGGTGAGATCGCGGCGGGCGCAGAGCTCGAGCAGCGCGGCGGCGAGATTGTCGGCGTGGCAGACCTGGCGGATCTCGTCCGTGTAGAGCCGGAGCGTCTTGCCAGCGGCCCAGTCGGTGAGCATGCGCTCGTGCAGGCTGCGACGGCCGCCCGGGCTGTTGCCGCCGAGGAGAGGGGCGCGCACGGTGGCGGCGAGGGTGCCCGCCGCGGCGGCGACGGCCTGTTCGCTGGCGACTTTCTGGCGGGCGTACAGATTGAGGGGAGCGACGGGATCGCCGCAGCGGTACGGCGGACGGTCGCCGCCGAAGACCTGCTCGGAGGAAAGATGGATCAGCCGGGCGCCGATCTCGCGCGCCCGCTCGGCGAGGCGCGTGGGCAAATGGACGTTGAGCGATTCGGACAGGACCGGGTCGACCTCGCACGCGGCCGGCTCGCTGATGGCGGCGGCGTTGATGATGGCGTCGGGCCGGAACGTGCGCACGAGGTCCCCGATCGCCGTCGGTGAGGCCAGATCGAGGGCAAGGCGGGTGTGCAGGCCGGCGAGCGGGCCGGTGAAGCGGCCCGTGACCCCGATGAGGGTGTGGCCCTGGCGCGCACCTATCCGGGCCACGGCTGAACCAACCAGGCCGGAGGCGCCGGTGAGCAGGATCTTCATGCGGAGGGAGGCGGGAGCAGCTCGGGCGAGAAGTGCCAGCGCACGCGCCAGCGCGGCCGGCCGTCGCGCTTGTGCGTGCCCTCGAGCGGCTCGAGGGCGAGAATCGCGCCCTTGCGCAGCTTGAAGGCGGCGGGCTTGGCGCGTCCGCGGATCAGCAGGGTGGCGAGCGCGGAGAGATGCGGCTCGTGGCCCACCAGCGCAAGGTCATGCGTGTGGGGGTAGTCGGCGAGCCGTGTCGCGGTCTCGTCCGGGTCATCGTCCGGCAGCAGACCGGGCGTTTCGACCAGCAGCGGGTCGCCGCCCAGCCCGGCGGCGAGCAGGCAGGCGGTGGCGCGGGCGCGCACGAGCGGGCTGTGCCAGAACTGGGCGGGTTGCAGGGCTCCGTTGAGCCGGAACCACGTGGCGAGGTGCCGCGCGTCGGTTTCGCCCTTGAGGCTCAGGGGCCGCGCCGGGTCCTCCTGCTCGGTGACGGCGTGAGCGTGACGGATGAGGTAGAGCTTCATGCCGGCGGATCAGGGCGCGTCGAGCAGGGCGCGGACCGCTTTGAGCAGCGCGCTGAGCGCAAACGGCTTGGGCAGGCAGGTCTGGCGCGAGGCGGCGAGGGCGGAGAGCGGGGGCGTGTCCTGGTTGGAGGTGCACACGATCCGCAGCGCCGGGTGGCTGGTGACGAGGGCGCGGACCAGCCGCTCGCCGTCGCCGGCGCGGTCGCTGTGGTCGACGCAGACCCCGTGGATCGGCTTGGCGAGTTTGCGCGCCTCGTGCAGGCCCTCGGCGGGGGACTTGGTGGCGATGACCTGATAGCCGTCCGACGTCAGAATGCCGGCCACCATCTTGCGGACGACATCGTCCTCCTCGACCACGAGGAGCGTCTCGCGTCCGCGGGTGATCGGCAGGGGAGGGAGGGAACCCTCCGGGGCCGCGGCCGGCTCGCGCACCTCGGGGAGGAAGATCTCGAAGGTGGAGCCGACGTTGGGGGCGCTATGAACAAAAATGAAGCCGCCGCTCTGCTGAACGACGCCGTAGACGAGGGCGAGGCCGAGTCCGGTGCCCTGGCCCTCCTCCTTGGTGGTGAAGAAGGGCTCGAAGAGGTGCTCCTGCGTCTCGGCATCCATGCCGCTGCCATTGTCGCTGACCGCGAGCAGCACGTAGCGGCCGGGCGGGAGATCATTGAGCCGGCGGGATTTCCCGGCGCGGACCTCGCGATTGGCCGTGCTGATCGTGACCTGGCCGCCCGGCCGGAGGGCGTCGCGGGCGTTGATGCTGAGATTGAGGACGACCTGCTGGATCTGCGCGGGATCGGCGCGGACATTGCCGAGGTCCTCGCTGAGCGAGAGGACGAGCGACTTGTCGGGCTTGAGCAGGCGGTTGAGGATGTCGGCGTTGTCGCGGACGAGCCGGTTGAGATTGATGACCTTGGGGGCCATGGCCTGCCGGCGGCTGAAGGCGAGGAGCTGGCGGACGAGCGTGGTGGCCTTCTGGCCGGCCTCGTGGATCTCGGCGACCTCCTTGCGGGCCTTCATGTTGTCACCGACGGTGTCCGTGAGGATCTCGCAGTAGCCGTTGATGATCGAAAGCAGATTGTTGAAGTCGTGGGCGACGCCGCCGGCGAGGCGCCCGACGGCGTCGAGACGCTGGGAATGCGTGAGTTCCTCCTGCAGCTTGCGCTGGCCGGTGAGGTCCCGGTAGGAGCCAACGATGTGGGTGGCGCGGCCGCGGGTATTGCGGAGGACGCTGTAGGTCCACGCGGCATAGACGGTGCCCTGGGACTTGTGGGAGAGGTAGCCCTGCCCCTGGAGGGGCTTGGCGGTCGCGAGCCGGGCATGCCAGCGGCGCAGCGGCAGGAGATCGGCGTGGGCGATGTGGAGGAACCCGTGGGTGCGGCCGGTGAGTTCCGCGGCGGTCAGGCCGGTCATGCGGCAGAACGCCTCATTGACGTAGACGATGCGCAGGCCCTCGGCGAGCAGGCGGCGTTCGGCGATGAAGACGCCCTCGTTCAGGTCGCGCAGGGCGGCTCCGAGGAGCGCCGCGGGCGGCTTGGACGTGGCGGTGCGACGTTGGGGGGTGCGTTTGCTCATGCCACCGGACAGCGCCTCACGGAGATAGACGCTCCACGCTCCAGGAACCGTCCTTCTCGCGCACATAGCGGAGACGGTCGTGCAGCCGGCTGCGGCGGCCCTGCCAGAATTCCACGCGCTCAGGGGCGAGCCGGAATCCGCCCCAGTGCGGGGGAATTGGCACGGTCTGGCCCGCGTACTTGCGCTCGACGGCCTTGTAGCCGTCCTCCAGCACCGCGCGGTTGGTGACGATGCTGCTCTGGCGCGAGACCCACGCGCCGAGCTGGCTGGCCTGGGGTCGGCTGTGGAAATAGGCTTCGCTCTCCTCGCGGGAGGCCTTGGTCACGGGGCCCTCCACGATCACCTGCCGCTCCAACGCGAGCCAGGGAAACACCAGGGTGGCGTACGGGTTTTCGGCCAGCTCACGGCCCTTGCGGCTCTCGTAGTTGGTGAAAAAGACGAAACCGCGGCCGTCCACGCCCTTGAGCAGCGCCGTGCGGGCGGAGGGCCGCCCGTCCTTGGTGGCGGTGGCGACGGTCATGGCATTGGGCTCAATCACCTTGGCGCCCTCCGCCTCCTGAAACCATTTCTCGAACTGGCGGAACGGGTCGCGCGCCAGATCCTTCTCAAGGAGTCCGGCCATGGAGTAATCTTTGCGGTGCTCGGCAAGGGACATGCTGAGCAAAGCATGCGCGCGCACCCCGGACTGTCAAAAGGCAACGCGCCGGCGGGAGCAGGCTTTTGCGTTCGCCTGCGTCCGCCGGTTTCATTCCCCTCCGGCCCGCACCGCTGACCGCTCCCTGCATGGATCTCCCGCTCTGGCTTTATCCGCTCCTCTTTCTCACCGGCTTCGCCGCCGGGCTGGTGGACGCCATCGCGGGCGGCGGCGGACTGATCGCCGTTCCGGTGCTGCTCAATCTTGGGCTGCCGGTTCCGGTCGCTCTGGGCACGAGCAAGCTGCAGTCGAGTTTCGGCAGCCTCTCGGCCAGCGTTCACTACGTTCGTCAGGGCGTGGTGCGGCTGCGGGACTGCCGGGTCGGCATCGTGGCCTCCGTCACGGGCTCCCTGATCGGCGCGGCGGTGGTCCATGCGATTGATAGCCGCTTGCTCGAGCAGCTCATCCCCTGGCTGCTGGCCGCGATCGTGGTCTACGCGATCCTCCAGCCGCGCGCCGGCTCCCGCGAACACCCCCCGCGCCTGCCCTCGCCCGTGTTTTTCACCGTCACGGGACTGGGCCTCGGCTTCTACGACGGCTTTTTCGGGCCGGGCGCGGGCTCGTTCTGGACCGTCGCGCTGATCGCGGTGATGGGCTATGATTTCATGCGGGCGACGGGCACGACCAAGATCGTCAACGCGGCCAGTGCGCTCGCGGCCCTCGGCTTCTTCGTCGTGGCCGGACATGTGCATTACGCGGCCGGACTCACCATGGGGGCCGGCCAGGTCATCGGGGCGCGCATCGGCAGCGGCCTGGTGGTGAAAAAAGGCGCTCGCTTCGTCCGCCCGGTCTTCCTGACGATGGTGGTGCTCGTGATGCTGCGTCTGCTGTGGGTCTCCCACCAACGCGGCTGAGCCCCCTCTCCATGTCTCCCGCAGATTACCTCGATGCCCGGCCCGACGAACTCTGCGCCCTGCTGCGGGCTCTCGTGGGCGTCCCAACGGTCAATCCTCCCGGGGCGGACTATGGCGTGATCACCACGCGCCTGGTCAAGGAATTGACCGCCTCGGGGCTCAAGGCGCGGCGCCACCCGATCCCGGCGGCGCTGCTCAAGCGCACCCTGCCGCCCGAGCAGCATGCGTTTCCGCGCTACAATGTCCTCGGCTTTCGCCCGGTGCGCGGCGCGCGCAAGACGATCCATTTCAACGCCCACTACGATGTCGTCCCGGTTTCCGGGACCTGGAAGCACGGTTCGCCGTTTTCCGGGCGAGTCGAGGATGGCTGGATCCATGGGCGCGGCACGGCGGACATGAAGGGTTCAATCGCCGCGCTGCTCTTCGCCCTGCGGGCGCTCCGGGCCACGGGCACCGCGCCGCTGATGAATGTCGAGGTCTCCTTTACCGCCGACGAGGAAACGGACTCCGCGCTCGGCGCGGGCTGGGTGGTGGAGCATGCCCCGATCAAGCCCGACTATGCTGTGGTGATGGAGGGGGGCGAGGGATCGACCGTTTGCTGCGGACACAATGGCGTCGTCTGGCTCAATGTCACGGTCCACGGGCGCGCGGCGCACGGGTCGCGCCCGGAGCGCGGCATCAACGCGCTGGAAAAGATGTCGGCCCTCGTCCTCGCGCTGGATGAGCACAAGCGGGAGCTCGCCGGGCGAACCTTCACGGCGCCGGACGGCCGGGTGCTCGTGCCGACGCTGAATCTGGGCGGCGTGTTCGCGCCCGGGCCGGGCGGCAAGATCAACACGGTGCCGGCCGAGGCGACCTTCAGCATCGACCGCCGGGTGACCGCCGTGGAAACGGTGGAGGCGGCCGAGCGCGAGCTGCGCGCCTTCCTCGCCGCCGCGGCGCGCCGGATCCCGCAGTGTCGGATCACGGTCAATAAGGTCTCCGACAATCACCCCTGCTACCACTCACCGGACGACCCGTTCTTCGGGGCGATGGCGGCGGCCGTGAGCAAGGTGCGCCGCCGGCCGGCGAACTTCGGCGTGTCCACGGGATTCAACGACATGCATTTCTTCGCCCACCACCTGAAGATCCCCACGCTGGGCTATGGCCC
>CAYZCV010000053.1:4734-6645 GCA_964476965.1 uncultured Opitutus sp. | reverse complement strand
CCGTGTCCTCCGTGTTTAATCCTCGGCTCCGAGGTTTTCTCGGCGTCCTCTCTTCCCCTCTGCGGCCTCAGCGTTCCAAAAATCAACCTTCGATCCCCCGCCGGATCATCGCGACCGCGATCGCGGCGAGCAGCAGGGAAACGATCTTGGAGATCGCGCGCATCCCGGTGTTGCCGATCAGGCGGCCGATGCGGTCGGCGTGGGCAAACGCGAGGGCGACGAGGGCGAGGTTCGCGGCCAATGCGGCGAGCGTCATGCCCACGCCGACGGTCCGGGCGAGCAGGAGCAGCGTGGCGATGGTTGCCGGCCCCGCGATCAGTGGCATGCCGAGCGGCACCACGCCGAAATCATCGGCCAGCTTGGCCGGTTCCTCCGCGGCGGAATGAATCAGGTCGCGCGCGGCCAGAATGAAGAGGATGAGTCCCCCTGCGATCTGGAAGTCGCTGCCGGTGATGCCGACCGCGGCAAAGATGCTCTGGCCCAGAAAAAGGAAGGCGAGCGCCACGATGCCGCCGGTGAGGGTGGCCTGACGCGCGATCCGCGAGCGCGTCTCCTGCGGGACTCCGGCGCCGAGGGAAATGAAGATCGCGGCCAGCCCGATCGGGTCGATCGCGACAAAGAGGGGGATGAAGGCCTGCAGGAAGGTGGCGAAGAGTTCACCCATGCCCGGCAGCGTGCACGGTGCGGGGCGCTCCCGCAAGCGGCATGCAGCGAGCGGCGAGTGGAACCTGAGCTTTTACTCCATGGGATTGCGTCAAACCCCCGAGCGATCCCGCAGAAAACAGCTGCATTAACCACGGATTTCACGGATGAGCACGGATAACGGAATATCCTCGAGCTCCGCGGATTGACCCGATCGGTGGCGCCTAGCGCTGAAGGTCGTTTCATGCGACCTGCCTGTTTGATCCGTGCAATCGGTGTAATCCGTGGTTGGTGCGAATGGCTGAGGCTGAGTTCAAACCCCGGCCGATCGCATCCTTTTCGTTGTCAGCAGGGCAGACCTGCGTGAACCTGCGCCCTTGTCCGCATTCCGCTGATTCCGATGCCCGCTCCGATCCTCTACGAATCCCACTCCCACACGACGCTATGCAAGCATGCGCACGGTACCGTGTCCGACTATGCGGCGGCGGCCGAGCGTCGCGGGCTCAAGGGACTGATCGTGACCTGCCATTGTCCCCTGCCTGACGGGATTTCGTCGGAGGTGCGCATGGCGCCGGAGCAGTTCGAAACCTACCTCGAAATGATCGCGGCCGCCCGCGAGGCCTTTGCGGGCCGGGTGGATGTGCGGGCCGGGCTGGAGAGTGATTTCCTCCCCGGGATCGAGCCTTGGTTGGAAAAATTGCACGCGCGCACCCCCCTGCACCATGTGCTTGGCTCCGTGCACATGCAGATCTTCGCGTACCGTCAGCGTTACTGGACCGGGGACCCCTTTGCGTACCAGCAGACCTATTTTGAGCATCTCGCGCAGGCCGCGGAGACGGGGCTGTTCGACACGCTCGCGCACCCCGACCTGGTCAAGAACGAGGACCCCTCGGCCTGGCAATTTGGCCGCATCCAGCCCTTCATTGAGCGCGCGCTCGATCGCATCGCGGCGACGGGTGTGGCGATGGAGCTTAACACCAGCGGACTGATGAAGAGCCTGCCGGAGATGAATCCCGGGCGTTCGATGCTGGAACTGATGCATGCGCGCGGGATTCCCGTGGTGCTGGGCGCCGACGCCCACCGGCCGGAGCGCGTCGGCGATCGCTACGCCGGGGCGATGCGCATCCTGCAGAGCGTCGGGTACCGCGACATCCACTTCTTCCTCGAGCGCAAGCGGCAGACGGTCTCGATCGCCGACGCCTTGGTCTCCCTCGGGGAGTCGCCGGGCACGGCCTAAGGGTCCGCGCGCCCGTGACGGCCCGCGCGCCG
>CAYZCV010000053.1:0-4634 GCA_964476965.1 uncultured Opitutus sp. | reverse complement strand
ATCGAACCGCTGGCGGTCGCGCGCGAGCAGCACTCATCGGATGGCTTCACGCGCAAGTACCTGCTGGCGCTGACCGACGGACGGCAGATCGAGACCGTCCTCATGCGCTACCACGGCCGGACCACGGCGTGCATCAGTTCCCAAGTGGGGTGTGCGATGGGCTGCGTGTTCTGCGCGACGGGCCAGATGGGCTTCACCCGGCATCTGTCGGCGGCGGAGATCGTCAGCCAGGTCCTGCATGTCGACCGCACGCTGCGCGCAACCGCCACGGCGCCCGCTGCGCCGGCGTTGGCGGAGCCGGGCCACGATTCGCCGCATCATCGGCACGAGCGCCTCCGTAATCTGGTGCTGATGGGCATGGGCGAGCCCCTGCACAACTACGACGCCGTGCTGCGTGCGGTGGACATCTTGCGCGATTCCAACGGGCTCGCGCTCGGAGCAAAGCGCATCACGCTCAGTACGGTCGGTGTCGTTCCGGGCATCATCCGTCTGGCAGACGAGGCGCGTCCGGTGCACCTGGCGGTGTCACTGCACGGGGCTACGCAGGCGGAGCGGGCAGCGCTGGTTCCCGCAGCTCGGGCGTGGCCCCTGGACGCGTTGATGGATGCCTGCCGCTACTATGTGCGCAAGCGGGAGCGCCGGATCTTCTTTGAGTGGACGCTGATTGACGGGAAAAATGACGGTCCTGACCAAGCCCATGCGGTCGGTGCGCTCCTCCGCGGACTCGATGCGCAGGTGAACCTGATCCCCCTCAACCCGACTGCCGGTTATGCGGGTGTCCCGGGCCGCAGTGAGAACGCGAAGCGCTTTCAGGAGATTCTCGCGGAGTACGACCTCCCGAGCACCGTCCGCCAGCGCCGCGGCATCGACATCGCCGCCGGCTGCGGGCAGCTGGCGGTGGCGGAGTCGTGAGGGCTAACGAATCCTCGAACCGGATTGGCCACGGGAAACACAGAGAATTTCGACTGCGTATGAATCGTTCATGCCGCCCTCTAGGGCGCCGGACGGCTTGAGAGAGCAGGCCGGGCACTTTGTGTTTTTCGTGGCAAAAACGCCGATTCAATTCTGGCGTCGTGCGCGGACGGCTTCGGCCAAGGTGGCGAAGACCGGCAGCGTCTGCTCCCACGACAGACACGCGTCGGTCACGCTGCGGCCGTAGTCGAGGGGGCGCTGCGTGTACTCCTGTGCACCCGCTTGCAGGTGGCTCTCGATCATCACGCCCGTGATCGCGCGCTCGCCGGCGGCGATCTGGGCCGCGATGGCGGTCGCGACCTCGGGCTGGCGGGACGGGTCCTTGCCGCTGTTGGCGTGGCTGCAATCGATCATGATGCTCGCCGGCAGGGCGTGTCGGCGGAGCAATTCGGCCGCGGCTTGAACCTGTCCGGCGGAAAAGTTGGGACCGGCCGAACCGCCGCGGAGCACGAGGTGGGTCTGGTCGTTGCCCGAGGTCCCCAGCACGGCGGGTGAGCCGTCGCGCGCCAGCGAGGGAAACCAGTGCGGGTGGCGGGCGGAGCGGATCGCGTCGACGGCGACCTGCAGATTGCCGTCCGTGCGATTCTTGAAACCGACCGGCATGGACAGGCCCGAGGCGAGCTCGCGGTGGATCTGGCTTTCCACCGTGCGCGCGCCGATGGCACCCCAGGCCACGGTGTCGGCGTAGTACTGGCCCAGCGTGGCATCGAGAAACTCCGTCCCGGCGGGCAGGCCCGCGGAGCTGACATCGACCAGCAGGCGTCGCGCGAGGCGCAGGCCCTCGTTGACCTGGTAAGTGTTGTCGAGCCCGGGGTCATTGATGAGGCCCTTCCAGCCCACGACCGTGCGCGGCTTCTCGAAATAGACGCGCATGACCATCAACAGATCCGCGGCGAAGCGCTCGGCGGCGGGGCGCAGACGTGAGGCGTAGTCGAGCGCGGCCGCCGGATCGTGGATCGAGCACGGGCCGACCACCACGAGCAGGCGATCATCCGTGCCGGCGAGCACGGCCGCGATGTCGCGCCGCGCCTGGTGAATGAACGCCGCGGTGGCGTCCGGCAGCGGGATCTCCTTCGCCAGCGCCTCGGGCGAGAGCAGCGGCGTGGTGGACCGGATCCGGAGGTCGGCGGTTTTGGGCATCGTTCTCGTTCTCCTACTCGTTCTGGTTCTCTCGGTTTGTGGTCTTCGTCTTCGCTCGGTTAACCAACCGGGCAGGGGAACGAGAACAGAACAGTGAAGAGAACGAGAATGATTCGGAGGGACTCAGCCGAGGGCCTGTTGCGCCGCCTCGACCAATGGGCCGCCCGCAAGTTGCACCGCGGGAGCGGAAGCAATCAGGCCGAGCCGGCGCGCACGGTCGGCGGCGGTGAGCCAGGCGATGGAGGCGGACTCGGTGGTGACGGCGTTCTCCGCCACGCGGTCCAGCCAGGCCGCGGTCGGAGGAATATGGCCGGCGGGGATGACCTGCTTGTCCGCGAGGAAGAGGGAGAGGGAGGCGCCGAGCGTATGGATCCACTCGGTGGGCCGGGTCGAGGGCGTGTAGGGCAGGGCGGATCCGGCGGGGTAGGGCGTCCACTCCATGAACAGGCGGATCTGCTCATGGAGATTGGCCAGCTCGCGATCCGCAGTGGCCGGGGACCAGCGCACATTGAACGTCTTGCGCTCGCGGAACTTCTTGATCTCCCACACACGCAGCACGAGCTCCGTGTCGCCGCTGACCTCGCGCACCGCACCGGTGAAGGCATAGTCAATGCCTCCGGGGCTTGTCTCGACGAGCTGGCGAATGTTGTCACTGGTCCACTCCGAGGGAAACAGCGCGTAGTTCTGCTGCTTGACCGCACCGATCGCCGCGATCGGGGCGTAGAGCGGAGAGAAGACGAAGGTTTCCGCGAGCCAGAGCGGGAAACCGCGCACGAAGCGGCCGAGATCGTCCTCGGGCTTCTTCATGCGCTCCTCAAAATCGGCGAGTCCGGGGGTCGCCAGCTGGCCGAAAGCGAGACGGCGGACGCGTCCGTCCTTGGCCGGGAGCAGCCCGGGCAGGCCGTCAACGCCGTAGGCCCAGATCGGCTTGCTGATGCTGACGAGTTCGACGGTGACGGGGGCGGCGGCGGCTGGGCCGGCCCCGGAAGTGGCCGCGATCTTTCCCTGTCGCTGGGCCTCGATCTGCTCGGCGATGGCGTTGGAAAAGCCCCAGAGGCGTTCCTCCAACTCGGGGCGGCCGAGGGAAAAAAGGATGTCGAGCAGGTGCTGCGCCGCGTTGGGGTTGCGGGTCGCGAGGTAGGCCTGGACGAGATTGATGCCGGTGGCGGGGCCATGGCGCTCGGCGTCGTAGCGCGGGGCGATCAGCTCAATGATCGGCTCGACGTAGCCGCAGGTGCCGAGGTCGCCGGAGATGGTGACCAGGACGTCGGGGCGATCGCCGGCCGCCGCGAGGATCTGCTCATAAAGCGCGAGGGCGCCCGGCAGGTCCTTCGCGTCGAGGCGCTCACGGGCGGCGGCGAGCTGCGGCACGAGGCCGCCGCTGGGCGTGCCCGCCGGCTCCGGCGCGGGCGCGTCGGGCTTGGGGGTGGGGTTGGCCGGCTTCTTGCCGGCGAGGCGATCAAAGAATCCCATACGCGCGAAGGCAAAGGCCTGCGCCCGACCGAGGCGAACAGAAACACAGGCTCACCGCCGGGGCGCCGGGATCGCCTCCGGGGCGAGGCCGGACCGCGCGGAGACCAGGGCGAGCACCTTGGGCACGTACATGCGGGTCTCGGCCGGAAGGTTTCCCGCGATCGCGGCGTACTCGCGAGCCCCGCGGGACGCGAGCAGGCGGCCGACGCGGCCCTCCCCGGCGTTGTAGGCCGCGAGGGCGAGGGGCCACTCCCCGAAACGCCCGTGCAGCCGTTTGAGGTAGCGGGCGGCGGCCCGGGCGGATTTCTCCGGGTCGGTGCGCTCGTCGGGCAGGAAGGTTTTGAGCCCCATCTCCTTGGCCGTGGCCGGCATGAACTGGAAGAGCCCGCGTGCCCCCACCGGACTGCGGGCCGTGGGATTGAAGGACGACTCGGCCTCCGCGATCCAAACCAACTCGGGCGGGATCCCCTCGGAGGAGAACGCCTGCCGCAGTGCCGGCAGGAGATCCGCGGCCCGCGACGGCACCGCCCGCCCGCGCACGCGATTGACCCACAGGTCGTAGTGCGGGATGCGGCGCCCGGGCCGGGTGGGGAGGCGCGTGTTGGGAGGGGGAGGCGTCACGACTGGCGGCGGGGCCGGGGCGCGGGCGATATCCGCGCCCTCGATCTCGTCGATCCGCTGCTCCAGCCAGTCGGCGACCTCGGCGTATTCGGGCAGCGCGCGCAGGCCGGCCAGCGCGGCGCGAGCCTCGGGGCCGTAGGCCGCGAGTTCGTCGAGCGAGCCCCCCTGAAGCGCTTGGTCGAGCCGGGCGAGGAACTGGTCGAGATCGACCCGCGTCGGAAAACGGTACTCCGCCTTCACCTCGGGCGGCGCATAGTCCTCAAACAGCTGCCGGCCCATCTCCAGGAGCTCGTCCACCGGTGCCGGTTCGGCCGCCTGCGCCAAGGCCGGGGAGGCCCCGCCCGCCAGCATGAGCAGCACGATCGAACCGCGTAACGGGGGGGGGGGGGGGGGGGGGGGGGGGGGGGGGGGGGGGGGGGGGGGGGGGG
>CAYZCV010000052.1:0-21813 GCA_964476965.1 uncultured Opitutus sp. | reverse complement strand
GAGGCGACCGCCGCCTCAATCCGCGTGATGATCTCGCCCACGCCGGCGCCGCGGACATCGGCGAGCAGCTGGGGCCGCGCTCCGTACCAATAACCGTCGGCGGCGCGCTCGCGGGCATAGACGGCGCTGCCGCCCTCGCCGCGGCGGAGTCGGAAGCCCATGACCTCATACACCAGAAAGCGGGGCGCGCCGGCCGGCTTGACCGCGACCCAGGTGTGCACGCTGAAATACCCGCGCCAGCCGACCGTGCGGGCGGCATAGACCTGCACCACGGCTTCGGGGGTGGTGGCGGGATCCGGGGCGAGCCCGGCGGGTTCACGGCTGGCGGTGCGCCAATCGCGCGCCCCCAGGTCCCCCGAGACACCGACAAACAGGGCGGCCAGAGCGAGGTAGGCGAAAAAAAGGAAGAGGCAGTTGCGGGCGCGGACCATGGGCGTGTCGCCCTAAGCAGTGCCGCCCTCGCAAAAAGGCAAGCGATCGGGCGGGGAGGCGCGCCGCCCGCGCCGATTTACTTCGCCGGAGGCGTCTGCGTGAGGGCCGCGTCGATCGCGGTGGCGACCGCCAGGACTGACTCCGCGTAGTGGGCGAACGCGGCACTGAGACGCTCGCGCGCCGCGGTCCAGGCCGTTTCCTCGGCGCTCCGGGCGCCGCGAACGGACGACTGCAACTCGGCCTCGGCGACGTCGACGGCGGCGAGGGATTCGGCGATGCGTTCGCGGACTTCCGGCTCCTGGTCGGTGATCTTGGCCCGGGCCTGACTCAGGCCGGCGCGGGTCAGGTTGAGGCGCGACTCGACCGCCGCGGCCATCTGCGCGCGATTCCAGAATCCGGCGTCCCGGAGCTGGGCAAGCGTCTGCCGCTCGGCCAGCGCGAGGCTGAGCAGACCTTCGAAGGACTCACTTTCGGCGTCCGACTTGCCCTGGGCGGCCGCCTCGGTGGCGAGCCCCTCGGGCAAAGGCTGGGGCGGTGCACCGGCCGTCTGGGCGAACACGGGGACGGTCAGGACAAGGCCGGACAAAAGGGCGGCCAGTGGGCGAAGAGAGTAGGGAAGCGTCATGGGAATGTCCGTTTCCCGCCGGCCGGAGCCGCACGGGGTTGGGTGAACAAACGGACCGACCGCCAGGGGCGACGGTCGTTCCCCGGCCGGGGACGATTCCCAGGAAGGGCGGGCGACCTACTTGGCCGCTTCCGCCGGGGCGGGGACTGCCGGCGCTGCCACCGGCACCTCAACCGCCGGGGTGGGCGGGGCGGGCTGCCAGAAGTAGTGTCCGCGGCGATTGTGGTCCCAGCGGATGCCGACGGCGGCCAGAACGAGGATGATCAGGAAAATCATCTGCCGGCGCTTGGCGGCCGCCGCCTTGTCCTCGTACGGATCCTCGAGCGAGCGTCGGGCGTTCGCGGGCAGGACGGCCATTTCGGTCAGCTTCGTGCCGAGCGGGATATTGATCTTTACGCGGCCGTTGATGGCCCAGCCATTGGCCTCGAGGATCGGGCCGAGATTGCGCTGACGGAGCTTGAGCCAGGCGATGAGCATCGAGGGGCCGGAGATCACGGCGATGATGCCCAGCGGCACCAGCGGGATCTGCAGTGGGCTCAGTTGGGCGAGTCCGGTGGCGATCGCCCCGAGGGCGCCGCCGATGGCGCCGACGGCCACGCCCATCGCGGCCACCGTGCCGATGTCGATCTTCTTGGCCTCGGCGGGCTTGGGAGCCTTGTCCACATTTGCCGTTTTCTCGGCAGCGGCCGCGAGCTTGGCGCTCGAGTCGGCCTCGGCGGCCGCGGCGCGCTTCGCGATCTGGTCTTCGATCAGGCGGATGAACTTCTTGTACGGGGACCAGAAGGCCTGACGGATGCTGATGGGGTTGTCCGCAATGCTGGTGATCGTGGCGTCCCAGTCGCGGCCCTTGCGGTCATAGAACACACCGTTGCGTCCGACAAAGAGGTAGTCGCTGTCACCCTGGGTGAAGCAGGCGGCGATCTTCATCGTCTCACCCCCGGGGCGCTTGCAGTCGCAGTACGCGATGTAGGCCTTGCTCATCGCGGCGAGCGGGCTGGGTGCGGCGACCTGGATGCAGAACTCGGTGCTACGGCTGTCGAGGAAGAGCGTGCCGGCCTGGAACACGGCGGGACGATCCGGCGAGTAGAAGTCGGAGAAATTGACGAAGTTGTTCAGCAGCGTACGCATGTCCCGGTGGTAGTGCGTGAGGCGGTCGACGTCCGAGATCGCCTTGAACTCGGGCTCGAGCTCCTTGTCCTTGGCCACCAGGCCGGCGAGGACCTCGCGGGCCGGGCTGGCGAGGATTTCCTTCACCCGTGGCAGGCCGAGCTTCTCGACGGCGCTGCCGGCCTTGCCGCCCAGCCAGGTTTCGTACGCGGCAAACTTGGTATTGAGGGCGATCCAGTCGGCCTCGGTCAGGCTGGTCTTATCCGCCCCGAGCACGGGAGCGACGGCCGCCTTGTGCAGGGTGGCAAGCGCGGTGGCCCAGGCGGGATTGACGTTGTCGATGAGCGGCAGCGCCCGACCGGCCTCGATCCGCGAGAGGGGGAAGCCCGCGACCTCGTCGGCGGTGATCTTCATGTCCTTGGCCGCGATGCCGAGGTACTCGCCCTCGGCCCGATTGAGGGCGGCGGTGGCGCGGGCGTCGAAGGCGGCGAGGCGGCAGCGGCCAAAGTAGTCCTCGACCTTGCTGCGCACGGCGCGGAGCGCAGCGACCGCCTCATCGGTGGCCTCGCCGAGCACGGCGATGTCCTTGGAGGCACTCAACCCGACCCAGGCGGAGTAGGCGGCGAGCTGGTCAAAAAAGGTGGCAATCTTCTCGGCGGTCACGCCCTCGGAGCCGGTGCGATCCTGGACACCGCCGAGGCAGGCGATGATGTCCTTGATCAGTGCCTGGGCGGCCGGGTCCTCGGTGGCCTCGGGCGGGATGACGCCGTCGCCGTTGAGCGGGCTCGAGGAAAAGATCTTGGCGGTGTTGCTGCTGTCATCGGCGGAGATGGCGGTGGCGTCCCGCTTGCCAAGGTTGGCGAGAACCTGGCGGGCGGAGGCCAGCAGGATCTTGCCCTCAGGCGTGGAGTCATTGATGGCCGCCAGCGGGAGTGCAGGCGAGGCGCGGAGCAGTTCCCCGGCGTCCTTGAGCCGCGTCGCCGCCCACTTGATCGCGTCGATCAGCTCCGGCACCCGGATCCGGCCATCCTTGTCTCCGTCGATCAGGCTAAGCGTTTTCTCGTCGAGCTCGAGGCCCTTGACCGGACAGCTCAGGGCGACCCAGAGCTTCTGGTCGAGCTGGTCGAGCGCGAGCAGATCCTCGCCGGATTCCAGCGAGACTTGGTCGAGTCCGCCCATGCGGTAGAATTTCCAAACGTGAGCAGATCCGGAGGATGGGGTCATGGCGAAGCGGGTGAGGGAGAGGAAGATAGTTGCCCGTCCCGCCGTTTGGCAATCGTCGAGGGGTGGGTGGATTCGCTTAGCGTCGCCGGCCCGGATCGATCCCGGTCGGTGCCCGTGAAAAGTCCGTTGCCAAGGGAGGACTCGAGCCCGACGCTGGCCGGATGAAAGCCCCTGCCGCCACGCCCGCCGCCTCCAGCGAGGCGGAGGAGTGGGCGAATTGCCTGACGCATGCCGCGGGCGTTCTGCTGAGCCTGGCGGGCATGGCCGTGCTGGTGACGGTGGCGGCCCGGCGGGGCGATACGTGGGACGTGGTCGCGGCCACGGTTTTCGGGATCTCGCTCGTGCTCCTCTACACGGCATCGACCCTGTATCACACCTTTCGCCAACCCGAGACGAAGCGCCTGCTGCGGAAGTTCGACCACGCGGCCATTTTTCTCCTGATCGCGGGGACTTACACGCCCTTCCTCTTGGTCAGTCTGCGGGGACCTTGGGGCTGGAGTCTTTTTGGCATTATCTGGAGTCTGGCGGTGGCCGGCATCGTGCTGAAGTTCTGGTTTGCGGGCCGCTTCACGATCGTCTCGACGCTGCTTTACTTGGCCATGGGCTGGCTCGTGGTCGTGGCGACCCGGCCGATGCTGGCAGCGGTGGCCCCGGCGCAACTCGGATTCCTGCTGGCCGGCGGCCTTTGCTACACGGGAGGCACGGTTTTCTATCTCTGGCGCAGTCTGCCGTATCACCACGCCGTGTGGCACCTCTTCGTGCTTGGCGGCAGCGTGTGCCACTACTTCGCGGTGTACGGCACGCTGGTGCGGCCCGCGTAAGCAGCCGCGAGCAAGGACGTCGCGCGGAGGCGCAGGGCCGCCGAGCAGATCGAAAACGTGATCGGCCTTCCGGGTGGTCCTCTCCGCGGCTCTGCGTCTCGGCGCGACTTCCGGATCGGATCGATCTTATTGCCGCGACGGCAGGACGATCTCGCCCGTTGCCAGGCGATGCAGGGCGAGGGCCGCGATGCGGGCGCGGCCGGTGAGACTGGCCAGGTCCATCCATTCGCGGGCGCTGTGGAGTTCGCCGCCGACGACCCCGACGCCGTCGATGCACGGCAGGCCCGCCGCGGAGAGCAGGTTGCCATCGGAACCGCCGCCCACATGGACCCACGAAAACGGGCGCTCGCCCAAATCACGGGCGCAGCTTTGCCAGGCCTCGAACAGATGCGTCGTCACCTCGCCGGCCTCCATCGGCAGGCGGTTGAAGCCACCCGCGATCTCGAATCGATAGCCCTCTTGGGCCTCAACCGGGGCCAGTAGGGCCTGCAGGCGTTCACGGAACACCGCGGCCGTCTCCGTGCGTCCGATCCGGACATTGATCTCCGCCGAAGCGAGCGCCGGCACGATGTTGACCGCGCCGCCGCCGCGGATCGAACCGATGTTGAGCATCAGGTCGGGCACCTCGTCCGGCAGGCGGTGCAGGCCGAGCAGCACGCCGGCCAGGGCGACAATCGCGTTGCGGCCCTCCTGTGGATTGCGGCCGGCATGGGCCTCGCGGCCGTGGCAGGTGAGGGTGAAGATGCCGGTCCCCTTGCGCGAGCGCACCAGGTCGCCGCTCTCCCGCGCCGGCTCGAAAATCAGGGCGGCGTCAAAGCGCGGCGCGGCCGCCTCGATCAGCGCCCGCGAGGCCTGCGACCCGGTTTCCTCGTCGGGCGTCAGGAGGATCTCCCACCCGAGCTTCGCGGCCTGGTCGGATTGCTCGAAGGCCGCCAGGGCGGCGAACAGCACGACCAGCCCGCCCTTCATGTCCGCCACGCCGGGCCCATTAAGCCGGCCCCCACTGATCTCGACGGTCTGTTGAAAGGCATGATCCGCGCCGTACACGGTGTCGTAGTGCCCGCTGCACAGGATCTGGCGGGGAGCGCTCGGCCGGAGTGAGGCGCGCACGGCGACCCGACCCGCGGAATCGAGGGGAATGAGTTCGACCGCGGGCGTGAGCTCGCGGCAGGCCTCGCGGAGAAGCGCGGCCATGCGGGCCAGACCCGCGAGGTGATCCGAGCCCGAGTTGACCGCGCACCACGCGATCAGACGCTGGCGAAGATCGTCGGCGGATGCGGGGAGCCGGGCGATGGCGGGCGGAATCACGACCGATCAGGGCGCGCTTTGGTCCAGCAGCTCCCGCACGAGCCGGGCCACGACGTCGGGCGGATCCTTATTGATCGCGACCGGACCGTTGAAGACCGCGCTGGCCACGGGCCGGTCGGTCGCGACCTCGCGGAGCGCGATGCGCAGGTAGACAAGGTGCTCGCCGAAATCCCAGGTCCAGCGTTCCTGATAGGTCACGACGACCTCGGCGTCCGGCGGCAGCATCGTCAGCGGCCCGGTCTCGGCGGTCAGTCCGCGCGCACGAAGGGTGGAGGCGATCAGCTGGGCGACCCCATGGTTGTCGTTGAGATTGGCCTGCACGAAGTACCGCTGGTGATTCGCGGCCGGGCGGCTGCGGTCGACCTGGGACTGGTAGGAGGCGCAGCCGGACGTCAACAGGGCGGCCACCAGAGCCAGCAACAGGAGCGGTTTCATGCTGCCATAGCACGCGAACGGCCGGCGCTGGCAAGCGCCGAGCGGCCGGCTGTCTGGATCAACAGGATTAGTCGCGATCCGGCACAAGGCTTTTGCCACAGATGTCCACAGATGGTCACAGATTTAATCCGGTTGGCAGGGTCGGAATCTGTGGGGATCTGTGTTCGTCCGTGGTGAATGGATTGAATCGGTTGGATTGCGATCTATCGCCGCTCGCGAGTGAGGTAGCGCGGCAGATTGCCGTGGTCAGTGCGGTAGTCAGAGATTTCCACCGCGGCGGAGAATTTTCGAACCGGATCGTAGTAATGGGTGGAAAGCGAACCGCCGTAAGTCGAGTAGCCGCCGCTGCCCCAGCCGTACATGGCGGTCACGGACCCGTGGATCCGGGGACGCTCGCTGACGGGCTCGACCCCGCGGTCGCGGGGCGAAGCCGCTTGGCTGGGCCAGAACGTGGCGGGCGGGCTGGCCAGCAGGGTGGTGACGAGGGCGTCGATCCGCCCGCGTTCCGCCTCGGTCAGCGTATCGAGTCCGGCGGCAGCGCGCTCGGCCGGCGTACGCCGCCCCGAGAACGTGCCGGCAAATCCCCGCACATCGCCGGCCCGCGCCAGCGCGAGCTCGCGTCCGATCTGTTCGTTGAGCGTGGCGAGTTGGACCGGGCTGATCCGACCGAGTCCGGCGGCGACCTGGGCCTCGGGCGCCAGGCCGTCGGTGTAGCGCAGTCCCGCCGCGTGGCCCAGGGTCACGACGACCAACAGGCCGGCGACGCCGAGCAGTCGGCGGAAGACCGGGGCGGAGAAGGGGAGGTTCATCAACAACGTGGGACGTCCGACCGGGGCGGGAGTTCCGCCGAAACGGAAGCGACCGTCGAGGGGAGTGTGCACGGGAGGCGGGTTGAGGCAAGGGGCGCCTGCGACGGTTCACGGTGATTGCGTTTGTCCGCACGGGCGATTTCCCCCAATCCTCTGCACCTACCCCATATGACCTCCTCTCTCCGTCGGTTTGCCTCGATTGTGACCATGGCTGCTCTGGTTGCGGTGATCCCCGCCCAAGCCCAGACGCCGGCCGCGCTCGGCTTCGATCCTGCCCGCCTTGGTCGCCTCGATGCGGTCGTGAATGATTACATCGCGCGCAAGCAGCTGGCGGGCGGTATCGTCTACGTGGCCCGCGATGGCCAGGTTGCGCATCTCAAGGCCTACGGGCATCAGGACATCGAGGCAGGCAAGGCCATGCCGACGGATGCGATCTTCCGCATCGCCTCGATGAGCAAGGCGGTGACCACGGTGGCCGTCATGATGCTGTATGAGGAGGGCAAGTTCATGCTCAGCGACCCGGTGGCGAACTACATCCCCGCCTTTAAGAATCCGGTGGTCGCCGTTCCCGCCTTGCCCGGTTCGCCGGCGGGTACGAAGTACTCGACGGTCCCGGCCAAGCGTCCGATCCAGATCCGTGACCTGCTCACGCACACCGCTGGACTGACCTATGGCGACGGGCTGGCGGTGGACGACTACAAGGCGGCCAAGCTGCATGGGTGGTACCTGATTGATCAGGATCAGACCATCGGCGAGATCATCAATCGTCTGGCGAAGCTGCCGCTGCATGGCCAGCCGGGCGAGGTCTACCAGTACGGTTACTCGACGGATGTCCTCGGCTACCTCGTTGAGGTGGTGTCCGGGATGCCGCTGGATCGCTTCATTGCCGAGCGCATCACCGGGCCGCTGGGGATGAAGGACACCGCTTTCTACTTGCCGCCCGGCAAGGAAGCCCGCCTCGCCCCGGTGTACGGGATTGAGCGCGGTCAGCTGGTGCGAAATGAAACCTCCGAGCGCACCGACTTCATCGACGGTCCCCGCAAGGTCTTCTCCGGGGGCGCGGGTCTCATGGCCACGGTCACGGACTACGCGCGCCTGCTGCAGATGCTGCTCAACGGGGGTGAACTGGACGGGGTCCGGCTGCTCAGTCCGAAGACCGTGGCGCTGATGAGTGCCAATCACGTGGGCGATAAGCACAATAACGGACGCCAGGGCTTCGGCCTGGGTTTCTGGGTCACGGAGGACCTGGGAAAGTTTGGCGAACTCGGCTCCGAAGGCTCCTATGGCTGGGGCAGCGCGTACTTCCCGCAATACCTGATCGATCCGCAGGAGCGCATGGTCGCGATTTTCATGGCCCAGCTTCGGCCCGCGACGGGCGTCGACCTGAACCAGAAGTTCAAGATCATGATCTATCAGGCCTTGGTGAAGTAGGTTGATGGCACGGCGACGGGCTGCGTCGGCGGCCGGGTCGAAAATCCTGTTGAATTTGGAATGGGCGGCTCCGCGCTTGCGCTGGGCCCGGCCGTGCGTAGGCCTGCGACTCCGCCGGAACGTCTCCGGTCCTGAACTTCATGGATACGTTCCTTCTTCTGGCCGGTGGCCTTGTTCTGCTCGTTGCGGGCGGTGAATTCCTCGTGCGCGGCGCCGTGCGTCTGGCCGAGCGCTTTGGCATGTCGCCGCTCCTGATCGGCCTCACGCTGGTCGGATTTGGCACCTCAACCCCGGAACTGGTGACGAGCGTGCAGGCGGCCATCGCCGGTTCTCCGGGCATCGCGGTGGGCAACATCGTCGGCTCAAACATTGCCAATATCCTCTTCATTCTCGGTCTCTCCGCCGTGATCAGCCCGATCAAGGTTGGCCCCTCGGCCCTGCGGCGCGACGGAGTCATTGTCCTGCTCACCGCGGTGGCGTTTGCCATCGTCTCGTGGGTCTGGGTCCTCGACCGGCTGGTGGGGATCGTCTTCCTGGGCGGTCTGGTGGCCTACATCGTCTACGCCTACCGGCAGGAAAAGGTCGTCCCGGCGGCCGCCACGGAGGGTCACACGGCGGCCTTTGAGAAGGCAGAAGCCCATGACGAATTGGTCGATCACTCCCGCCGGAACCCGGCGCGATCGGCGGGCGCGGACATTGCCCTTTCGGTGGGTATCGCCGTTGGTGGCCTCGTCCTCGTCGTCTTTGGGGGCGGCCTGCTGGTCGACGGGGCGATCCGCCTCGCCCGCGGGTTCGGGGTTTCCGAATCGGTCATCGGTCTGACCATCGTGGCGGTCGGAACCTCCATGCCGGAACTGGTCACTTCGGTCGTGGCGGCCTTCCGCAAGCACTCGGATGTGGCCCTGGGCAACGTGCTAGGCTCCAATATCTATAACGCGCTCGGGATCGGCGGCGTCACAGCCCTGATCTCTCCAACCGCCGTTCCGGCTACCATCCAGCGCTTTGACAATCCCGTGATGATCTTGGTTTCGGTAACGCTTCTGCTCTTTGCCTGGACCGGCAACCGGATCGGTCGCCGCGAGGGCGGCATTTTGGTGCTGGGCTACGCGACCTATGTCGCGGCCCTCTGGCCGAAGTAAGTCTGCGGACGGTCGAGGGCGGGCGCGGTTCCTCAGGGATTATTGCCCCGCGGTGGAGGGGGCTCCTTGCCTTCCGGCGGCCGGAGCCGGGCTCCGTCGAGACCCAAGCTCTGCAAGCGGCGCTCGATGCGATTGTAGAATGCGGCGCGCTGGTCTGGCGGTAGCTCGGCGGCGGCCCGTCGCGCGCCCTCCCTGAGTTCGGCGATCATCTGGCGGTTGGACTGGGCGCGGAGCGTCCGGATGTTGGCGGCCGCTTGCGCAAATTCAGCGCGGACCCGGCGGGCCTCCGGGGGAGCGAGATTGAGGCTGCGAATGATGTCGTCGGCAATCCGTGCGGTCGCCCGGTCGGCCGGACCACCCGCCGCCGGGGGCGACTGCAGGGCGCCGCGGATCTGGCGCAGGGCGTAGAGCGACGTGCCGGCCACGCCGGTGGCGAGACCGAGCACGAAGATGACGGCGGCGGCGGCCCAAGCGCGCCAGGAAATGGGTGTGCTCACAGCAAACCTCCCGTCAGCAGACTTTCGTCACCCGCCATGAGTTCGGCCCAGGGCATCACATCATCCCAGACGAGCGAGGTCTGCCACACGGCCACGGCGCAGAACGCGACGGCGGCGAGCGCCACGCCGGCAAAGACGGGGCGCGAGCCAAACAGCCCGGCGAACTCAGGCCACCAGCCGGAGCCGACGGAGGCCGGCGCCCCGAGGGGTTCGGCTCGCAGGGTGCGGAGCAGCGCCTGCGGATCAAGCGGCGGAGGTTGGTCCGGCCGGGCGCGGGCGACGAGTGCGTTCCAGCGTGGGGGGAGGGAATCCTGCGGATCGTTCATGGAGAGGGAGGGTCGGTCAGGAGTTGACGCAGACGGTTCCGCGCCCGCCAGGCGCGGAGCTTGGTGGCGGTGACGGTCCAGCCGAACTGGGCGGCAATGTGTTTCAAGTCCCAACCTTCAAGGTGGTGGAGGGTGAGCAGGGTGCGATCATCGGGTGGAAGCGTCGACAGGAGTTCCTTGAATTCCGCGGCGGCCGCGCGCGCGGCCGGATCGCCTCCGGCGTCGACGGCCTCAGGCAGGGCCACGTCGCCGTCCTCGCCCGCCGCCAGCGGTTCGGCCATCCACCGGCGCCGGACCGACTGCCGTCGGTAGAAGTCGCGGCCGACATTGGTGGCGATGCGGGTGATCCAGTGACGGAAAGGCTGGTCCGCCCGCCAGGTGTGCAGGCTGCGAACCATGCGGAGGAAGGTATCCTGGACCAAGTCCTCGAGATCGGACGAATTGCGGGCGAAGCGCCAGAGCAGCCGGCTGATTTCGGGGTGATGTCGAAGAACGAGCGATTCCATGGCAGCGCGGTCGCCTTGCTGGGCCCGACCGACGAGGTCCTGGTCAGCCGGGGCGGAGTCGGGGGAGGCGGAAGACGCGAGCTCCGGTTTCAATCGTGGCAGTCCCGCCGAGGGCGCCGCGCCCGGGGATGCAGAGGAAGGAATGAGGACAAGGCGCGTTCAGGGCGATGGTGAAAATGACGTCAGGAACCCCGGACTCAGGGCTTTCGCGTGGTCGTCGTCGTGGTCGTCTTGGTCGCCCCCTGCGGTCCGGTGGCGGTCTCCGTCCGCGTCGCGCCCGCGTCGGTCCGGGTCACCTCGACCTGCTTCGAGGCGGTCTGGCCCTGGGGTCCCGTGGCGGTGGCTTCGCGGGTGTAGCCCGTGTCGGTGCGAACCGTCGTTGAACCGTAAGTGGCCGTCCCGCCGTTCACCGTGGTGGCGGTGCCGGTGGTGGCCCGGCCGGTCTCGGTGGGCGCACTCGAGAGGGAACGCGTGGCGGTCCGCCCGTCGGGGAGCGCGGTCGTGGACCCGGCCGTGAGGGTGCGCGTCTCCCGGTCGAGCGTCCGGGTTTCCGTGCGGGTGGCAGTCTCGCCGGCGGCGTTGGTGCGCGTGGTGGTGCGCTCACGGGCGCCTCCGCCCTGACGGGCGCGTTCGCGGGCCTGCAGGGAGGAGGTCGAGATCAGGGTGGCCAGAGCCACGGTCGCCAGCGCGGCGGTGCGATAACAGAAGGGGAAGGGGGATGTCATGAGGTGAAGGGATCTCCCTCCCTCAACGCGTCATCCCCCCGCCGGTTTCGCGGTCGCCCTACTTTTTTGCCGGCTCCGCCGCAAACAGCGCGGAAATCATCTGACGCAGCACCGACGGAAACACGGGCTTGGGGATCATCTGGTCCACCCCCAGCCGCCGGTAGCCGGCGGCGACCTGGAGGGAGAGCTCCGAGGTAAACACCAGGATGCGACCATGATAGGCCGCGAGGGTCCGGACGGCGGTGACCAGCTCCAAACCGTTCATGATCGGCATGTGGTGGTCGGTGATCAGCAGATCGTAGGCGTCGGGCGCGGCCTGCAGCTGGCGCAGCGCCTCCGAGCCATTCACGGCGCAGTCTACCGCGTGGCCGTCGCGTGCGAGGGTCAGCTTGATCACATCCCGCAATTCCTTGACGTCGTCAGCGTACAGCACGCGCAACACCCGGCTGGGTGGCGCCTTACCCGCGCTCAGGGGCCGGGAGAAAGGTGCGGTGGTCGAGACGTTCACGGGGGTACTCACGTACCAGACATCGAAACGTCCCGGTGGTTCGCAGGAATTGCACCGGCGGGATCGATTCATCCCCGGTCCGTACACCAGCCGGGCGCGGGTTGTCCGCGCCCGGAGGCCTACGCCGGATTGTAATCGAGATAGGGGCCCAGCCACCGCTCCGCCTCGGCCTGGGTCTGACCCTTGCGCTGGGCGTAGTCCGTGACCTGGTCGAGCCCGAGTTTGCCGACCCCGAAGTACTTCGAGTCAACGTGATTGAAGTACCACCCGCTCACGCTGCTCGCCGGGTGCATGGCGCAGCTCTCGGTCAGGGTGATGCCCGTGGCCGCGGTGGCATTGAGCAGATCGAAGAGGAGGGGCTTCTCCGTGTGGTCCGGGCAGGCCGGGTAGCCGGGCGCCGGGCGGATGCCGCGGTAGCGTTCGCGGATGAGGTCCTCATGGCTGAGGTCCTCGTGCCGGCCGAAGCCGCAGGCCTCGCGGGCGCGCTTGTGCATCAGCTCGGCCATCGCCTCGGCCAGGCGATCGCCGAGCGCCTGCGCCATGATCGCGGAGTAGTCGTCGTTGGCGCGCTTGAAGTCGCGCGCGAAGTCCTCGACCCCATGGCCGGCCGTCACGGCAAAGCCGCCGATATAGTCGATCCGCCCGCTGTCCTTGGGCGCGATGTAGTCGGCCAGGCAGTGATTGGCCTGATCTGCCGGTTTCTCGAGCTGCTGGCGGAGCTGGTGGAAGGTCGTGAGCACGCGGCTGCGCTGCTCGTCCGCATAGACTTCGATATCGTCGCCGACCGCATTACAGGGCCAGAACCCGATCACGGCCTTGGCCACAAAGCGCTTCTCGCGCGTGATGCGCAGCAGCAGCTTCTGGGCGTCGGCGAAGAGCTTCTTTGCCTCCACCCCGACAATCTCGTCCTCGAGGATTTGCGGGTAGCGGCCGTGGAGTTCCCACGCGCTGAAGAACGGACCCCAGTCGATGAAGGGCACGATCTCGTCGAGCGGAACGGGGTCGTAGATCTTGGTGCCGATGAATTCGGGCTTGGGGATGTCGGCCTTGGCCCAGTCAAAGACTGGCCGGCGTGCGCGGGACTGCTCGAGCGAGAGCAGCGGTTTACGGGAGCGGCGGGCGGCGAACTCCTCGCGCTGACGCTCCTGCTTGGCCGTGATCTCGGCCATGAAGGCGGGTTTCTGCTCGGGCGAGAGCAGGGAGCTCACCACGTTGACCACGCGCGAGGCGTCGAGCACATGGACCACGCCACCCGGGTATTCGGGGGCAATCTTGACCGCGGTGTGAGCCTGGCTGGTGGTCGCGCCGCCAATCAACAGCGGCACGGTGAAGCCCTCGCGCTTCATCTCCCGCGCGACATGGACCATCTCGTCGAGCGACGGCGTGATCAGACCGGAGAGGCCGATCACGTCCGCGCCGATGCGCTTGGCCTCGGCGAGGATCTTGTCGCAGGAAACCATCACCCCGAGATCAGTGACCTCGTAATTATTACAGGCCAGCACCACGCCGACGATGTTCTTGCCGATGTCGTGGACATCGCCCTTGACCGTCGCGATGAGGAACTTGCCCTGCGCGCGGGTGGCCTCGCCGGCCGCGGCGGCGCGCTTCTTTTCCTCCTCCATGAAGGGCGTGAGGTAGGCGACCGAGCGCTTCATCACGCGGGCACTTTTCACGACCTGGGGCAGGAACATCTTGCCGGCGCCGAAAAGGTCGCCGACGACGCGCATGCCGTCCATGAGCGGCCCCTCGATGATGTCGAGCGGACGCGGGTACTTCTGGCGGCACTCCTCGGTGTCGGACTCGACGAAGGTGTCGATACCCTTGACCAGGGCGTGCTTCAGGCGCTCCTCAACCGAGGTGTTGCGCCAGGCGTCGACCGGGGCCTGCTCGGCGACCACGCCACCGGCCTTGGCCGCATCCAGCTGGGCCTTGATCGCGTCGGCATGGACAATGAGCTTCTCGGTCGCGTCCGGCGAGCGGTTGAGCAGCACGTCCTCGCAGAGCTGACGGAGCGTGGGCTCGATCTCGTCGTAGTTGCCGAGCATGCCGGCATTGACGATGGCCATGTCCATCCCCGCGCGAATCGCGTGATAGAGGAACACCGTGTGCATCGCCTCGCGCACTGGATTGTTGCCGCGGAAGGAGAACGAGATGTTGGACAGGCCGCCCGAGACCTTGGCGTGGGGGAGCGTCTGCTTGATGATCCGCGTGGCCTCGATGAAATCGACGGCGTAATTGTTGTGTTCCTCAATGCCGGTGGCGACGGTGAGGATGTTCGGGTCAAAGATGATGTCCTCGGGCGGGAAGCCGATTTTCTCCGTCAGCAGCTTATAGGCGCGGGTGCAGATGCGGACCTTCTCGTCGCGCGAGGCGGCCTGGCCCTGCTCGTCGAAGGCCATGACGACGGCCGCGGCGCCGTAGCGCAGGAGCAGGCGGGCGCGGCGGAGGAATTCCTCCTCGCCGTCCTTGAGCGAGATCGAGTTGACGATACCCTTGCCCTGGAGGCACTGCAGGCCGACCTCGAGCACCGTCCATTTGGACGAGTCGATCATGACCGGCACCTTGGCGATGTCGGGCTCGGCCGCGATCAGGTTGAGGAACTTGGCCATCGTCGCCTCGCCGTCGATCAGCGCCTCGTCGACGTTGATGTCGATGATGTTGGCGCCGCTCTCGACCTGCTGCTTGGCGATCGCGAGGCAGGCGTCCCAGTCGCCCGCCTTGAGGGCCTTGGCGAACTTGGGGGAGCCGGTGATGTTGGTACGCTCGCCGACGACGAGGAATTGGGACGCGCGGGAGGTCATCGGGAGGAAACCTCGAATGACCAATGAGCAATGTCCAATGACCAATGGGTCAGGGCATGTGTGATTGGGTTTCGGGCTGGGATCATTGGGAATTGGTCATTGCTCATTGGTCATTCCGGCGCGGCCATCAGGCCGCGGAGAGGGGCTCGAGCCCGCTGAGGCGCAGGGCGGGAGCGTGGTGGGGCACGGCGCGGGGCTTGAGGCCGCGGACCGCCTGGGCAATGGCGGCGATGTGGGGCGGGGTGGAGCCGCAGCAGCCGCCGACCATGTTGACGAGGCCCGCCTCGGCAAATTCACGCTGGATCGCGGCCATGTCGGCGGGCGACTCGTCGTAGCCGCCGAAGGCATTGGGCAGGCCGGCGTTCGGGTAGCACGTGACCTGACACTCGGCGATGCGGGCCAATTCCTCGATGTACGGACGCATGGCCCGCCCGCCCAGCGCGCAGTTGATGCCCACGCTGAACGGCTTGGCGTGGCGGATGGAATGATAGAAGGCCTCGGTGGTCTGGCCCGAGAGCGTCCGCCCCGAGGCGTCGGTGATGGTCACGCTGATCATGACCGGCAGCCGCACGCCCTTTTCCTCGAACACGCCCTCGATCGCAAAGATCGCGGCCTTGGCGTTCAGGGTGTCGAAAATCGTTTCCACGAGCAAGGCGTCGACACCGGCGTCGATCAGTGCGCGTACCTGTTCGGAGTAGGCTTCGACGACCTGGGCCCAGGACACCGCGCGGTAGTCCGGACGATTGACGTCGGGGGACATCGAAAGCGTGCGGTTGAGGGGCCCGATCGCGCCGGCGACAAAGCACTTGCGGCCGGGCGTTGCCGCCTCGGCCTTGGCGGCGGCCCGCCGGGCGCAGCCGACGGCGGCGTGATTGAGCTCGGTCACGATCGATTCGAGGTGGTAATCCGCCTGGCCGATGGTCGTGGCGCTGAAGGTGTTGGTCTCGACGATGTCGGCGCCGGCCGCGAAGTAGGCGGCGTGAATTTCCTCAATGACCTCGGGCTTGGTCAGGCACAGCAGGTCATTGTTGCCCTTGAGGTCGTGGGGAAAGTCCGCGAAGCGCGCCGAGCGAAAATCCGCCTCGGTCAGCTGGTAGGTCTGCACCATCGAGCCCATGGCCCCATCGAGCACGGCGATGCGCTCGGCAAAGAGTTGGCGGAGGGCGGCATAGGACGGTGATTCGACGGGCGTGGAGGGCATGGCAGCGGTGCAGTGAAGGCTCCGACGATGAAAGGAAAAAGCGAGGATGCAAGAAACATATCTTTACATGCAGATATGTTGATATGTATAGACGCGATCCTGTTTGTCAGCCCTGACCGGGCGTGGGCACCCGGGGTGGCGCGGACCAAGCGCGGCCTTGCGTGGGTGCGGTCGAGCGGTCTGGTTGGCGGCAGGAGTTTCGCTGTTCTTTGTTCATTTCAGGAAACGGGGAAGGCCGTGAGATCCGGCCACAGTTGCGCTGCGGTATCGCATCCATCCAAACCCACAGCCCGCGCTGCGAACGCGGGCCAAAGTCAATTTTCGGCTTCGGCCGGGAGTGAAGGCGAGGGGGGAGGCTGCGCGCCTTCGGCGCGCAAATTTCAAATGCCAGATCCCAAAATTCAAAAGGCACCCGCGGCGAAAGCCGCGCGGGTTCTTCGATTTTGGCGTTCTGGAATCTTGGACATTTGCGCGGCGGGGCGCGCGATAAATGCGGAGTCCGAATATCCGATCCTGGGGTGCTCACGCGTCCGGCGTGGAAATTTTGCGCACGCCGGAGGTTCAATCTTCATCGCAAAAATGAAGCGTGGGAGCGTCAGGCCCGACCGGTTCCGGTCGGGCGGGCTGCTCTTGCCCGGTTAGTCAGCAAGTCATCATGCCCATCACCACACCGACCCGTTTTCCGGGTCGACTCCTCCTGACCTGCGCCGTCCTCACGGCGCCGCTCGGGTTCATCCGCGCGCAGGCGCCTGTTCAATCCCTCGATCCCTTCGTCTTCACGGCGACGCGGACCCCGCTCGCGCCCGGCGCCGTGGGCTCCGCGGTCGATGTCATCACCGCGGAGGACCTCGCCCGCCGGCAGGTCAGTTCCCTGTCGGGTGCCCTCGGGCTCGTCCCCGGCGCGCCCCAGTTCACGTCCGGGGCCCCGGGCGGCATCACGTCGATCTTCCTGCGGGGCGCCAACTCCAACCAGACGCTCTTCCTCGTCGACGGGATCCGTCTCAATGATCCCAATACGGATTACCAGCTCTTCCTCGGCGGCTCCTGCGTGAGCTTCTGCGACAGCCTGGAGGTTTCGCATGGTCCCCAGAGCACGCTCTACGGCGGCGAGGCCGTCGGCGGGGTGATCGCGCTGCGCGCCGAGCGCGGCTCGGGCGCGCCGTCGGGCCGCGTGGCGCTGGAGGCCGGCTCCTATGGCACGGTCCAGGGCGCGCTCTCCGCGCAGGGCGAGCGGGCGGGCTGGGCCTACGTCGCCTCGCTGCAGGGCGGACACACCGACAACGAACGCGCCAACAATGCCTTCGACAGCGGCAATCTCACGCTGCGCGTTGACCGCGCCGTGCGCGAGGGGCTGGCCGTGGGGGCGACGGTGCGCGGCTTTCGCGGCGTCTACGGTTCGCCCGGTTCGCGCTTCACCAATGATCCCGACAATGAGGAGCGTGAGAGCAACTGGCTCGCGACCGCCTTCGTCGAGTTCGCGCCGGCGCCAGGCTGGGACGCCAAGCTCACGCTCGGCGGTCAGGACCGCCGCTTCGTGGCCGAGAGTCCGCGGGCCGGCCGCGCCACGGCCATCACCGTGGTGACCAACCGCCGCGGTGTCCTCGACGGGCAGACGTCCTTCACGGGTCTGGAGCGCCACCGCGTGACCGGGGGCTTCACCGCCGAGGCCAATCACACGCGCAACACCGGCTTTGGCGCGATCAATCGCAAGCAGGGGCTCCTCGCACTCTTCGTGCAGGACGAGTTCACGCCGGTGGACAATGTTTACCTGACGGCGGGTCTGCGCAGCGACGATCACGACACCTTCGGCCGCGCGACCACCGGGCGCGTCACGGCCGCGTGGCTGCCGGTGCCCGCTCGGCTCAAGTTTCGCGCGAGCTACGGAACCGCCTTTCGCGCGCCGAGCTTTCTCGATCTTTACGGCGAGAGCGCGTTCTACCGTGGCAACCCAGACCTCGATCCGGAAAAGGCGCGCGGCTGGGACGCGGGCTTCGACCTCTACGCGGCGAATCGACGCGGATCGCTTGGCGTCACCTGGTTCGACACCCGCTTTCGTGACCTGATCGCGAGTTCCCCGGACTTCACCAGCGTGGTCAATATCCAGCGGGCCCGCACGCGCGGGGTGGAGGTGGCCTTCCAGAGCACCTTGCCGGGCGCGGTGGAGGCGCGGCTGGCCTACACCTACCTCGAGGCGGACAACCTGAGCACGGGTACCCGCCTGCTGCGCCGGCCCCGCAACAGCGCGGGCGCCGATGTCTGGCGCGACTTCGGCCGCGGCCTCAGCCTCGGTGTCGGCGTCAGCTGGGTCGCCGATCGCCGCGATGTGCACGCCGCGACCTTTGCCCAGATCGCGGGCGAGGACTACTCGGTTGTTCGGGTCTACGGAGCCTATAAGGTGAGCGACCGGCTCACGATGAAGGCGCGCGTCGAGAACCTGTTCGACGAAGCCTACGAGCCCGTCCACGGCTACCCGCAACCCGGCCCCGGCATCTTTGCCGGCGTCGAGTGGGCGTTCTAGCTCAACGGATAATCCCCGC
This sequence comes from uncultured Opitutus sp., assembly GCA_964476965.1. GTDB lineage: Bacteria > Verrucomicrobiota > Verrucomicrobiia > Opitutales > Opitutaceae > CAMAXB01. Next base: position 3,381 of record CAYZCV010000052.1, on the reverse strand, counting down.
CCGGAACGAGGCGTCCGGGCGGGGAAATTGCCTTGGCCCTCGGGCTGCAGGAGCCATCCTCCGGCCATGAGCGAATCGTTCCGACCTCCGCCGCGAACCGACGCCATGGGGCTGCCCACCGGACCGGGTGCCCGTCAGATCACGGGCTGGATTTTGGGTCCGCTGCTCGTTGTCATCACGCTGCTGTTTCCTGCGCCGCCGGGCTTGAGCGAGGAAGGGTGGCGCACGGCGGGCGTGGCCGGGTTCATGGCCGTGTTCTGGATTGCCGAATGCATGCCGATCCCCGCCACCGCACTGCTTCCGCTGGCTCTCTTTCCCTTGCTCGGTCTGGGCACAATTCGGGATAGCTCGGCACCCTACGCGAACCCGATCATTTATCTCTTCCTCGCCGGATTCCTGATTGCTCTCGCGATGGAGCGTTGGAATCTCCACCGCCGCATTGCGATCAACCTCATCGCCCGGATCGGCGTAAAGCCGAAGCGGATCATCGCTGGCTTTCTGGCGGCATCTGCCTTCCTCAGCATGTGGGTCAGCAATACGGCCACGGCGCTGATGATGCTGCCCATCGCGCTCTCCGTCGTGCGCCTGATCCCGGAAAGCGAACGCAGCCAGCCGGCGCTGCGCGCGTTTAGCACCGCCCTGCTGCTGGCGGTGGCCTACGGTGCAACCACCGGCGGCATGGCGACCCTGATTGGGACGCCGCCCAATGCCCTGTTGGCCGCCTATCTGGAGAGCACCTATGGTGTGACGATTGGTTTTGGGCAGTGGATGGCCATCGGCGTACCGGTTGCCGCGTTTGGGCTCGTGGCCGTCTATGTTGTTCTGACCCGCGTTTCCTTTTCCCTCGAGTATGCGGATGTCCCCGGGCTGGCCGACCTGATGCGCACCGAGAGAAGCCGGCTTGGTCCCCTCTCCCGCGGGGAGTGGGGTGTCGCGGTGGTGTTTGTCCTCACCGCCCTCGCGTGGATTTTCCAGCCGGTGATTGCGCAGGCGGTCCCATTGATCAGCGACACCACCATCGGGATTATCGGTGCGCTGGCGCTCTTTCTCATTCCGGTCGATCTGCGCCGCGGGGAATTTGTGATGAACTGGGAATCGGCGAAGGGCCTGCCTTGGGATGTGATCCTGCTTTTTGGCGGCGGTCTCAGTCTTGCGTCGGCGATTGAGCGGCACGGGCTCGCCGACTACATGGGTACGCTGTTCACCGGGCTCGAGGGCGTGCCCTTTTTCCTGATGATGGCGCTGATCTGTTTCACCCTCCTGATGCTGACCGAGCTCACGAGCAACACAGCCACCGCCGCGACCTTTCTTCCGGTCGTCGCGGCGATTGCGCTCAGTCTGGGGCAGAATCCCCTCTACCTGGCGATTCCCGCCGCCCTTGCGGCCAACTGCTCCTACATGATGCCGGTGGGAACCCCGCCCAATGCGATCGTGTTCGGCAGCGGCCTCATCACACTTCCCGAGATGGTACGGGTCGGCTGGTGGCTCAATCTGTGCCTGCTGGTGATTGTTCTGGTGGCCGTGTGGGCGCTCGGGCCGTGGGTGTTCGGCATCCAGTTTGGGGTCGTCCCGGAGTGGGCGCGTTAATACGTACACCCTTGGAGCTTGTCCCAGTCGGCCTGCTCGGGTGAAATCGGGGCGTGATGTTTCGCGCCGGTCTTTTCCTGCTGCTGATCGCTGGCCCGCTCGGGGCGGAGGTGACCCTCGGTTCCACGCGCGAGCAGGTCATCGCAGAATTTGGCCCGCCGCGCGGGACCACGAAGGCCGGAGCCAAGGAAATCCTGACCTATCCCCAAGGGCGCGTTGTGCTGGTTCTGGGCCAGGTCTCCGAAATGACCATGGCGGCCATCCCTCCGCCCGTGGCGGTGGCCGTTTCCCCGGTGCCGACTGGCCCGGCCAAGCAGGCCACCGCGCCCGAGGCCATGGCGCAGCGCACGCAGGCTCTCAACCAAGTCCTGACCGGCGCGGGCGACAAATCCGCAAAAGAGCCCTGGCTGCTCGATTTCGAGGCCGCCAAGGCCGAGGCGGCGCGGGACAAGAAGCGCATCCTCATCCTCTTCACCGGCACCGACTGGTGCGCTCCCTGCCAGGAGTTTCAGGCGCAGGTCGCGCACAATCCCGAGTTTCTCAAAACGTTTTCCCCCTCGTTCGTCTTCCTGAAGATCAACTGGCTGCGCAACACCCCGCAGCCACCAGCCGAGGCCGAGCAGGCCACGCGCCTTCGGCAGCAGTACGGCATCGCCTCCTTTCCCTCGTTGCTGGTGCTCGCCGCGGACGGCACCCAGCTCACGCGGGTCGACACGAGCAAGGGCCGTCCGGCCTCCAGCACGGCCGATTACTTCACGCAGGCGATCGACGAGGCCCGGATCGCCACCCGGGACGGGCAGCCGGCGAAGTCGAGCTGGTGGCCGTTCTGATCGATGGGGCCGCGGGCAGCCCCCTTCGCCTCAATCGTTGAACGTCATCCGCGGGTTCGTTTCCAGGAACTCCGCGATGGCGGCGGCAAAGGCCGCACCAAATTCCGCGCGCTTCTTTTCGCCCATGCCGAAGATGCCCTCCATGCGGCCTTCCTGATCCGGGTACTCGCGCGCCATCTGACGCAGGGTGGCGTCGCCAAAGATGACATACGCAGGAACCTTGCGCTCGTCCGCGAGCTGCTTGCGCAGGATGCGCAGGCGGTCGAAGAGGATCTCGTCGCACGCAATCTCGCCCTCGCGCCGGATGACCCGGCGTGCCTTGGGCAGGTCAAGAGGCTTGGTGAGCTGGATCGGCGCCCGGGAACGCAGCACCTCGACGCCCTCGGCTGTCAGCTCGAGGGTCGGGTACTCACCCTCCGATTGGGCGAGGTAACCCAGCCGCATGAGCTCGCGGCCCACCGACGCCCACTGCGGGCGGCCAAGTTCCTTGCCGATGCCGTAGGTGGAGAGCTGGTCATGACCCCAGCGCCGGATCTTGTCGGTGTCGGCGCCGGTCAGCACCTCAATGACGTGATTGGCTCCGCAGCCAAAACGGCTGGCCTGACGGATGCGGTACACGCAGGAGAGAAATTTCTGGGCCGCGAGCGTGCCGTCGTAGGTCTCGCGCGGCTCGAGGCAGTTGTCGCAGGCCCCGCAGTTGTCGAGGGGGAAGGTCTCACCAAAGTAGCCCAGCAGCTCCGCCCGCCGGCAGCCGGCGCTCTCGCCGTAGTGGGTCATCTTCCGGAGCTGCGCTCGCGCGACGTTGCGCTCGTGCTCGTTGGTCATCTCGTCGATGAAGTGCGTCTGTTTGGCGGCATCGCCTGCACTGAACAGCAGCAGGCAATCGCCCGGCAGGCCGTCGCGGCCCGCCCGCCCGGTCTCCTGATAGTAGCCCTCGATGTTCTTGGGCAGGTCGTAGTGGATC
>CAYZCV010000051.1:0-23088 GCA_964476965.1 uncultured Opitutus sp. | reverse complement strand
AACTCGGCAATATGTACTTCAACGGGGACGGCGTGGCGCAGAACGTCATTGATGCGGTGAGATGGTACCGCATGGCGGCGGAACAGGGAAACGACAGTGCACAGCGCTATCTTGGGAACATCTATTTTTACGGCGAGGGCGTGCCAGAGGACAACACCGAGGCAGCGAAATGGTACCGACTGGCGGCAGAACAGGGCAGTGCGATCGCCCGGTTCAACCTCGGCCTGATCTACGCCAAGGGCAAAGGCGTACCCAAGGACGCGGTCGAGGCGGTTAAGTGGTTACGCATGGCGGCGGAACAGGGCCATGCTGAGGGTCAATTACTTCTCGGTGGGATGTTCGCAAGAGGCGACGGGGTCGTGAAAGATGAAGCGGAAGCCGCGCGATTGTATCGAAAAGCTGCGGAGCAGGGTAATGGCAGGGCATTCTTCGTCCTTGGATTCGCTTTCCTCGTTGGTAACGGCGTCATCAAGGACTTGGTTGAAGCACATGCTTGGCTTAACCTCGCTGGTGCAAGGGGAGAGGAAATCGCTAAGGCGCTTCTCGCCGATGCGGAAAAAGAAATGACCCGCGAACAGATTGCCGAAGCGACTAAGCTGGCGCGGGAGCGATTTGAGAAGTTCGCACCGAAGAACTAGCAGTCCCGCCTGCTGCTCCTAGCTTGAGTCATGACCTCATCGGATCACGGTGACTTTCTGACTGATCACGCGCGGAATGATCCGCAAACGTGGATTCGATCATGCCGCAGGATCTTGAATGCAGTCGAGGTTATCGCATGCGGAATTCATGCCAACAGGAACGATGATCTAAAGAGCAGCGACGGCATTCTTGCAGCTCTGATGCTTGTGGGGTTCGCATTTGAGAACGCATTCAAGGCAGAATACCTGTCCCGCGGTAACAGGCTCTATCATCGCGGCGTCCAAACTAAGCTCAAGTGGCACGAATTCGAACGCTGGGCTGCTGAACTGTCGCTAGACCTAAACGAGTGGGAGCGGGATTCCCTGAAGAAAGCGGAATTCGTTTGCACGGGCTGGGGACGCTATCCGTTTCATAACGACGCCGCAAAAGACCGAAAAATGATCGTTACTCTCAGCATAGAGGACGTCGATCAGGTGAGAAACGTCGTCGGCAGGTTGTTAGAGGCTGCTGGAGGGCGAACAACGCCACAAAACGACCGGGTATAACCGACCTCTTGGAAAAATTGCAGGCCATGGCATTGGCTGGTTACGGGCCCAAAATAGCTCATCTACCGTGAGCAACCTACTGGTTGCACACAGCGATCGCAGCAAATCCGGTCTCAACAGGCGAGACAGCTGGTCGGATCCAGGAAAGGGCGGGGCAAGCAGGGAGGACGATCCAGGGGGTCGGGCCGCGTATTGTTGTTTTTTCGGCGTACCTTGCCGGAAAATGCGGTCCCGCTCGACAGCCTGCGCCCTTTCGCCGGAGTGAAGTCGGCTTGCCCCGAGTCGGTCGGCCCACCAGCCTGCCGCCTACCCCCGAGGCGTGGAACGGTGTTTCCCGTCTAGCTCTCCCCTGTTGGTCCCTGCTTCAACCCCGATCCCGTCCTCCCCATGCGTCCTTCGCTCAAGCCCCTGCTGGCCTCCCTCCTCCTGCCCTGCGCGCTCTCCGCCCAGGGCTTTGTCGCCGGTATTCCCCTTCCGGCCAATGCCAACGCCAGGACCTTCGGCAGCTTCCTCGCCGCCGAAAGCGTCACCCACGATGTCCAGAACGACCGCTACATCGTGGTCAACACGGGCGTCCGCAATGCCGCCATCCCCAACGATGGCTACATCTCCCTCCTCAATCCCGACGGCAGCGTCCACACCCTCAAGTGGATCGCCCCGACCGCCACGAATGGCATCACGCTCAATGATCCGCGCGGCAGCCACATTGATAAGGGCACGCTCTACATCGCCGACATCGACACCGTCCGCCTCTTCGATCTCGCCACCGGCGCGCCCAAGCAAACCCACACCATTCCCGGCACGCTGCTGCTCAACGACCTCACCGTCGCCGCCGATGGCACGATCTACGTGACCGAGAGCGGGAACACCGAGCCCGCCACCCACAAGGTCTACAAGATCGCCCCGGGCGCCCAGCCCGTCGTCTTCGCCTCCGGCCCCAAGGTCATCCGGCCCAATGGCATCGCCCTCGACATCGACGGCAATCTCGTGGTCCTCGTCCTCGGCTCCAACGAGATCCTCACCTACTCCCCCGCCGGCGAACTCGTGAAAACCGAGACCTCCACCGATGCGGGCAATGACGGCATCGCGATCCTCGCCGACGGCACCAAGCTCATCTCCAGCGTCCAGCGCGGCACCATCGCCCGCATCCGCCCGGGCCAGCCGGCCGAGGTCGTCGCCACCGGCATTCCCAATGCGGCGTCCATGGCCTATGACGCAAAGCGCAACCAGCTCGTCATCCCGCAGAATCAGCAGAACGCGGTCACGATCCTGCAGCTGCGCTGAGCGGCCCATTCGCGACTGAGGCCCGCCGCGCCACCAGGTTCGCCGGGCCTAGAAAAGCAAAGACCGGGGCGGGCTAGCCCGTCCCGGTCTCGTGAGAGGGAATGCCGCTGCGGTCGCCTTACCCCGATTCCCCTTGCGGCCGCAGCGGCTCGTTAACCCTGGCAGATCACAGCGCCTGATCGAAGGCCAGGTAGGCCACCGGACCATCGAAGTCCGTGTTGCCACCCGTGGTTTCGTTCTCGCTGGAAATATAGCCGAGCTTGGCCGTCAGGCGGAGGCGCTCACGCAGCTGGTGCTTGATTGCCACCGTAACGGAATCCTCCGAATAACCCGCGCCATAGGGCATCGTGCCTGAGGCGATCTCGGGCTGGTAGTTGTGCGCGTGCTGGTGCGTGAGGAGCAGCTCGAGATTGGTCTTCTTCGACACCGCCATGCCGGCCACGAGGCTCTCCACGAGGTAATTATTGTCCGCATTACGCTGCGGCGCGATCGTCGCCGGCGTCTGCGCCTCGGGATAGGCCGTGCTGATGTAGTTGAAGCCGAGGTCCAGGTTGGCCTGGAGGTAGAACTGCGCAGTCGGATTCCAGTCGACCGTCAGGCCCACGAGGTGCGTGCGGGAGGTCATCGAATCCCACTTCGCCGTGCTGTCCGTCGTCACTTCCATGGTGCCATACTGCGGGACATAGCGCGTGGTGACCGAGACCTGGTCGGTGGGCTTGACCATCGCGGTGAACTTCACGCCCGTGTACTGGTAGCCGAGAACATAGAGCCCGCCGATGCGATTGGCATAGCCCACGAAGCGGTTCTCATGGTCCTTCACGAAGACCTCGGTCCGGAGGGTCAGCCGCGAGGACTGGTTCCAGTTCGCTCCGACAAGGTAGTGTGCCTGGTCCTGGTCGAGATCGTCGCTGAAGAGCGAATTGACCGGCGGGCCCAGCGGCGCGGTCGTCGCATTGTATTGGGCGGTGCTGCGCCGGTCGGCCTGATTGAGGCGATCACGGGCCATGGCGTAGAGCACGACCTTGGGAATGCCGGTGTAGCGGACATTCAGCTCGGGCGTGACAATATCGTCCTTGCGGCGCGATCCCTCGCGGAAGGTGGCGGTCGTCAGGGTCGTCGTGCCGGTGATGCGCTCAAAGGTCCCCTCGCTCTCGATGCGGGAGCTCTCTCCGCGGATGGCGCCCTGGAAGTACCAGGAGGCATTCGGGCGGAAGCTGAGGGCCGCATTGGCCGCATAGGTGTCACCTTCCGAGCCGCCGACCAGGTTGCGGAAGTCGTACGTCCCGAAGACCCCGATGGCATTGGCGCGCTCTCCACCGACACTGGAATCGACCTCCTGGTAGCTCCAGCCGGTGTTGAGGGTCCAACGCTCGTTGAACTTCGTCACCGTCGTCGCGATCACCGACAGGGTGTCGACCGAGAGGAGGTCAATCTGCCGGTGAACCCGCTCCGGGCTTGGCGTGACCTCGCCGGCGAAGCGCGTGAAGTTGCGGCGGTTGTTGTTGTTCACCCAATCGCCGGTCACGGTCAGCGCGGCGGTGGTTTCGCCGCGGGTGAACTCCACCCGGCCCTGCAGCAGCTGGTGCCGCTCGTCCATGGTCAGGAGATCGGGCAGCAGCTTGCGGGCGGCGTTGCCCGAGGGAACGGTGGGCAGGCCGGTGAGATTGCTGTCGCCCCAGACGATGGAGTCCTTGGACCCGGTCCGGGTCTCGTTCAGGTAGCGGAGGGAAAGCACGGGCGCGCCCTTGAGCTGGAGGCTCGCGTTGGCCCAGAATGAGCCGCGGTCGGTGTGGAGGTCGCGATCCTTCAGCGGCAGCCACTGGCGGTTGAGCGGGAAGAAGCCGCCGACGCCGTCGTAGAAGGTGCGGAAGCGCTTGTAGCCCACGTCGACCGTGCCGACCTCGGTCTTCACCAGCTTGATGTGCGCGAGGTAGTCCTCGGCATTGGCGAGGGCGCGACCGTCGATCGTGACGGACGTCTCGCGCGAGAGGTCCTTGTAGATATGGAGGTCCTCAATCCCGGCGGCGCCGTCCTCGGACGTCCGGGCGCGGCGCTGGTAGGTCGTGCCGCTGCCGGAAATCCACGGCGCCTGGCCGGAGATGCGGATATAGCTTTCGTAGGTGGGAAACGCGTCTGTTCCGCTTTTCCTTCTCCTGGCGCAAATCAGGCATCCTGCTCACCCACGCCGGGCTGATTCTCCTGATCATCGGAGAACTCCTCAGCGGCCTGTGGCAGGAGGACTTCCAGATGCGGATCGACGAAGGCCAGACCACGAATTTCTCGGAAAGCCCCCTCGTCGACGAACTCGCGGTCATTGATGTCACGGACCCCACGCTCGACCGCGTGGTCGCGGTGCCCGCCCGCCTGCTGGTCCCGAGGAAGAGCGTGCAGCACCCTTCGCTGCCCTTCCGCATCGAGACCAAGACGTTTCACCGCAACTCCTCGCTCTCGGCGCGGATCACGCTCGCCGGTCCTGCCGCAGACGCCGCTTCAACGCGCGGCTTCGGCACGCAGCTGGCGGTCAAGGAGGAGCCGGTCGCCACGGCGCCCGACACACGCAATCTGCCCACCGCCGTCATCGAGTTGATCACCCCCGAGGGCAGCCTCGGCACGTGGGTCGTCTCGGTCCAGCTGGCGCAGGCCCAGACGATCGAGTACGGCGGGCGCACGTGGAGCCTCTCGCTCCGGCCGCAGCGTCACTACAAGCCGTACGCACTGACGCTCCTGAAGTTCAATCATGACAAGTACCCCGGCACCGAGATTCCCCGGAACTTCTCCAGCCGCCTGCGCCTGACCACGCCCGACGGCTCAGAGGACCGCGAGGTCGTGATCTCGATGAACAACCCGCTCCGCTACGCCGGACTCGCGTTCTACCGGGCCGGATTCTCCAACGAGGACCGCACCAGCGTGCTCCAGGTCGTGCGCAACCCCGGCTGGCTCATTCCCTACCTCGCCTCGGGTCTGGTTTCGCTCGGACTCCTCGTCCAGTTCGGCCTTCAGCTCTTCAAGCCCCGCAGCCGCGCCGCCAGCCCCGCTCCCGCCCCCGCCCTCCCATGAGACGCCGACTGCCCTTCCTTGTCCTCGCCCTGGGCCTCCTGATCGTGGCCGCTTCCCTGCGGCCACCGTCCAACGCCGGCGCGTATGACCTCGCCGGCTTTGGCCGCCTCCCCGTGCTGGCGAATGGTCGCGTCAAGCCGCTCGATACCGTCGCCCGGACCACGCTGCTCGTCCTGCAGGGCCGCCAGCGCGTCGTGCACCCGACCCACGGCACCCTGACCCCGGAAGAGTGGCTGCTCGATGTGTTCTTCCGCCCCGAGCGATCCGACGACGCGCGCGTCTTCGAGATTCTCCAGCCCGACCTGCTCGCGCTGCTCTCCCTCACGCCGGAACTCGGTGACGGCGGCAAGCGCTTTTCCTACCATCAGCTCGCCTCGCACCTGATGGAGATCGATCGTCAGGCCCAACTCGCCGATCCGGTTGCCTCCGCGGTGCGCACCCCGTTCCAGCAGGCCGTTGTCCGGCTGCGGAACAACATCGGGCTTTACCAGCGCCTGCAGGACACGTTTGTCCCGCCCCAGGCCGATGAGTTCTTCCGGCTGGTCGATCCCGCCGCACGCGGCCAGGCCCCGGCCACCAAGCCCTCCCCGGCACTCGTCGCGTCGCTCACGCGCATGAATGCCGTCGCGCTCCTGCTGCCGCTCCCCACGCATCCGACGGCGGGCTGGACCAATGCCGGGTCGGCGTTTGGCGCCGCGCTTGCCTCGGGTGAATTCAATCCCGCGGCCGCGGCCTACGCCGACCTGGGGCGTGCCTGGCGGGCGCAGAACGCTTCCGCGTTCAATGCTCAGGTCGACACCCTGCTCGCGCTCCCGGGCTATCCGCTCGTGGCTCCCTCAACCCGGACCTGGGTCGAGGTGATGTTCAACGCCTCCCAGCCCTTCTACACCAGCGCCGGGCTCAATGTTCTCGCAATGCTGCTCGGCATTTTCTCCTGGCTGGCCTGGCCGGACTCGCTGGGCCGCGCCGCGCGGTGGACCCTTGCGCTGGCCTTCGTCTTAACGACCGTCGGCATCGCGGTGCGCATGTGGCTCGAGGGACGTCCGCCGGTGACCAATCTCTATTCCTCGGCCCTCTTCGTCGGTTGGGGCGCGACCGCGCTCTGTCTCCTGATGGAGCGTCGCGGGGGCCAGAACGTCGGCAGCGTTGCGGGCGGCGCGGTGGGCTTCGGCACGCTCGTGATCGCCCACCACCTCGCGCTCGGAGGCGACACGCTCGAGATGATGCGGGCCGTGCTTGATTCCAACTTCTGGTTGGCGACCCATGTCGTCGTCATCACCATCGGGTACTCGGCCATGTTCCTCGCGGGCTTCCTCGCGATTGTGTACGTGCTGCGCGGCCTGTTCACCCGCTCCCTCGATCCGAAATCGGCGGCCGGTTTGGCGCGCATGGTTTACGGAATCGTCTGCTTCGCGACCCTCTTCAGCTTCGCCGGCACCGTTCTCGGCGGGATCTGGGCGGACCAGTCCTGGGGCCGGTTCTGGGGGTGGGATCCGAAGGAGAACGGGGCCCTTGTGATCGTACTCTGGTGCGCGGTCATCCTGCACGCCCGCTGGGGCGGCCTTGTCCGCGAACGTGGGCTCATGGCGCTCGCCATCGGAGGCAACATCATCACTGCGTGGAGCTGGTTTGGGGTGAACATGCTCGGCGTCGGCCTGCACAGCTACGGCTTCATGGATGCCGCCTTCTGGTGGCTGGTGTTCTTCGTGGTCAGTCAGGGCGCGCTCATCGGGCTGGCCTGCCTGCCCGAGACCTGGTGGCGCAGCCTCGCGAAACCGGCGGAACCTTCGCCCGTGAAGCGTGGCCCGCACCTTCGCTCCGCGAAGTCGGCTCGCGCGTCGGCCTGAGTCTGCCTTGGCCGGCGGCAAGACGTCGGACAGTCCGGGCTATCGCTGGGCACTTGCAGTCGCAACGATTCCGTCCGTGATGGGGGTGTTCGCTCCCCATCCCCCGCCCTGCCCATGCCCACCCGCCCCGTCTGCGGCGCCCCGAACCCACGCGCGCGCCTGCTCCCCTTCCTCGCCCTGAGCCTTCTCGCCACCCTGGCCGGGCGCGCCGCGTCCGTCTCCGAGCGGCGGATTGAGGACCTCTTCCGACCGTTCCTCGGGGATCGCATCACGCTCTCCCCGGACGGAAAGCAGGTCGCCTACACGCAGCACTCGGGCCAGGATCTGAACCTCATCCTGCAGACGCTCGACGGCATGCCGCGCAAGCTGACGATCACGGTCGACGAGGACCGCGTGATCGCCAACTCCAAGGAGCGCCAGCGCGCCGAGCTCCGCTTTCTGCGCTGGGCCACGCCCACGCGCCTGGTCTTCGCGCCTTCGGCGCAGACGCTCGCGCCCGTGGTCACGGTGCGACCACCGAGTCAGGCTCTGGGCTCCTTTGACGTTTCGAGCGGTTCCAATCTCCAGAGTCTCTCGACCACCGATCCGGAGACCGCCGGCATGACGCGCACGGCCGGGATTCCGCCGACCGTTCTTGCGCCGATCATGGCGGTCGATGCGGACGGGCGAAATGCCACCACGCTCGCCCAAGCGCGCGACTTCGCCAGCATGGAGGGCGGCGCGGATGGGTCCGGCCCCCCCAACGTGCGCACACCCGTTCCGCAGATTCTCGGCTTCGCCCCCGGCGACTTCGATCATCTGCTCGTGCGCGTCCCCGGTTTCGGGGGCGATGAGCCGGTACCCGCGCGCGTGCACCGACTCAATGTGCAAACGGGCAAGATCACGACGCTCTCGTCGGAGTTCACCCCCGGCCAGCCTCTGCATGACCGCCAAGGTCGGCCCCGCCTCCTGACCGAAGGTGGGTCCGGCCGCCGCCTGTCGCTCTCCTACCGTTACCGCACGCCGGACGGAAACAAGTGGAGTCCTCTGGGCGAACTCGCGCCCGAGGGGTCCCCAGCCGCGCGCTTCGCGGTCGAACCCGCGACGTTCTTCGGCGAACGCGCGCGTCCGCTCGGCTTCGCCTACGAGCCCAATCTCCTGCTCTACACCGCCAACTTCGGCCGGGACACCAACGGTGTTTATCTGCTCGATACCACCACGCTGCAACCCGGCCGCTTCCGGCTGGAACATCCCACCCGGGATCTGGCGCCCCTTGCGCGCGACCCGGATGACCGCCCGCTCCTCTTCGATGAGCGCAAGCAGCAGTTCGTCGGCGTACGCACGGTGGATGCGCCCGAGCTGACCGTCTGGCTCGATCCCCAGATCGGCGCACTCCAGCGCACCCTCAATGCGCAGTTCCCGGACCGGACCGTGACGATTCTGGAGTGGGACGAGGCCCGGACGCGCTTCCTGATCCGGGTCACGGGCGGCGCGTCCCCTGGCCGTTTCTTCGTGCTGAAGACCGCGGAGAAAAATCTGCTCGAGATCTCGCGCGTCGCACCCTGGCTGGACGACGCCTCCCTCCATGAGACCCGCTACGCCGAGTTCCCCGGCCCCGGCGGCACCACGCTCAGCGGCTACCTGACCCTGCCCCGCACGCCCCGGACCAAGCCGATCCCGCTCGTGATCACCTTTGCCGGCGGCCTGCCGGCGACGCCGCACGCGGAATTTGATCGCGAGACGCAGGTGCTTGCCGATCTCGGGCTGGCCGTCTTCCGCCTCAACCAGCGCGGCGTCAGCGGACGCGGCCGGGCCCAGCGCGAGGCCCTCGCATCCGGCATCGACCAGGCCGCCGTGGAGGACGCCACGCTGGCCATCGACTGGGCGGCCGGGCAATTCGATCTCGACCGCCGCCGCATCGTGACCGCGGGCGAGGGCTTTGGCGGCTACCTCGCCGTGCGGGCCACCCAGCTGGCGCCCGATCGCTTTCACGCCGCCTTCGTCACCGCACCCGTCCTCGAGCCGGCGCTGTGGACGAAGCAGACCGACGTCGAGGCCGATGCCCCCACGTTCGAGCAGGAGGCCAACCGGCTCTACATCGTTCGCACCGCGCCCCAAATCGAGGAGCTCTCGGCAACCAAGGCCCAGGACGGCCCCGGCCGGGCGGTGTTCGTGGTCTACCGCGGCGGCCGCTCCGACCTGATCTCGCAGGGCGTAGGCCGCCTGCGCGGACAGCTGCGTTCGCGTGGAATCCCTCACGAGACCATGGATGTGAACGAGGATTACTTCCTCGGGCTGCCCAAGGCCCGTACGCGGGTGTACAAGGCGCTGGACGAGTTTTTGAACCTTAATCTCTATCAGTTCGACGTGAAGGTCGGCCCGACCGAGGTCGTACGGTAGGCAGCTGGGTCCGGACGGAGCCGTCCCCCACCCTGGTAGATTCGACGGAAACGACCGGCGGGCCCCGCGGCGAAAGCGCGGCCCTCAGGCAAACCCCACCCCGGCCTTGCCCCGAGCGGGACTCCTGTTTCATTGCCCCCATGATCAATCCCCTCACCCGCATCGGTTTGCTCACTCTCCTGACCTTCGCGTCCTCGCTCCGGGCCGCGACGCCGCTGACCATGGCCCAGGTCGAAACGATGTATAAGGATGCCCCGATCGTCTTCGATCTGCCGTTCTACGAGAATTCGGCGGACGCGCTGAAGCAGACGCAGACGGAAACGCTCGCCGCCGCCGACTCCGCCCTCGCAGCCCTCGTCGCGCAGGATCCGACCAAGGCCACGCTGGCCTCCACCTTCAAGGCCTTCGACCGGATTGTCGGCAATGTCACGGACGTCTCGCAACGCGTCGGCCTGATCCAAGGTGCCCACCCGGAAAAAGCCGTGCGCGACGCCGCCGCTGAAGTCGACGTGGCGCTGAGCTCGTGGCTGATCGCGCTCGAATACCGCGAGGACATTTATCGCGTCCTCAAGGCCTTTGTGGACACCAAGCCCGCGCTCGCGGGTCAGGACCTGCGCAATGTGGAGGAGGTCATGCGCGAGTACCGCCGCGCCGGGCTCGACCTGCCGGCCGACCAGCGCGCCCAGGTGGAGGCGATGCGCAAATCGCTCACCGAGATGGTGACCAAGTTTCAGCAGAACATCGCCGCCGCCTCGGCCGGCCTCACCTTCAACGCCGCCGAGCTCGAAGGCGTTCCGGACAGCTTCCTCAGCAGCCCGGGCGTCAAGCAGGACGACGGCAGCTTCAAGGTCATGGCGAATGTCACTTGGCACTACGTGGCCGTGATCGAAAACGCCAAGAACGCCGAGACCCGCCGCAAGCTCGCCCATGCCCGTGGCCAGCTCGCGCGCGAACAGAACATTCCCCTGCTGACCGACATGGTCATGCTGCGGGCGAAGATCGCCCAGGCTCTCGGATACAAGACCTGGGCGGATTACCAGACCGAGACCCGCATGTCCGGCTCCGCCGCGACGGCCCTCGCGTTCGAGAACGAGCTCGTCGCCGGGCTCGAGGGCAAGATGAAGCAGGAATGGGAGGAGCTTCGCCAGACCAAGGCCCGGGAGACCGGCAACGCGGCGACCACCCTCGAGGCGTGGGACATCGCCTACTACACGAATCTGCTGACCAAGGAGAAGTACGCGATCGATACGGACGCGCTGCGGGTTTTCTTTCCCTACGAGGCGACCCTGCAGGGCATGTTTCGCATCTACGAGAGCATCTTCGGCCTGACCTTCGCCGAGGTGCAGCCGCCGCAGATCTGGTTCCCCGAGGTGAAGCTCTTCCTCGTGACGGACACCGCCACGCGGCAGCCGATGGGCATGTTCTACCTCGATATGTTTCCGCGCGAGGGGAAGTACAATCACTTCGCCTGCTTCGGCATTCGCGACCAGCGCCATCTCGATGACGGCCGCACCGTGCTCCCACTCGTTTCCCTGGTCTGCAATTTCCCTCCACCCAAGCCAGACCAGCCCTCGCTGCTGAGCCATGACGACGTCGAGACGCTCTTCCACGAGTTCGGCCATGTGATGCACAAGATGCTCGGTCGGTCGGACTACCAGCGCCTGTCGTCCTTCGCCGTGCCGCGCGATTTCGTCGAGGCGCCCTCGCAGATGCTCGAGAACTGGATCCGGGACAAGAAGGTCCTGGATACCTTCGCCGCCGACTATCGCGACCCGTCGCGCAAGATCCCCGCGGATGTCATCGACCGCCTCAATCAGGTCCGCACCGCCACCTCCGGCATGTTCTACCGCCGGCAGCTCTCCTACGGCCTGCTCGACCTGACCCTCCACACCCTGCCGGTCTCGGAGACGCGGCCCGACGTCAACCAGCTCGCCAACGACGTGCTGGCCCGGGTGTCGTATCCGCCGATTCCTGACACGGCCTTCGCCGCCTACTTCGGTCACCTGGCGGGCTATGACGCGGGCTACTACGGCTATCTCTGGGCGCTCGCGATCGCCACGGACCTGGCCAGCGTGTTTGAGAACGCGCCCGGCGGCTTCCTCGACACCAGCGTTGGCCTGCGGCTGCGCCACGAGATCTACGGCGCTGCCAACACCCGCGACGTGAACCAGTCGGTCGAGACCTTCCTCGGGCGCCCCCGTTCGATTACGCCCTTCCTGAAGTTCCTCGGCGCGACTCCGGCGAGCCCGGGTTCAAATTAAGCGATCCGACTGATTCGGTCGTCTCCGCGGATCCCGCGGATGAGCGCGGATCGACGCCCGGTGCGTCGATCCGCGTTTTGCTTTTCCCGGTAGCCGGGGTCGCTGACCCCGGTCCAAGTCCTCGTCAGCGACAAGCCCGAACCCCGGGCTCAGCGAGCCCGGCTACATCCATCCCGCGCTTCCAGCATTGTGTCTCGCGGGGGCCGAGCTAGGGTCCCGGCGTGCCCGACGTCGATCCGCCACCCCGCAAGTACACCCTGTCCGGGGATCGCAAGTTTGACGTGGTCAATCCGCCCTCCGGGTCGCCGCGGACCCCGGAATCGATCGACCTCCAGGCGCTTATCAGTTCAGCCAACGCGCCCCGTACGGCCGCTCCCCCAACGCCCCCCACCTCGGTGGGCGTCCCCGAGAATGACGTCCAGACCCTGCTGCGAACCAATGCGGCTCACGAGGCCGCCGCGAAGCTGCCGACCCCGCCACCCCCGCCAAGGCCACCCTCCCGGCGGAAGCGCGATTACTTCTTCACCCTAATCGCGGGCAATCTGCTGCTGGCGGCCGCGATCGCGATTACGGGATTCAATGTGGTCGTGATCGGCTTCGGTGCGGCCGGCATGATCGTGCTCACGCTCGGGCTGACCTGGATCATGTGGTTCGTCATGGACGACTACTGAGCGAGGCGCGCGGTCCGGCCGGGACGACGGCCGACCGACCCTCGAGAGGGGGAAACCGGCCCCGCAAAACTCGCGCTTGACGCGGCGCGACAAAATCGAACTCTCTACCGCTCCACAGCCGCCCTCATCGTCTATCGGTTAGGACATGAGATTCTCAATCTTAAAAGCGGGGTTCGACTCCCCGTGGGGGCACCAATCTTAAAAGCCCATCCTGCAACAGGATGGGCTTTTTCATGCCCGATCGATTTATGGGGCCGCGCCTACAGCGCGCTCAGGTTGCGATAGGCGTTCAACGCCTCGTCCTGGATCGCCTGGGCGTCGTCCATCTTGAGGCCGTTGACCGCAAGGTCCTCGGAGGTCGGGCCACAGCTCCCACTGCTCTGCGGCAGGCCGTGCCCGGCGGCGTGGACGAGGCCGGCCGAGAGTCGAAGGACCCGACCCAGGGCGGTGCGGTCATCGGTCGCCGCAGTCACGATCAGTTCCGGAAATCCCCAGTGCTTGAAGAGCACCGCGTTGATCTGGTGGTGGGTGAAGCCGAAGGTGTTCGCCTCCCACGCCAGCAGATCGCCCTGCCCGGCCTCCACATAGGTCTCGTGGTCGCGCACGCTGCCGCCGCCCGCCCGGTCGAGCAGCACCATGCCAATCGTGCCAAGCAACCCGGCGGTGTAGGCCAGGCGGCGATCGACGCCCACGCGGCGGGCGGTCGCCTCCGCCACCAGCGCGTAGAAGAGATTGTGTGAGCACACCTGGGACGACGCCCAGCCGTAGCTCTTCAGCTGGGTGGAGAGGCTTCGATTGGCCACCACGCCCACCAGGCGGAACACCTCACCGAACCCCACGCGCTGCAGCGCCTCCTCGATCGACCCAATCGATCCCGCCACCCCGTAGGCCGGGCTGTTCGCAATCGAAAGGATCCGGGCCGTGAGCGCGGCATCCCGCCGCAGCAGCGTGGCGATCTGGGAAAGGCCCGAGTTCACATCGGTCAGCATCGTGTGGAGCCGCGACATGATCTGGGGCGCCGCGGGAAGGCTCTTCGACGCCACCAAGATGTCCTGCTCCGCGAGGGGTTGAGTAAGCATACCCAGCCCTATCGGCACTTCCTGCAGCCAGCTTAAGTCCCGGATCGCCGGCCGGTCCCGCCGCCACCACCCCCGTTGGCCTTCATCCCTGGACGCCCGGCCCTGGCGTTCGCCTGATCGCACGAGCGCCGGCGCACCTCCGCCGCCGCGCTGACCCCAGCGCGTTCGCTCGTCGCGACCATTGCGCTCAACTCGGCGGCCGACGCGCCGATGTTCTACGCAAAGCCCCTGCCATGAAATCGCCACGCACGCCTCACGACGTCACCGAGCAGCGCCAGCGCCTGACCGCGAGCTGGCTTTCGGGTCGCATCACCACCCGCGAATTCCACCATCGTCTGTTCACCCTCTGCCGTCATCTCGTGGTGCCGGCGTCCGCCCGGAAGGCCTGCCCATGAAACCGGGCGATGAAGGCGCCCCGAATGCGGGCCAGAAATTCGCCCGGTGGCTCGCCGAGCACCCGATCCGGCTGGTCGCAGCGGTGAGCCCCCGCCGTCCCGAGTGGATCGAGCGTCCGCGGCCGCGCCTCAAGGCCCTGATCGAGCCCGCCCGGCCGGTCTAATGGATGCCGGTTTGCGCGGCCGACCTGCCGCACCCAAGGGCAAGGGATCATGGACGTCACCTCCCGGGTTGCGCGCGGGGTCGATCGGCTTAGGGTTGTCTCGTAACGCCCCGCCGTGCTGCGCTTCCGCTCCCTTTTCGCCGGTTTGATTGGCCTCGCTCTCGCGGGAGGCGCCATGGCCCAGTTTTTTCGCGACGAGCCGGGAGGCTCCAATTACAGCCGTCTGGAGGGGGGCGGAGTCGTCAACGAGGACACTGTGCGCACGGCCCGGGAGACACTCTCCCACAGCATCACGCTGCCGGCCTGGACGAACACGCCGGGCTTCGAGCCGGACGTGTTCACCTTTGCGCGCATCATCTTCAAGTCTCGACCGGACTTGGGCGAGGGCATCGGCCGGGGACGCCGCCTCGGCTGGTGGGTCGACTACCCCGATGCCGACCTGAACCTTTCCTACCGCCTCCGCCAGATGACCTCGATTGCGGTCGATCCGGATGCGCGCGTGCTGAAGCTCACGAATCCCGACCTCTTCAAGTTTCCGCTGATCTTCATGGAGCACGTCGAGGGGATCATGCTCAGCGAAGAGGAGACCGCCCTGCTCCGCCGCTATCTCCTGGCAGGCGGCGCGCTGTTCGTGACGGACTTCTGGGGCACCGCCGCGTGGGAGCACTTTCGCACCGAGATGAAGACCGTCCTGCCGGAGCATGACTGGATCGAGCTGACCACCGATCACCCGCTGTTCAGCAGCATTTTTCCGCTGGGCGTTCCGATGCATCGCCTGCGGGTGCCAACCATGCAGTTCTGGAATCCGGACTCCAATCCCGACGACCCGCACTCGGAGTTGCAGTACCGCGACCGGGGCTATGGCTCCCTCGACATGAGGGTTTATGCGATGCTCGACGACCACCAGCGGATCATGGCCATCGCCGTGCACAATTCCGACATCAGCGACGGCTGGGAGCGCGAGAGCGAAAACGAAACCTACTTCAAGCAGTTCTCCGAATCACGCGCCTACCCGCTCGCGATCAACATCATCTTCCATCTGATGACCCACTAGCGCGGCGCCGCCGCGCAGGTGAGATTTCAAATCTGAGATTTGAAATGCGCCGGCATCAGCCCTCGCGGACAATCAGCGTTTCTTCGCCAATCGTGACCTTATCGCCGGCGACGAGCTTGCGACCGCGGCGGGTCTCGACGGTGCCGTTCACCTGCACATCGCCCGCGACCACGGCTTCCTTGGCCTCGCCGCCGCTGCCGAACAGGCCGGCGAACTTGAGGAACTGGGCGAGTTCGATCGGGAAACGGGACACCGCAACGTCGCGCGAACCGCTGGAGGATGGCTTGCTCATGGCTCCACGCAAACGCGCCGCACGCCGCGAGTCGATCCCACAACCGCAGCCGTCCGGACTGTCCCCTCGTCCCCGCATTGCACCCCGAGCCGGCCTCCGCTTGGCTCCCGGCATGCCCCGCATGGTTCGCCCCGTCCTCGCCGCTGCTGCTGCCGTCATGGCGCTGTTTCTCTGCTCCGCCCACGGAGCCATCCCCGTGACCAACGCGGGCCGCCCCGGCCCCACGCTCTTCATTGCCGGCGACTCGACCGCGGCGCAGGGCGTGCCGACCGCGGTCGGCTGGGGCCGATGGATCGGCGACTACTTTGACCGCGAGCGACTGGCGATCGACAACCGGGCGGCCGGCGGCCGGAGCGCGCGGACCTTCGTCACGGAGGGCCGGTGGGATCGGCTGACCGCGGACCTCCAGGCCGGCGACTTCGTCATCATCCAGTTCGGGCACAATGACGGCGGCGCGATCAATGATGCCTCGCGCGCCCGGGGATCGCTCCCCGGCCTGGGGGACGAGACCGAGGAAATCGACAATCAGGTCACGAAGCAGCGCGAGACGGTCCGCACCTACGGCTGGTACCTGCGCAAGATGATCACCGAGGTCCGGGCCAAGGGTGCCCAGCCGATCCTGATGACCCTGACGGCCCGGCGGGCCTGGCGGGGGGATCTGAACGGTGAGGGCAATGGCAAGTTCAACCAGTGGATACGGGCGCTGGCCGAGAGCGAAGCCGTTCCGCTGGTCGACCTCACCAGCCTAATCGTCGAACGCTATGAGCGTCTCGCCCGAGAGGACGTCGACGCCCTCTTCCCCGCCGACCATGTCCATACCGGCGACGACGGCGCGCGGCTTAACGCGGCCCTCGCCGCAACCGGATTGAAGGGCTTGCGGGAACAGCGCCTGATCGCCGCGCTCTCCCTCGCTGGCCGCACCCTGCCCACGGCCGTGCCCGCCCGCGTGTTCGTGCCGCCGCAACCGCCGGATCGCGGCTGGGACCGGGCGACCATGCGGTCGTGGCTGAACCTGCCGGCCCCGGCCGATCCGAAGCTGCCTCATCTCATTCTCATCGGCGATTCGACCGTCCGCAACGGCCGCGGCAATGGCTACGACGGCCAGTTTGGCTGGGGCGACCCGCTCGAAAGCCACCTCTACCCCGCGAAGGTGAATCTGCTGAATCTCGCCGTCGGCGGCACCGGGGTGCGGACCTTCCGCTCCACCTACTGGCCCGACGTGCAGGCGCTGATCAGGAAGGACGATGTCGTCCTGATTCAGTTCGGCCACAATGACAATGGCACGCGCGGGGCGCTGCCGGGAATCGGCGACGAAACGGAAGAACGCACCGATCCGGCCACGGGCGTTACCGAAACCGTACGGACCTTTGGCGCCTACCTGCGGACCTACATTGCGGAGATCCGTGCGCAGGGCGCGACGCCGATCCTCTGCACGTTGGTCCCCCGCAATCGCTGGACGGACGGGAAGCTCAATCCCGACGGGGGACACGCCGCGTGGACCCGCGCCATCGCAGCGGAACTTGCGGTCCCGCTCATTGATCTCAACGCGCGACTCAGTGCGCACTACGCGGAGCTCGGCGAGGAAGCGACGACCCGGCTCTTCGCCGATCGCACCACGCACACGAATTGGGATGGCGCGGTGATCAATGCCGCGACCGTGGTCGACGGGCTGCGCGCGCTGCCGGGCAATCCGGCAGCAGCATTCCTGCGGCCGGAGGGCCGCTGAGCAGGAACCTTCGAGCCACGAACCTGATCTCGCGCCGAGCCGCCGAGGCGCAGAGAAGGCCCTGACGCAAGATTGATGGGAGCCCGAATCTCTGCGGTCTCTGCGGCTCTGCGCGAGACCCGGTTCGAAGCGATTCTCTAAACGCTTCCCGGTGAAGCAACGATCGCCAATCTCCGATCGGTCGAGCGAAACAACATGCCCACGCCGCCGGCGAGACCGCCGATGCCGGCGACGATCCACCAGGTCGCGCCGAGCCGGCCATACATCCAGGGTCCCGCGCTGCCCACCAGCCCCGCCAGGCCCCAGACCGTACCAAAGACGCCGAAGTAGCGACCGCGCAGCGCCACGGGAGCCAGTTCGCTCGCGTAGCCTGCGGCGATCGGCAGCGAAATCATTTCACCGAAGGTGAACACCGCCATCGCCAGCAGGCATTCGGTCAGGGTGTCGGCACCGGCGAACGCCGCACAGCCGAGCCCGGTTACGGCAAAACCCGCGACCAGCACCGGGCGCGCCGGGAATCGGCGGACGAGGTGCGCGAGCGGCAGCTCGAAGCACATGATGAGAAAGCCATTGAAGCCCATCGCCACCCCATAGGAAAACGTATCGAGCCCCCGAGCCGTCATGTGCAGCCCGAGCACGGTGAAGACCTGCATGAAGGCGACCGCCATGAGCAGCATGCCCACGTAAAGCTGCACGAACGGTCCGTTATGCCACGCATCGCGCCCGGCCTCGACCCAGCTTTTCAGGATGACCCGGGGCGAGGACACATTGCCGCTCACCGTCCGCAATCCATGGGGCAGAAAGAGGAGCGCGAGCACCGCGAAGACCAGCGTGGTCGCCGCGTCACCCGTGAAGATGAGCACCGGTGAGACCGCGTAAAGGACGCCCGCGATCGCCGGTCCCGCCGCAAAGCCGGCGTTGATCGCGAGCCGGAGGAGCGCGTAGGCCGTCACCCGCTGCTGCGGGGTCACGAGGTCGGAGAGGAGCGCATTCGCCGCCGGTCCGAACATGTGAGAGAAGAACCCGTGCGCGGCCGACACCACCAGCAGGGCCGGCAGGCCCGGGGCGAAGAATATGCCGACCAAGGTCAGCGCACCGCCGACCAGCGCGGCCACGATGGTGTTCCGGCGACCAATCGCGTCGGCCAGATAGCCGCCGGCAAACGGCGCACCGAGGTGGCCGACCGCGATGGCCCCGAGAACCACGGTGACATCCCCCAAGCCGAACCCGCGCCCGGTGAGATAAATCGCGAGGAACGGGTAAACAAAGCTCCCCAGACGGTTCACGAACTGGCCGCCCACCAGCACCCACACCCCACGGGGCATGATCTTCAGATCGGCAAGCAGTCGGGAGAAAAAGGTGCGCATGAAGAGCCGGCGTCTCTGACAACGGCCGAACCCGGCGGAATTTCAATCCTGACGGCCTCCCGGCACCGCCCAAGCCCCGCACAGGCCGGACCATTCGTTTCCGGCACAGTCCGCCGGACCGGGTTGTGGCCCGGCCAAAACCTGTCAGGGTGCGGGCATGAGCAAGGCCTTCACGCGGGAAGACGATCTCGACTCCGCCCCCGCCCTACCGCCCCTCGTGTCCCCGTTGCCGCCGGGGTCACGCAACCCCCTCACGGCCGCGGGCGCGGCGCGACTGCAGGCGGAGTTGGACCGCGGTCTGGCCCACGAGCGCCCGGCGCTGCTCGCGGCGACCGCCGCGGGCCAGGATGGGCGCGAGGCGCTTGCCCGACTGGACCAGCGCCTCGCCTACCTGCAGCAGAGCCTGCGCACCGCCGAGGTAGCGATGCCGCCACCGCCGCCCCATGATGTGGTGCGCTTCGGGGCCACGGTGACCGTGCGTGACGCCAAGGGACAGACGGCGCGCTACCGCATCGT
This sequence comes from uncultured Opitutus sp., assembly GCA_964476965.1. Lineage (GTDB taxonomy): Bacteria > Verrucomicrobiota > Verrucomicrobiia > Opitutales > Opitutaceae > CAMAXB01. The sequence continues at coordinate 3,812 of CAYZCV010000051.1, read as the reverse complement.
CGGCGTGGATGAGACTGACCCCGGACAAAACGCGGTGAGCTGGCTCTCTCCCCTCGCCCGCGCACTGCTCAATGCCCGCCTCGGTCAGAGCGTGGCGTTCCGCTTTCCGGCCGGACTGAGCCAACTTGATATCATCGCGATCACATACGGCGACGACGCCTGACGGGAGGCGGCGACCGGCGGGCGCAAAAAAACCCGCACCGGGTCGGTGCGGGTTGAAAGCGGGCCGGGAGGCCGCCGCGCGATCAGCCGAGGATTTCCTCGGGCTTGAAGAAGCGAGCGAGCTCGATCTTGGCGTTCTCGTCGGTGTCCGAGGCGTGGCAGACATTCTTCATCATCTCGGTGCCGAAGTCGCCGCGGATGGTGCCCTTGGCAGCCTTGCGCGAGTCGGTCGGCCCGAGAAGATCGCGGACCTTGGCCACGATATTGTCGCCCTTGAGCGCCATGATGAGGACCGGACGCGAGCTCATGAACTGCTCGATTTCCGGGTAGAAAGGCTTCGAGGCCACGTGAGCGTAGTGCTCGCGCAGGACGGCGGAAGAGAGACGGATGAGCTTGGCGCCCACGATCTCGAAGCCCGCTTTTTCGAAGCGCTCAATCACGGTCCCGACATGCTTCTGCTCCATGCAGTCGGGTTTGAAGATAACGAACGTTTTCTGCATAAAACGTTTATTGAAATCCCTTCATCCGAGGATGGGAAGCCTGATTTTGATGCGTAAGTGCCTGCAGATGCGTTAGACCGCCACTTCCTGCCGCGCCTTTTCGGCCAAGGCGGTCGAAATATAGCGTTCACCGAAGCTGCAACCCACGGTGACAATCATCTTGCCGGCGTACTCCGGGCGCTTGGCCAGTTCCATGGCCGCCCAGACATTGGCCCCGGTGGAAATGCCGGCCAGGATGCCATCCTCCAGCGCCAACCGCCGCGCCGTTTCGAATGCGTCCTCATCATTGACCTTGAGGACCTCGTCGATGATCGCGGTGTTGCAATTCTTGGGGATGAATCCGGCGCCGATGCCCTGGATCCGGTGACGGCCCGGGCGGCCGCCCGACAGCACGGGTGAGGCTGCGGGCTCGACGGCGATGCTCTTGATCGCCTTGCGCGACTTGATCACCTCGGAGACGCCCGTGATGGTCCCGCCTGTGCCCACGCCCGCCACGAAGGCGTCGATGCGTCCCTCGGTCGCGGCCCAGATTTCCTCGGCGGTCGTACGGCGGTGGATTTCGGGATTGGCCGGGTTCTCGAATTGCTGCGGCATGAAGCCGCGCGATCCCTGCTGCGCGAGCAGTTCGGTCGCCCGCCGAATCGCGCCCGGCATGCCCTCCGCCCCCGGGGTGAGCACGATCTCCGCCCCGAGCATGCGCAGCAGCACGCGGCGCTCCAGCGACATCGTTTCGGGCATCGTGAGGATCAGCTTGTAGCCGCGCGAAGCGCACACAAAGGCCAGCGCGATGCCCGTGTTCCCTGACGTGGGCTCGATCACCACACTGTCCGGGCGGATCAGGCCATCCCGTTCGCCCGCCTCGATCATCGCCATGCCGATGCGGTCCTTCACACTGGCCAGCGGATTGAAAAACTCGGCCTTGAGGTAGATCGACGCCGGCAGCCCCGCCGCGATACGGTTGAGCTTGATCAGAGGGGTGCGGCCAATGGTCGCGACCACGGAAGGATACAGCTGGGAGGACATCGCTTAACTCTACTAAGTTACTTGGATCAATCAAGTAAACACCGGCCTCGCAAGGGCCCCGCTCACTCGGTGGGCGGAGGGGCCGCGAGCGAGGCCGCGATGCGATGGGCGAGCGCAAGGCCGGACACGGCGGCGCCCTCCACCCGCGGGCCGCCGAAGGCATCGCCGCAAAAACCCAGTGCGAGTTCCGGAATCCAGACGAAGGGCTCCGGATGCGTGGCCTTGGGCTCACTGAACTTCCAGCGGTGCAAGGTCGTGGAAACGACCTTCGACCCGCCGAGCCACGGAGCCACCTCCGACGCAAGGAGCGCCGCGACTTCGTCACCGTTCGCCGCGTAGTGCTCCGCGGCGAAGGCCGGCGTCGTGTGAAGCGTGAGCGCTCCGGCCGAGCCGGGCGAAATTCCCTTGTGGGTGTTGTCGGCCACCCAGCGAATCGCTCCACCCGCGGGCGCGAAGCCCTGCGGCGGCACGGCGGAAGGTCCGTCCAGACCGAGCAGGAGCGCCAGGCAGGGGTGGTAGGTGAGCCGGCTCAGCGACTCGACCAGCGTCGGCGCAAGGAGGCCGGGCTCGAGCAAGGCCAGCGACTGCGGCACGGGCGCGGTCAGGACCAGCCGTTCGGCCCGCAGCATGCCGTGGTTCTCGATCTCGAGTTCCCAGCACCCGCTCGCGTGGCGCACGGCGCGCGTGACCCGATGTTCGCGTTGAATCGTCAGCGAAGCCGCGAGGGCCTTCGGCAGAGCGGTCATTCCCCCCACCCCGATCACCCGCTCCGTCTCGCGGCCGGGCCACGTCGTGGCAACGCCGGCCGCCTTCCATTCCGCCACCACGCGGCCGAAGCCTTCGTCGCGGACCGTGAAGAATTGCGCGCCCTGATCAAAGACGACCGGACCGACGCGTTTCGTCGCGAGTCGGCCGCCCAGCCCGCGACTTTTTTCCAGCACCACGACATCGGCGCCCCGCGCCTGCAAGTCGCGGGCCAGCAAAAGCCCGGAAATTCCCGCCCCCACCACTGCGATCGTCTTGTTCATGTCGAATGCGTACGGCCCAGCATATGCGCGAGCGCAGAGAAAAGCGACCCGTGACGAAAGGAGAACCCAAGCGCCAGCGCCCGGGCCGGCGTCACGCGCGCGCTCGAGAGCAGGAGTTCGTCGGCCATCTCGCCCAGCCCCACGCGCAACGCCCAGGCCGGCGTCGGCACCCAGGCGGGACGGCGCAGGACCTGACCCAGGACCCGCGCGAAGTCGCGCTGCCGCAGAACCTCCGGCGCCACCGCATTGACCGGTCCCCGCCACCGGGCATCCGTCAGCGCCGCCAACACGAGGCCGCTAAGATCATCCGGCGTGATCCAACCCGTCCACTGCCGGCCGCTCCCGAGCGGACCGCCCAGGCCGAAGCCAAAGAGCGGCAGCAGCCGCGCCAACCCGCCGCCGGCCGGTGTCACCACCATGCCCGTGCGAAGAGCGACCGTGCGGATGCCCAGCGCTTCCGCCGCCGCGAGCTCCCCTTCCCACGCCTGACACACTTCGGCCAGGAAGCCCCGGCCCACGCCGGATTCCTCGGTCAGGGCTTCCTCCCCGCGATCGCCATAAAAGCCCACGGCGGAGGCATTGATGAAGACCTCCGGCCGCTCCGGGTGTCGCGCCATCGCGCGCACGAGCGTCCGCGTACCCAGCACCCGGCTCTCAAGAATCTCGCGGCGGCGCGGCACCGACCAGCGTCCGTCAGCGATGCCTGCCCCGGCTAGGTTAACCACCGCATCCACGCGGCCGATACCGGTCAGATCGACGTGATCCTTCGTCGGATCCCAGCCCGCCTCATCCGGTCCTGCCGGGGCCCGGCGGACCAGCTTGATGACCGTGTGGCCCTGGGTCGTGAGCAGGGGCACCAGGGTTCGTCCGACGAGACCGGACGCGCCCGCAACGAGGATCCGGCGCGGACGGACGTCGGCGCCCGCCGCCGGCGATCGCCCGAGGTCGGCCTGAGTCACGGCGTGCCGATAGGTGAACATGCGGTCGAGGCGACGGCGCACCATCGGCTCCGCCAGGGAACCGAGCGCCCCGCCCGGCAGCGCGTAGGTGATATCGTCAACGAGCGTGCAGGCCCCGGGTCCGTCCGGCTCAAAGCGGT
>CAYZCV010000050.1:0-23246 GCA_964476965.1 uncultured Opitutus sp. | reverse complement strand
GTGCGGCTGCTGCTGGATGCCCTCGGGTGCCTTTTCAGCAGCCGCGGCTTCGTCGACCCCCTCCGCCAGGCGGGCGGCGAGGTGGTGACCTTCATGCCCATGATTCCGCTGGCCCCGCGCGGCTCGGCCAATCTGCGAAATCACCGCAAGATCATGGTCTTTGACCAGCACACCGCGATGATTGGCGGCCACAACCTCGCCCGCGAGTACATGGGCTCAACGCCGTGGCGCAAGCGCTGGACCGATTTCGGCGCGCTCATCTCCGGTCCCGGCGCCGCCCTGCTCAACGAGGTCTTCCTCGCGGATTGGGCCTACGCCAGCGGACAGTCCCTGACCAAGCTGCACAACGAACTCGATCCCGCCGCCGTCCGCAGCGAGGGCTCCAGCGAACTCCAGGTGGTGGCCAGCGGCCCCGATGTCGCCGGCGATCCGCTCTACGAGGGCATCGTGTCGATGATTCAGGAAGCTGAACAGAGCATTTGGATCATCACGCCCTACTTCATTCCCGACGAGGTCCTGCTGCGGTCCCTCGTCGTCAAGGCCCGCGCCGGCAAGGACGTTACCCTGATCGTGCCCGCCCGCTCCAACCATCCGGTCACCGACTACGCCGGTCGTCACGCCCTGCGACAGCTGCAGGCCGCCGGTGCCCGCGTCCTGCTCTTCGAACCCGGCATGATGCACGCCAAAGCCATGATCGTTGACGACCGCATCGGCCTGGTTGGCTCGGCGAATTTCGACCTGCGAAGCCTCTTCGTGAACTTCGAAATCGGCGTGGTGCTGCTGTCGGAGGCCGACGTGCGCACCATGCGCGTCTGGGCGGGGGAACTGGTGCGCAAATGCCGCGAATTCAAGGCCCGCCCCCGCCGACGCCTGCGCTTCGCCCGCGAGCTCGCCGAGGACCTCAGCCGCCTGCTCGCGCCCTTGCTCTAAGCGGCCGCTCCGCCGGCCCGGCAAAGTCAGCCGAGGCTGAGCAGCTTGTAGTTCACTGCGTCGTTCAGCGCCTCCCAGGAGGCGTCGATGACGTTGTCGCTGACACCGACCGTGCCCCAGATTTCGGTGCCGTCACCGGACTCGATCAGGACGCGCGTGCGGCTGTTCGCCCCCTGGCGACCCTCGAGGATGCGGACTTTGTAGTCGCGCAAAACCGTCTGGGCCAGCTGCGGGTAAATCTTTTCCAGCGCGAGCCGGAGGGCCTTGTCGAGCGCCCCAACCGGGCCCGTGCACTCCGCCACCGTGTGCGAGGGCACGCCATCGACCTTGATCTTCACGGTGGCCTCGGCAATCAGGTCGGCCCCGCGGCGCTCGACGATCACCCGGTACCCCTCGACCTCAAAGCGCTGGCGACGAAGTCCAAGCGCCTTCGCGATCAAGAGCTTCAACGAGGCATCCGCCGCTTCAAATTCATAGCCCCGGAACTCGAGCTCCTTCAGCTCGTCGATCAGCGTCTTCATCGCGGGCGACTTCTCATCGAGATCATAGCCCAGCTCCTTCGCCTTCATCGCGATGCTGCTGCGTCCGGCCATGTCCGACACGAGCACGCGCGTGCGATTGCCGACCAGGCTCGGGTCGATGTGCTCGTAGCTGCTCTTCACCTTCTGGGCCGCGTTGGCATGAAGGCCGCCCTTGTGCGCGAACGCCGAGGCCCCGATGAACGGCGCCTTGGGATCGGGCCGCAGGTTGGCCAGCTCGTCGAAAAACAGGGAGAGGTCACGCAGCTGGCTCAGGTTGGCCGCGCAACGCGCCGTGCGCCCCATCTTGAGAAAAAGATTGGGCAGGACGGTCGTGAGATTGGCATTGCCGACCCGCTCGCCATAGCCATTCGCCGTGCCCTGCACGAGCCCCGCCCCGGCTTCGATTCCCGCCAGGGTGAGTGCGACGCCGAGCCCGCCGTCATTGTGACAGTGGACGCCGACCTTGTCGCCGCCGAACTCCTTCACCACGCGCGCAACGATGTCCTTGAACTCCCCGACGAGCGTTCCGCCATTGGTGTCGCACAGCGTGAGGTTCGTGGCGCCGCCCTTGAGCGCCGCCGCTAGGGTCCGCAGCGCGTAGTCGGGATCCGCCTTGAAGCCGTCAAAGAAATGCTCGGCATCGTACACAACCTCACGACCGGCCGCGACCAGGTAGCGCGCCGAGTCCTCGATCATGGCCAGATTCTCCTCGAGCGTCGTCCGGATGATCTCCGTGACGTGAAGGGTCCACGTCTTGCCGACAATGGTCATGACCGGCATGCCGCTATCGATCAGGGTCTTCAGCTGCGCATCTTCGGAGGCCTTGGCCCCCGCCCGGCGCGTGGAGCCAAAGGCCGCCAGCCGGGCGTGTTTCAGCTTCAGCTTCTTCGCCTCCTGGAAAAACGTGATGTCGCGCGGATTGGATCCGGGAAAGCCGCCCTCAATGTAGTCGACCCCGAACTGGTCCAAACGTTCGGCAATCAACAGCTTGTCCGTCACCGAAAAGCTGATGCCCTCGCCCTGAGTGCCATCGCGCAGGGTGGTGTCGTAGATTTTGACGGCCGTGCTCATAGAAAGAAGGGAAGAGCCTGCCGGCCGGGCCGGGAGCTGGCAAGCGGGGTTTCTTTGGGGGGATTGCGGACTTCGGAGTCCGGATTGCGCATTGCAATCTTCCTGCACCCCCGGCTTGTACCTCCCCGGGGCCATGCCTCGAATCGCGGCGACTAACGCCCTTCCCTCGCCGGCCCCGTGCTCGTTCCGGACCAGTCCGCATTCCGCAATCCTAACTCCGCAATCGACTCAGCTCTGCACGGCGTGCGCTTCGATGAAGGCCCGGATGGCGGCGGCGCTGGCCGGAAGACGGTGCTTCACCACCGGCCGACTCTTCAGCAACTCAAGGCTCGGGTGCGTGGGCTCGATGCCGATCGCCGCCTTGATCGTCTCGGGGAACTTGGCCGGACTCGCAGTCGCGAGCACCACGCTCAACCGGTCCCGGCTCAGGTCCTTGAAGCCGCACGCGGTGTGCGGATCCGCAATGTAACCATACTTTTGGTACACCGACTTGATGATGCCGGGAATCTCCGCATCCGTGCAGCGCGCGGCCGAGAAGGTGTCCGGATTGAAATTCTCGAAACGGTATGCGCCCGTCTCCTTGAACTGCTGCATGACGGCCCGCACCCGCGCCGGGTCCCGGCCCACGCTGTAGTAGATGAAGCGCTCGAAGTTCGACGCCACCTGGATGTCCATGGACGGCGCGAGGCTTGGCAGCACGCTGCCCACGCGGTACTCGCCCGTGGTGAACATCCGGTGGAGAATGTCGTTCTGATTGGTCGCCACCCGGAAGCCGCGGATCGGCACGCCCATCTTCTGGAGCATCCAGCCCGCAAGCACATTGCCGAAATTGCCGGTCGGGACCACGAACTCGGCCTCATTGCGGCGGTCCTTCGGGAGCCGGAGCCACGCCGACAGGTAGTACACGCACTGGGCGAGCACGCGGGCGAGATTGATCGAGTTGACGGCCGACAGGCGGTGATGCGTGCGGAAGGCCTGATCCGCAAAGATCTCCTTCAACGCGGCCTGCGCGTCATCAAAGCTGCCGTCAATAGCGAGGGCGTAGACATTCTCCGCGCCGGTGCAGGCCATCTGCCGCTCCTGCAGCGGGGACACACGTCCATCCGGATAGGTGATGAAGATGGCGGTGCCGGGCTTCCCCAGCAGCCCGTGGATCGCCGCCGCGCCGGTGTCACCCGAGGTGGCGCCGAGGACATTGATCGACTGCTTCCGCACCTTGCACTGGTGCTCGTAGAGATTGCCCAGGAGCTGGAGCGCAAAGTCCTTGAAGGCGAGGGTCGGGCCGTGGAACAGCTCGAGGACGAAGAGATTCTCACCCAGTTGCTCCAGCGGGGCGATGTCCTTGTGCGCGAAGCCCGTGTAGGACTTGCGCACGATTCCCCGCAGCGTCGCCTCGTCGATGTCCGTGGCGAAGTGCTTAAAGAAATCCACGCACAGATCCGCATACGTCGGCGCAAACGCGAACTTCGCCAGATCGTTGGCCGAAAACTGCGGCAACGACTCCGGCAGGAACAGGCCCCCGTCCGGCGCCAGGCCCGTGGCCACGGCGTCGGAAAAACCAAGGGCGGGTGTCTGACCGCGAGTGGAGATGAAATGCATGGAGGCGAAATCCGAAGGACGAAACCAGAATGACGAATCAGAACCGGCTGACGTGGGGGGCTCCCTTCGTCATTCGGTCTTCGTCATTCTGGTTTGCCCGGGAGGGCGAAACTCAGAGCTCGTTCAGCTTGAACGCGGCGTGGGCGACGCGGGCGGCCTCGTCGGCGCGGTCCTCGTCGATCACGACCGAGATCTTGATCTCCGAGGTGGTGATCAGCTCGATGTTGATGTTCGCATCGGCCAGCGCCTGGAAGAGCGTGGCGGCGACACCGGAATGGGTCTTCATGCCCACGCCGACGACCGACAGCTTGGCGATGTGCTCATGGACCGCGACATGGCCGCCGCCGACCGCGTCGAGCACCGGCTCGAGGGCCTTCTGCGCCTTGCCCGTGTCCACCTGCGGCACGGTGAAGGTCAGATTGGCGATGCCGTTGCGGCCGACATTCTGCACGATCATGTCGACGATGATGTTGGCGTCAGCCAGCGCGCGGAACACGCTCGCGGCCGAACCCGGCTTGTCGAGGATGTTGCTGACGATGATCTTGGCCTGGTCCTTGTCGACGGCGACGCCGCGCACAACGACCTTTTCCATGTAGGCTACTTCCTGCTTCACAATAGTTCCTGGGTTATAATTGAAAGATGAGCGGACTTCGAAAACGACGCCGTATTTCTCGGCAAACTCGACGGAGCGGGACTGCATGACCTTGGAGCCGGACGACGCCAGCTCGAGCATCTCATCATAGGAGATCTCCGGCAGTTTGCGCGCATCGGGCACGACGCGGGGATCGGCGGTGTAGACGCCGTCCACATCCGTGTAGATCTCGCACTTGTCGGCCTGCACCGCCGCCGCGAGGGCGATGGCCGTGAGATCCGAGCCGCCACGGCCGAGGGTCGTGATGTGCCCCTCCTCGTTGATGCCTTGGAAGCCCGCGACGATGACAACGCGCCCGGCCTTGAGGTCCTTCTCGATCGGCTTGGCGTTGATCGTCTTGATCTTGGCTTTGGTGTGCACCTTGTCGGTGAAGATGCCGGCCTGCGCGCCGGTGTAGGAAACGGCGTCCACGCCGACTCCCTGCAGGGCGATCGCGGTCAGCGCAATCGTCTCCTGCTCACCGACCGCGAGGAGCATGTCGAGCTCGCGCTCACTCGGGCTCGCGGCGAGCGATTTGGCGCGGGCGAGAAGCTCGTTGGTGACGCCGGCACGGGCCGACACCACGACAACCAGCTCATTGCCTTGGTCGCGAATCGCCTTGATGCGAAGCGCGACCTTCTTGATCCGTTCGACGTCACCCACAGAGGTGCCGCCGTATTTTTGGACTATTCTGGCCATGGTAGGGTTGGAGGGAAAGGACGCGGGAAAGGGTTCAGCCGGTGAAGTCGCCGATGCGCAGCAGCAGCGGTTCGCCGAGCACGCTGGAGAGACGACGCAGGCGCGCGAGCGTCGCCCGGATCGCCTTCTCGTTGCTCGTGTGCGTTGTCAGGATGAGCGTCGCCGCGCCGGCGCGCTCGCTCGGACGCTGCAGCACGCTCGCGATGCTGACCTGAGACTGGGCCGTGGAGGTCGCGATGCGGGCGAGCACGCCGGGCTCATCCTTCACATCCATGCGAATGTAGTAGCGGCCCTCGATGTGCTCCAGCGGCGTCAGCGGGCAGCGATGTTCAACCGGCTCGGGCAGCGGGGTGTTGCCGCGGCGCAGCAGGATGATGGCGTCGGCGATGTCACTGATGACCGCGCTCGCGGTCGGGTCCTGCCCTGCCCCGCGGCCGATGTAGACCGTCTCGCCCACGACGTCGCCAGTGACAGAGATGCCATTGTAGACCTCGTTGACATTGGCCAGCGCCTTGGAGCGCGGAACCAGCGTGGGGTGCACGCGGACAAAGAGTTCGTCCGAGGCAAAATCACGCGTGATCACCGCGAGCAGCTTGATCGCGTAGCCATTGTCGCGGGCGTAGGCGATGTCGGCCTGGGTGAGGTGCGTGATGCCCTCGACCAGCATCGACTTGGTCGGCACCCAGGTCCCGTGCGCGAGGTAGGCGAGGATGGCGGCCTTGTGCGCCGTGTCCCAACCCTCGACGTCGAGCGATTCATCCGCCTCGGCATAGCCCAGCGCCTTGGCCTCGGCCAGAATCTCCGGATACGACAGGCCCTCGCGCTCCATCCGGGTCAGGATGTAATTGCAGGTGCCGTTGAGCATGCCGTAGATCAGCCCGAAGCGATTCGCGACCAGGCCCTCGCGCAGGGCCTTGATGATCGGGATGCCGCCGGCGACAGAGGCCTCAAAGAAGAAGTGGCCGCCATGCTTGCGGGCCGCGGCGAAGATCTCGGGGCCATGAGCGCAAAGGAGCGCCTTGTTGGCGGAGACGACGGTCTTGCCGAGGCGGAGGGCCGCCAGTGTCACCTCGCGGGCGATGGTGGTGCCGCCGATCAGTTCGCAGACGATGTGAATGTCCGGATCCGTTGCGACCGCGAGCGGATCGGTCGTCAGGCGGTCGGCCGGAACGCGCACGGAGCGCTTCTTGCGCAGGTCGCGCACGGAGGCGCGATGCAGGCGCAGCTTGACGCCGAGGCGCGACTCGAGGGCCGCCCGGGCGCCCTCGACGTGTTTCCACACGCCCTGGCCGACGGTGCCGAGGCCGCAGATGCCGATGTTGATGACGGAGAGTTCGGTCATGGACGTGAAAGTCAGGAAGCGTCGGGTGTTCAGGAGGCGGCCTTCTTGCCACCGCCGGTCTTCGGTTCGGTGCCGGCCAGCAGACGCGAAATGTTGGCGCGGTGACGGATCACCACGAAAAGGGCCACGACCACGCTGAGGCCCAGAATCACCGGCGGCTGGCCGGTGAGCCACGCGGCGACCGGCAACACGGCTCCGGCGATCATCGAGGCGAGGGAGACATAGCGGGTGGAGAAGAACGTGGCCGCCCACGCCGCCGCGCCCGCCAGCACCACGACGGGTGCAGCGACGAGATAGCCACCGGCGGCGGTGGCCACGCCCTTGCCGCCCTTGAAGCCGGTGAAGCAGGAGAAACTGTGGCCGATGAGTGAACCGGCGAGTCCGGCCACCCCGAGAGTGACCCACGCGCCGCCGGACAAGTGGCCAGAGGCAGTCAGCCCCCACTCTTCCAATTCATAGTTCACGCTGGCCTCGGTGCGGGCCAACAGAGCCCACGACGAAGCCAGCGCGCCCTTCAGCGCATCGAGGGCGAAGACGAGATTCCCCGCCTTGGCGCCGAGCACTCGTCGCACATTCGTCGCGCCCGGGTTCTTGCTGCCCACCTCGAAGATGTTCACCCCGTGCGCACGAGCCACGAGGTAACCGAACGGGAGTGCCCCCAAAAGGTAGCCGATGACGGCGACGATAAGGAGGGGAAGGAGCATGGCGGGAAATCAACGGACCAGCTCAGGCCCCGCCCGCGGATCGTCCTCGGTCGGAGGACGGCCCGGGTTGCACGGAGCCAAACTGGAAGGCGGAGGTCAAAGCTGGACGAACTTGGCGAGCTTGATGGCCGGGTGTTCCTTGATGATCTTGCGGGCCGACTCGCTCGGCTCCGTGTCGACGCGCACAACCATATAGGCCGTGCCGCCCGGCGTGAGGCGGCTGAGGGACATGTCGGCGATGTTGACCTTGTCCTTGCCGAGGATGCTGCCCACCTCGCCCACCATGCCGGGCTGGTCGAGATTCTCGAGGACGAGCAGCTTGCCCTCCGCCGCCACCTCGACCTCGCGGCCGTTGATGCCGACGATGCGGGGCTGGTTGCCCTTGCCGTTGAGCGTGCCCTGGGCGGAGAAGACCTCGCCGTTCGCGGCGACGGCCTCGACCTGCATGAGCTCGCTGTAGCCCGAGTCGGCATTCGACTTGATGACTTCAGCGGCGATGCCGAGGCGCTGGAGGAAGAAGGGCGCGCTGACAAAGTTCACCTCTTCGCCGCTGATGCGGCGAAGGAAGCCGCCCTCGATTGCGCGGGTGACCGAGTTCGCATCGAGATCGACGACCTTGCCGAAGTACGTGATGCGGAGCGTGGCGATCTGCTTGGGCGCGATCTGCTGGACCAGCGTGCCGAGCTTGGTGCCGAGGTCGAGGTAGGGCCCGAGGACCTTGACGGTCGCGGCGTCCATCGAGGGCATGTTGACTGCATTGCGAATCACGCCGCCCGCAAGGACGTCCGTGATCTGCTCCGCGATCTCGATGCCGACCGACTCCTGCGCCTCGGCCGTGGAGGCACCGAGATGCGGGGTGAGGACGACGTTGGGCAGGGTCCGCAGTTCGCTGTCCTTCGCGAGGGGCTCGTCCTCGAACACGTCGAGACCGGCGGCCGCGACCTTGCCCGACTTCACCGCCTCGATGAGGGCCGACTCCTTGATGATGCCGCCGCGGGCGCAGTTGAAGATCCGCAGACCCTTCTTGCACTTCGCGAACGCGGCCTCGTCGATCATGTACTTGGTGTCATCGGTCAGCGGCATGTGCACCGTGATGTAGTCGGCCTGGGCGAGGATCTCGTCCATCGTCGCGATCTCGACCTGCATGGCCTTCGCGCGGCTCGGGGCAAGGTAGGGATCGTAGGCGAGCACGCGCATGCCAAAGGCCTGCGCCCGCTTGGCCACTTCACCGCCAATGCGGCCAAGGCCGACGATGCCGAGGGTCTTCTTGAAAAGCTCGATGCCGCTGAAGCTCTTGCGGTCCCACTGGCCGGCCTTCATCGAGGCCGCCGCCTGGGGCACCGGACGGGCGCCGCAGAGAATGTGGGTGAAGGTCAGCTCGGCCGTAGCGATCGTATTGCCGGCCGGGGTGTTCATGACGACGACGCCGCGCTCGGTGGCCGCCTCGACATCGACATTGTCGACCCCCACGCCCGCGCGACCGACGACCTTCAACAGGGGGGCCGCCGCGAAGACCTCACGCGTGATCTTGGTCTCGGAGCGCACCGCGATCGCGTGCACGTCCTTAACCAGTTCCAGCACCTTTTCGGGAGAGGAGCCGTAAGCCTCGATGACTTCGAAGCCCGGCTGCTGGCGCAGGTAGGCGACTCCCTTAGGTGAGATCTTATCGGCAACGAGGATTTTCATGAGACAAATGGATCCCATCGAAGAGGTCCGCGCCCCGACCCGCAAGGAAAAGGTTGGCCGGCCTCCGGGAGTCCGCGCTCGCCTCCGCCGACCCGAACCGCTACGCAGAGACATGGTTAACTCGCGTCTGGCTCAGCAGATCTGCTTCATTCGGGAGGCCGACAAGCTCAAGGAAATCTTCCGCCAGACCGTGCTGATCAACAGTCGCCGGGCGGAAAACGACGCCGAGCACTCCTGGCACATCTGCCTCATGGTCCTCGTCCTCGCCGAACACGCCAACACGCCGGGTCTGGACGTGCTGCGGGTCCTCAAGATGCTCCTCGTCCACGACATCGTCGAAATCGATGCGGGCGATACCTTCGCCTATGACACGGCCCGCATGGTCGACCAGCACGCGCGCGAGGCCAAGGCGGCCGACCGCCTCTTCGGCCTCCTGCCCGCCGATCAGGCCGCAGACTTCCGGGCCCTGTGGGACGAATTCGAGGCTCGCGCGACGCCGGAGGCGAGATTCGCGGCCGCCGTCGACCGCTTCCAGCCCATGCTGCTGAACTGCGCGACCGAGGGGGCGGCCTGGCAGCGCCACGGCGTGACGAGCGACCGCGTGATCGCCCGCAACCGGCACATCGCGGACGGCGCCGAGGCGGTCTGGACCTACGCAGCCGAGATGATCCGCGAGGCGGTGACCAAGGGCCACCTCAAGGCCTGAGCACCGATCCGGCCCGAACCCATGGCGAACGCGACCAGAGCCCTCGGCCCTGCCTCCCTCCCCCGCCCCTGACCATGTCGTCGAGCCAAGCATCAGCCGGGACGCGGCCCTGGCTTTTTTCGCCCAGCCTCGACCTTCTCGTCGGCTGCGGCGCCTGGTCGCTGCCGCTGCTCGCCGGCACCTATTTCCTTCAGCAGACCCATGGCGGGACTGTCGCCTTCGTGTTCTACCTGCTCGCGGTGTTCTGCAACAACCCCCACTACATGGCGACGCTCCACCGGGCGTACCACACGGCGGAGGATTTCAGGAAGTACCGCTTCTTCACCGTCTACATCACGGTGCTGCTCGCGCTCACCGTTCTCCTGGTCCACGCCATCCCGGGTCTTTTCCCATGGGTGCTGACGATCTACCTCACGTGGAGCCCCTGGCACTACACGGGGCAAAACTTCGGGATCGCGCAGATGCTGGTCCGGCGCGCCGGGGTTCCGCCCGACCCCACCGCCCGCCACCTCCTCTACGGGTCCTATGCCGCCTCCTACGCCGTCTGGTTCCTCACCCTGCACACCACGCGCGAGGGCGACCCGTACTTCCTCAGCCTCGAGGTGCCGGCCGGCCCGGCGTTCACGCTTCAGCTGGTCGGGATCCTCGCGTTTCTCGGCTGCGCCGGGGCGGCCTTCGTGCGTTTGTCGCGCGAGGTTCCGGCCCGTGCGCTCACCGGTCCGATCGTCCTGACCCTGACCCAGTCGCTCTGGTTCATTGCGCCGACGCTCCTCACGCGGAGCGGTCTCGTGAACCTGCCGGCAAGCTACTTCAGCGCCGGGGCGCTCGCCTTCATGCACTGCGCACAGTACCTCTGGATCACGAGCTACTACGCCCGCCAGGAAACGGGGGCGGCGGCCGGACCGCCCTTCCGATTCGCGCGCTACTACCTTCTCCTGGTCGTCGGCGGGATAGCGCTCTTCGTGCCGGGCCCCTGGCTGGCGAGCCGCCTGCTCGGCCATGATTTTGTGGAGAGTTTCCTCATCTTCATGGCGCTGGTGAATCTGCACCACTTCATTCTCGACGGGGCCATCTGGAAACTGCGCGACGGCCGAATAGCCCGCCTGCTGCTGGGCCGCCGGTCGGCTGAGCCGGATCCGCTGGCGGGCGACACCTCCAGCCTGCGCCATCATCTTGGCTGGCTCTTTGGCGGCACGTCCGCGGCGCGGGTCACGCGCTACGCCCTCGGGGCCGCCATCCTCGGCCTCGGCGCCCTCGACCAGGTCCAGTACCTGCGGACGCAGCGCGGCGCCCACCCCGAAGCGCTCGCGCGGGCGGAATCCCTCAATCCGAGCGACACCCGCGTCCCGTTCCGCCGCGCCCAGCTCGCGGTCGAGGCCGGAGATACCGCGACCGCCCGCGCCGAGCTGGAGCGCGCCCTCACGATCAATCCCCGCAACGCCCCCGCCCAGCATCTGATGGGCGAACTCATTTTCCGCTCGGGTGACACGGCCGCGGCTCTCGCGCACTACGACCGGATGGCTTCGCTCTTTCGGCCCGACGTGGCCATCGCCGTCAACCGCGGCCTCCTCGCCGGCCAGTCCGGTCAGGCCTCGGCGGCCGCGGAGCGCTTCACCGAGGCGCTCCGCCTCGCGCCCCACCGCATGGAGCTTCATCTCCTCCTCGCGCAAGCCCTGGTGGCCACGGGCGATCCGGCGTCCGCCATCCGTCAGTACGACCTGTTTTGCACCCTCTTCGAGGAGGATCCAGGCGATCTCGAGCTGCTGCCACGCTACCTCGGGGCCGGCCTCGCCCTCGGTGAACTCCTCACGGCCAGCGGCGACGCCCTTGCCGCGGAAAAACGCCTTCAGCAAACCGCGGATGTGGCGGCCACCCACCGCTTCTTCGCCGACACGGCCCTCGCCCTCGACCTGATCGCCGAGCTCCAGACGAAGTCCGGGCGCAGCGAGCTCGCCGCGAAGAACCGCGAACTCGCTGCGCAGGCGCGATCCTTCGCCGACCCGCGCTGACCGGACGGGACTCAGCTCAGATCCCGGATCGAGCCAAAGTCGGGATCATTGAGCCGCTTGTAGGTGCGGACAATCATCCCATCCGTCAGACCCGCCAGCCAGTCGGAGATCCGTCGCGCCTTGCCGGCGGTGCTCGCCTCCGCATCGATCAAAGCCCCGACTCGCGTGGGGAGCAGGTGGATCACGCGATCCCCACGCTCGACATAATTGCCCCACACCGCCTTCCACAGGCTGAACATCACCTGCCGCGCCTTGTGCTCCATCTGCTGGAGCTGCGGGCTTTCGAAGATGATGTCATTCGCCATCTGCTTGTAGAACTGCGCCTCGCGCTCGGCCTCGGGCGCCACCACCAGATCGAAGCGGTAACGATTGGTCCGCTGCGCCATGAAATTGTCCCGCTCCCGCAGCCGGCACGCCGTGATGAAGCGGCCGATCTTCTGGGAGAACTCGCTCTCCAGCCGATCGCCCCGGATCGCCGCAAAGAGGGTGTCGAGCTGTGCCTGCCGCTCCGCGTCAATCGGCTGTCCCGCCGCCCAGCTTTCGATCCGCTCGATGGTGAGAAACCCGGCCTTCACGCCGTCCACAATGTCATTGAGGGAGTAGGCGGCATCGTCCGCCCAGTCCATGATCTGACATTCGACACTCTTGAACTGGTTCAACGTTTCGCCGCCATGCATCGCCGGCGGGATCGTCGCGCCCGCGAAGACCACATCGCGATAGACCGCCTGCGGATCGTAGAGAAAATGGTTCGCCGGATGGGCGGGGTACTCGCGGTAGAGCTTCTTGTACTTGAGCACCCCGTCGAGCAGGGCCCGCGTCGGCTGCATCCCGCGGACCGCCGTCTCGGTCTGGTGCATGGTTTCCGTGAGCAGATGCAGGGTCTGAGCATTGCCCTCGAAGCCGCCGTGCAGGCGCATGAGTTCCTGCAGCGTCCGCTCGCCGGAATGCCCAAACGGGGGATGCCCGAGATCGTGCGCGAGGCACACCGCCTCGACCAAGTCGCTATCCAGGAAAAAATCCGGCGCCAGCGGCGCGCCCCGCGTGAGAAGCCAGGTGCAGATCGAGCGGCCAATCTGCGCGACCTCCATTGAGTGCGTCAGCCGCGTGCGGTAGAAATCGTATTCGCCCGAGAGGAACACCTGCGTCTTGGACTGCAGCTTGCGAAAGACGTGCGAGTGGATGACGCGGTCGCGATCAATCTGAAACGGCGTGCGGTAATCCGAGCGGCGCGGTCCGCCCAGCGTCTCCTCGTCAAAGGCAGTGTAGAACCCATTCGGCATCAGAGGAAAAGTGTCCCCCAGCCCACCTCGCTTGCCAACCCAATATGCAGCCGCCCCCAATCGGTCGAACGGCACGTCAGCCCCCGGGCATCGCAGCCATCGAGTAACCTATTGGGTTACTTGATTGCCGTCACCTCGTTCGTCTCCGCGACGTGCGACAGCCGATTTCACCCGGTCGCCAGCACGCGGCGAGCCACGCCGGGCCCCGGCAAGGCGGGCCATCGCGTAACCCAATAGGTTACCCGATGGCCGCCGTGGGCGGGACAAGTGTGCCCGAAATTCGGCGAAGCGGGGTCTTTACGGATACGGACGGCTGAGGCATTTTTTCGCCATGCCCAGTCACACCTTCAACACAGCCTTGGGTTCCTGCACGATTCGGTGGGAAGGGGCTGAAGTGACCGGATTTCGATTGCTGGGTTCGGACGAAGAGTCCGGTGCCACGACTGCCGTTCCAGCCTGGATTGAGGGACTGATCGCGCGTGTCCAACGCCATCTCGGCGGGGAGCCGCAGGACTATGCGGATGTCCCGTTCGCCTTTTCGCGGGTCTCGAGTTTTCAGCGCGAGCTCTATGCAGCAGCCCTGAAGGTCAAGGCCGGTCAGACGCTCAGCTACGGCGGACTCGCCAAAGCGATGGGGCAGCCTCCGGCGGCGGCGCGCGCCGTCGGCACGGCGCTGGGCCAGAATCCCTGGCCGCTGCTGGTGCCCTGTCACCGCTTCGTCGGCGCCGACGGCACCATGACCGGCTTCTCCGCGCCGGGCGGCATCAAGACCAAGCTCAAGCTGCTCGCCCTCGAGGGGGCCCAGCTCTTTGCGGAGTGAAGGCCCTGCCCTACGACGTCGCCGCGGCGGCGCACGCACTCTCGGCAGCCGACCCGGTGCTCGGTCGCGTGATCGCCTCCGTCGGTCCCTGCCGACTTGAGTTGGAAACCACGCGCAGCCTGTTTGAAGCGCTGCTGCGGGCGATCATCTATCAGCAACTCCACGCCCGGGCCGCCGCGGCGATCCACGGCCGGGTGAACGCCCTTTTTTCCGGCCGACCCTCGCCCGCCGCGCTCCTCGCGCTTCCGGATGAGGCGCTGCGCGGCGCCGGGCTATCCGCGGCGAAGCTGATCGCGTTGCGCGACCTGGCGGCCAAGGCCGAGGCGGGGACAGTCCCCACCCTCGCGCAGGCCCGTCGGCTCGAAGACGACGCGTTGATCGAACGCCTGACGACCGTGCGCGGGATCGGGCCGTGGACGGTGCACATGCTGCTCCTCTTCCGGCTCGGCCGACCCGACGTGATGCCGATCGGCGATTTCGCGATCCGCCTCGCGTTCGCCCGGCTGTATCGAAAGGGCCGTGACACCCCGCCCGCGGCGCTGCTGCGTCAGGCCGAGCGCTGGCGCCCCTGGCGTTCTGTGGCCAGTTGGTACCTCTGGCGCTCGGTCGCATCGGAGCCTCCGGTCACGGCAAATGATCTCGCCCGGCCGCCGGCGAAAGGTTCAGACTCCGGCCGTTGAAAGCCCCCACTCCCGCCCAGATGCGCCAGCTTGAGCGTGCCGCCCGCGCGGCCGCCGCCGCCGCCTACGCGCCCTACTCTCGTTTCCCCGTCGGCGCGGCCATCCTGATGGACGGCGGGAAGATTTTCAGCGGCTGCAATGTGGAGAACGCCTCCTACGGCCTGTGCAACTGCGCCGAGCGCACCGCGATCTTCAGCGCGGTCGCCGCCGGCCGGCGCGAACTACGCTGCGTCGTGGTCTACACCCCGACCAAAACCGCGACGATGCCCTGCGGCGCGTGCCGCCAGGTGATCAATGAATTTGGTCCGGATGCCCGCGTGGTCTCGATCTGTGACAGCCGCGAGCGCATCGAAACGACCTTGCCCGCCCTACTCCCGGGTGCGTTCGGTCCCGCAGATCTGGCGTAGGCCGAGTTGAAGTCGACCGCGGACTCAATCCAGTCCAGCCGACCAACCCTCAGGCCGGTTTTACCACGGATGAACACGGATACGATCCGGTGCCAGGCCTAGGTCATTTCCCACGGATTAGCCGCTCCCGTCACGAGTGAGAGACCAATCCCACGGATCGAATCCGTGTTCATCCGTGGCCAACCGTGGCTAGCGTCCGGTCGGATCGAATGCTCGATTCGGTGACCCCGCGCTCAGCCTCACGCGCTGAAGAAATCACGTACGGCCACCGCGGCCTGGTCGGCGGGGACTTCGTGTTCCTCGCGCGCCGTGAGGTCGCGGATCTTGACCACGCCCTTGGCCACCTCGTCGTCGCCGTAAATGAGCGCGAGCTTGGCGCCTGAGTCGGAGGCAGCCTTGAGCTGCTTGCCGAACGCCACGTCCTTCAGCGGGTAATCCACGCGGAAGCCGGCCCCGCGCAGGGCGGCGATATCGCCGAAGGCCGCCTGGCGAGCGGCCGGGCCACCGATCACGGCGTAGACGTCGGGAGCCTGCACGACGGTCGGCATGAGACCGCGCTGCTCGAGCAGCAGGGCCATGGTGACGTCGCCGATCGCAAAGCCAACGGCCGGCAAGGCCGGTCCCCCCAGCTTCTCCACGAGGTCATTGTAGCGGCCGCCGCCCGCAATGGCGCGAAGCTCGCCCTTGCGGTCGAAGGCCTCGAAGACAAAGCCGGTGTAGTAGGCCAGGCCGCGCACGACGCCGAGATCCACGGCAATGAAATCGCCGATGCCCATCGCCTCAAGGCCGGCGAGCACGGTGCGCCAATCGGCGAGGCGCGCCGCGAGTTTTTCGCCGCCCACCCCGGCCAGGGCGGTCTCGAGATCGGGTAGCGACGTCACCTTGAGGAAACTGAGGATCTGCGCCTTCTTCTGCGGATCGAGCGGGCCGTGGGTGTCGGTGTAGCCCTTGAACGCGTCGTCGCCCATCTTCTCGAACTTGTCGACCGCCGAGAGGATGCCGCGCGACTGCTCGTCGCTGAAGCCCAGCGCCTCCAGAAAGTAAAACCAGAGATTGCGGTCGCTCAGGCGGATGTAGACATCGGCCGACGTCAGGCCGAAGCCGCGCAGGCATTGGACCAGCAGGCCGAGCAGTTCGATCTCTGCCTCCGGACCGGGCTCACCGAAGATGTCCGCATTGAACTGGAAAAAGGCGCGCTCCCGCCCCTTCTGGGCGCGTTCGTAGCGATAGAACTCGGCGATGCTGAACCACTTGATCGGACGTTTGAGGGAATTGGCCTTGGCCCCGACGAGGCGGCAGACGGTCGGGGTCATCTCCGGGCGCAGCGCCACCTCACGCCCGCCCTTGTCCGTGAAGCTGAAGAGCTGGGCCTCGATCTCATCGCCGGACTTGCGCTTGTAGAGATCAAGCGGCTCGAGGACGGGTGCGTCATAT
Organism: uncultured Opitutus sp.; assembly: GCA_964476965.1. Classification (GTDB taxonomy): domain Bacteria; phylum Verrucomicrobiota; class Verrucomicrobiia; order Opitutales; family Opitutaceae; genus CAMAXB01. The sequence continues at coordinate 6,727 of CAYZCV010000050.1, read as the reverse complement.
TCCTGAAAGCCATGGGTATGCGCAGCCTGCCGCCAAAGGCGGAAGACATGGTTCCGACGCGCAAACGCGTCAGGATAGAACTCACGGAAACCAGGCAGGGACTGAAACGCGGCCATGACGGTCGAACTTGGGGCGGCAGCGGAGCGAGGGCGAATCGAAAAACGCGGTCCGGCCGGGCATAAAAAAAGGCCGGGCCCGGAGGCCCGACCTTGGAGAGACTGGCGAGCGCGTGGCGCTTACGTGAGTTTCTGGATATCGAGCTTCTTCAGCATCTGCTTCAGAATCTTGCCCGACTTGAACTTAACGACGGCACGCTCAGGGATCACGACCTCGGCTTCCGGCTTGTTCGGATTGCGCCCGATGCGCGACTTGCGTCGCTGCACCTCGAGGACGCCGAAATTACGCAGCTCAACGTTGCGGCCTTCGGCCAGCGCACGCATGATGATGTCGAGCGTCATTTGCACCGTCGCAACCACTTCCTTCTGCGGGAATCCGGTCTTCTCGTAGATTTCCAGGACGATCTCGCGCTTGGTCAGATTTGGCAGGTTTTCAGACATAGTTTTCCTTTCCGTTTGGCCCAACAGGATTTGCCTAAGTTATTTTCAACACAACGATTACGTCAACCCCGAAGCTAACTATTTTCGAGCCCATGAGTGACAAAGATTCACAAAACCCGATGGAGCAACTGCCTAAGCAGTTTCGTGACCTGCTCAAGGACAGCCCTTTTCGGGCGATGTTCGAGCCGAAATCGACGGCCGGAGCCGAATCACCGCCAGCAAATGGCAACCCGCAAAGCGATGGGAACCAAGAGGAATTGAAGCGGATTCGGGCCTTTAACCTCAAACCGCGGGAGATTCGCGACTACCTGGATCGCTACGTGATTCAGCAGGCCGAGGCGAAGAAGGTGCTCTCGGTCGCGATCTGCGATCACTACAATCATGTGCGGCAGTGTCTGGAGGACGCGACCGTGCGCGATCGTGACTACGCCAAGCAGAACATCCTGCTGCTCGGTCCCACGGGCGTCGGCAAGACCTACCTCATGCGCACGGTGGCCCGCCTGATTGGTGTCCCCTTCGTGAAGGCCGATGCCACCAAGTTCTCCGAAACCGGCTATGTTGGCGGGGATGTGGAGGATCTGGTCCGCGATCTGGTCAAGGCGGCCGGCGGCGACGTGGAGCTCGCCCAGTACGGGATCATCTACATCGACGAGATCGACAAGATCGCGACCGCCTCGGGCGCGGTCGGGGGCCGCGACGTCTCGGGGCGCGGCGTGCAGATCAATCTGCTCAAGTTGATGGAGGAGACGGAAGTGTCCCTTACCGGCCAGAATGACCTGGCCGCGCAGATGCAGGCCATGTTCGAAGGTCAGCGCGGGGGACGGGCGCGCAAGCGCACGATCAACACCCGTCACATCCTCTTCATTGTCAGCGGCGCCTTCCCCAAGCTCGCGGAGGGCATCAAGCGGCGGCTCCAGAGTTCGCAGATGGGCTTTGCCGCCGCGACGGGGCCGCGCATCGATCGTGACAGCGACTACCTGCGGCTCGCGCAGTCTCGCGACATCATCGACTACGGCATGGAGCCGGAATTTGTCGGCCGCCTGCCCGTGCGCGTGGCCTGCCAGCCGCTGCAGCCGGCCGACCTGGAGCAGATTCTTGTCACCAGCGAGGGCAGCATTCTGCAGCAGTATCGCGCCGACTTTGCCGGCTACGGGATCGATTTTGAGATCACGCCCGATGCCATCGGTGCGGTCGCCCGGCGGGCGCACGAGGAAAACACCGGCGCGCGCGGGCTCATGACCGTGCTGGAGCGCGTCTTCCGCAATTTCAAGTTCGAGCTGCCCTCGACCGGCGTGAAGGCCTTCCGCGTGGAAGCGGCCACGGTCGCGGACCCCGAGCCGGCGCTCCGGGCGCTGCTGCGGGAGAACGCGACCCGCCAGCGCGAGGTGCTGCGGGCCGACCTGCAGGCGTTTGCCGACCGCTTCAAGGCCGACCATGGCTTCGAACTGGCGTTCGCCGATGAGGCGATCGACCTGCTCGTCGAGCAGAGCCTCGAGGCCGACAAGACGATCCGCGCGCTCTGTGAGGACAAGTTCCGCAACTTCCACCACGGACTGAAACTCATCGCCAAGGACGGCGAATCGAAAACGATCCTCATCACGCGCGACGTCGCGGCCGACCCGGAAAAAGCAATCTCCGCGTGGGTGGTGGCGGCGTTTAAGTCAGGTCAAACCTAAGGCAGGATTCTGCCACGAACGGACACGAGGAAGCACGCATTGAGACCAATCCATCGATCCGATTTTAACCACGGATTACACAGATTCACACGGATGGATTCGATCCAAGGCACCTTACCATGGACGATCCCTGCATGGATCCGGTTTTCGGGTTCGTATCCATGCCAATCCGTGCAATCCGTGGTAAAATTTGAAGTCTGAAAGGATCGGTATTGGTATGAGTACGTGTCCATTCGTGGTTAACCTTCGCCCTCGACTCCCGGGCGGGTGCCGCAACGCTCTTCCCTTCCTCCATGCCTGATCCGGTTGCCGTCAATTCCATGTTTGCCCGCATTGCGCGGCGCTATGATGTCGCGAACCGCCTCCTCAGCGGCGGCGCGGATGTCTGGTGGCGGCGCGTGCTGGTGCGCACGGTGGCCCAGGACGCCCCGCGGGATGTGCTGGACCTCGCCACCGGCAGTGGGGATGTGGCGTTCGCGCTCGCCCGCGGGCTGGCCGGCAACACCGCGATCACCGGAATGGATTTCTGTCAGCCGATGCTCGACGAGGCCGAGATCAAGAAGCAGCAGGCTCGGCGTTACCCCAATGTGTCCTTTCGTCCGGGCGACGGCCTCGCCCTGCCCTCACCTGACGAGGCCTATGATGCCGTGACGGTTTCCTTTGGCCTGCGGAACATGGCCAATCGTCATCAGGCCCTGAGCGAGATGCACCGGGTGCTGCGGCCGGGCGGGAAGGTCCACGTGCTCGAGTTCTCGCAGCCGAGGGGCTGGTTCCGGCCGTTCTACTATTTCTACCTGAAGCACCTGCTGCCCTTCATCGCCGCCGCGGTGACGGGAGACAAGAAGGCCTACGACTACCTCTGCGGGTCCATCGAGCAGTACCCGAATCACACGGCCAAGGCCCAGGAGATCCGGGCGGCGGGCTTCAAGGAAGTGACCGTGAAACGCCTGACCTTCGGTATCGTCGCCCTGCATTCGGCAACGAAGTAGCCCTCAGAGGGATTGCCACAAAAGACACGAAGATTGCACTCTCTGCGCACGTAGAGCGTGCAAGCGCCCGATCAGGCGCCGTCAGCTGCACGAATCAACCCTGCGGATTTTTGTGCACCTTGTGGCCAAATCCGAATCCGAACTCCATTCCGGATCCGACCGCAATCAACTGAACGACTTGCCGCAGCCGCAGGTGCTCTGCGCATTGGGATTCTTGATTTCGAATCCCTTGCCCTGCAGGCCATCGTCAAAGTCGATCAGCGAGCCCTCGAGGTAGGCATTGCTCGCGGGATCGAGCAGGATCGCGAGACCCTCGCTCTCGAAGCGATGGTCATCCGCCTTGGGATCGTCGAAGGACATGCCGTACTGAAAGCCCGAGCAGCCGCCCGTCTCCACGAAAACCCGCAGGAGCTTGCCGGGGGCGTTGAGTTCCGCGTGCATCGTCCGCACCTGCTGCGCGGCCTTGGGAGAGAGCGTCACCATGCCCGCAACCTAGGCCGGATGGCGTCCCTGTCAACGAGCCGCACACCCTTGAAGCAGATTCCGTGCTAGGGAACACTTCCCCTCTTGCCACGCCGACCCGTTCCGGCTTGGCTGGGGGCGTGGCTGCGATCAAACACGTCTTCAATGAACTGCATTACGAGATGACGCGCAAGATTGCCGACGGCGGCATGGGCATCGTCTATGAGGCGATCCAGCGCGGGGCGGGTCAGTTTAAGAAGATAGTGGCAGTCAAGCTGATCCGTGAGGAATACTCGGCGATCGAGGAGTTCCAGAAGAACTTCATCGGCGAGGCCCGGTTGGTGGCGGACTTGATCCACACCAACATCGTCCAGACCTACCATCTCGGTCAGACCGGGGGGCAGTACTTCATGGTCATGGAATTTGTGAATGGGGCGAATCTCGAGCAATTCATCGAGAAGCATCGCACAACGGGGATGACGGTGCCGATTGACCTCGCGGCCTTCATCATCTCCCGCATCGCCCGTGGTCTCGCCTACGCCCACGGCAAGCGGGATGCGGAAGGACGCCGCCTCAACATCGTCCACCGCGACATCGGTCCGAAGAACATCATGATCGCCTACGAAGGGGACGTGAAGCTGACGGACTTCGGCATCGCGAAGGCCCTCGACCTGATGTACAACGAGGAGGGCAAGGTGATCGCGGGCAAGGACGAGTACCTCTCGCCCGAACAGGCCAGCTACGCGGTTACGGACGAGCGGGCGGACCTCTTCCCCTTGGGGATTGTCCTGACGGAAGTCCTGTTGGGTCGGAATATCTTCCGCTCCCCCGATCGCCTGGAGTCGCGGCGCAACATCCTGTCGATGCCGATCCCGAAGTTCTCCACGCTCCGCCCGGACATCGATGAGAAGCTGGAGGCGATCATCCAGAAGGCGCTGCAGCGCGATCGCGACAAGCGCTACCAGACGGCCTACGACATGCTCAACGATCTGGAGCTCTATCTCTATTCCGACCGCTACGGCCCCACCAACGAGAAGCTGGGGGTCTACATCAAGCAGTTGATGGGCTATGTGCCGCCCGGGACCTCCCCCTCCTTTTCGATTCACCCGGTACCCGTGAAGGCCGCCGCCTCCCGCTGACCGCGGCCGCGCACTCACCCCCATGAGCGGACCCGGTTTCAGTCAGGACCTTCGCCAGCGCCAGACGCAGTCGCTCGTCTTGGCGCCCCAGTTGCGCCAGTCCCTCAAGATCCTGCAGGTCGCCGCGCTCGACCTGCGCTCGGTCATTCAGGAGGAACTCCAGAGCAATCCCACGCTCGAGGAGCTGCCGATGGAAGGGGTCAGCCTGGACAAGGAGGTCGACGCCGACCACCAGGAGAACTCGAACGACACGCCCGACCAGCGCGAGGCGCTCGATTTCAGCAAGGAGTTCGAGATCCTCAACAAGCTCGACGACGACTGGCGCGACCACATGGCCAGCGCCGGCGGGGCCCAGCCCTACACCTCGGAGGATGCGGAGAAGCGCCAGCATTTTTTTGATTCCCTCGTCAGCGAAACCTCGCTGCAGGAACACCTGATGCAGCAGGCGGAGCTGATCGACACGTCGCCCGACGTCCTCGCCGCCATGCGCTACCTGGTGGGCTGCCTCGATGACCGGGGCTTCCTGACCCAGACCCCGGCCGACATTGCCCTGCAGACGCAGCTCCCCCTCGCAGCCGTCCAAGAGGCGTCCAAGCTCCTCAAGACCTTCGATCCTCCGGGCATCGGCGCGCTGAGCCTGAGCGAGTGCCTCCTCCTGCAGCTCTCCGCCAAGGGCCGCAGCGACAGTCTCGCCGCCCGCATTCTGCGCGATCATTTCGACCTGCTGACGCGCCGCCGCATCCCCGAGATCGCACGCAAGCTCGGCGCGGGCATGGACGACGTGCAGGAAGCGATCGAGGTCGTCGGCTCACTCGACCCTGCGCCCGGCCGCCGCTTTGCGGACGACAACAACCGCGTGGTCGTTCCGGATGTCACGGTCGAAAAGGACGGCGACGAGTGGAAGATCCAGCTCAACAGCGACTACATCCCCCGGCTGCGCATCTCGAACACCTACCGCGAGATGATCGCGCGGGGGACGCTGAGCAAGCAGGAGCGGGATTACCTGCGGGAACGCATGCGCTCCGGCAAGTTCCTCATCAACTCGATCGAGCAGCGGCAGCAGACAATCGAGCGCATCACGCGGGAGATCATCAAGGTCCAGGTCGAGTTCTTCGAGCATGGCGTCTCCAAGCTCCGCCCGCTCACCATGACCCAGATCGCGGATGCCGTCGGCGTCCATGAGACCACGGTCAGCCGGGCAATCGCCAACAAGTTCATCCGCACGCCCCATGGCGTGTTTGATTTCAAGTTCTTCTTCACCCCGGGCTACCAGGCCCAAAGCGGCGATGCGGTGTCGAACACAAGCGTGAAGGACATGATCAACAATCTGATTGGGGGCGAGGATCGCAGCCAGCCGCTGAGCGACCAGGAAATCGTGGCCAAGCTACAGGCCCGCGGGATCAAGATCGCCCGGCGTACCGTCGCCAAGTACCGCGAGGAACTCGGGCTGCTCCCGAGCAATCTGCGCAGAGAATACCTGTAGGAAACCTGAAACCTGAGTTTCGGAGAGGCCATGAAGTCCGACCTCTGAAAACTCAGGTTTCAGGTCTCCGCGCTGGCGATTCAGGCCAAGGCCAAGCCCGGCTCAATCCCGAGCGCCCCGGGGAGCGTGTCCTTCGCGGTCGGATCCGCCCACGCGGCGAAGGCAATCATGCCCGCATTGTCCCCCGTGTGCTTCGGCTCGGCGCACAGCAACGGGACCCGCGCCCGCTCGGCCGCCGCCGCCAGGGCGCTCCGCAGCGTGCGATTGTTCGCCACCCCACCCGACAGGCCGAGACTGCGGTACGGGTCGCCCGCGGGCTGCGTCAGGGCGGCCGAGGCCTTGCGCACGAGGGCGTCGATCACGGCCTGCTGGTAGCTTGCGCACAGATCCGGCGTGCGGGCCGCAATCTCATCCGGCGTCA